>NZ_CP128361.1:0-306510 GCF_030345075.1 Solwaraspora sp. WMMA2065
GGGAACATCTGGGGCGAGGCCGGCATCATGCGCGAGATGGCGGCCCGGGGCGCGGCGCTGGTCGCCGAACCCGGCAATCTCGTGGCCCAGCTCGCCAGAGTGCTCGACGAGCCGTCGTTCACCGACGCCGCCACGCAGTTGCGCAAGGAGATGCTCGCCACGCCCAGCCCGCGCGACATCGTGCCCGACGTCGAGGAGATCGCCGGGGCACGGGCGAAGGGAGACGGCGATGGCCGCCGATGATTCGCGGTTGCTCGACTATCTGCGTCGCGCCACCGCCGAGCTCAAGGAGACGCGTCGGCGGCTGGACGCGGCCGAGCAGCGGGACCGGGAACCGATCGCGATCGTGGGGATGGCGTGCCGGTTCCCCGGTGGGGTGGTCTCGCCGGAGGGGTTGTGGGATCTGGTGGTGGGTGAGGGGGATGCGACTGGTGAGTTTCCGGTGGACCGGGGGTGGGACACGGAGGCGTTGTTCGATCCTCGGCCGGGTCGGGTGGGGCGGTCGTATGTGCGTCGTGGTGGGTTCCTGTATGACGCGGCGGGGTTCGATGCGGGGTTCTTCGGGGTGGGTCCGCGTGAGGCGCGGGAGATGGATCCGCAGCAGCGGTTGTTTCTTGAGGTGTCGTGGGAGGCGTTGCGGCGGGCGGGGGTGGAGCCGGCGTCGTTGGCGGGTAGTCGTACCGGTGTCTACGCCGGGGTGATGCACCACGACTACCCCGAAAGCAGCGGGCTGGGCAGCGCGGTCTCCGGTCGGGTGGCGTACCACCTGGGTCTGGAGGGGCCGGCGGTCGCGGTGGACACGGCGTGTTCGTCGTCGTTGGTGGCGTTGCATCTGGCGGTCAACGCGTTGCGTTCGGGTGAGTGCGAGCTGGCCCTGGCCGGCGGGGTGACGGTGATGTCCACCCCGGAGGTCTTCGTCGACTTCAGTCGGCAGCGTGGGTTGGCGCCGGACGGGCGGTGCAAACCGTTCTCCGACGACGCCGACGGCACCGGCTGGGCCGAGGGGGTCGGCGTCCTCGCCGTCGAACGGCTCTGCGACGCCCAGCGCAACGGTCGACGGATCCTCGCGGTGGTGCGCGGCAGCGCGACCGGTTCGGACGGTGCCAGCAGCGGGATGTCCGCGCCCAACGGTCCGGCGCAGCAGCGGGTGATCCGGCAGGCGTTGACGGCGGCGGGGTTGTCGACGGTGGACGTCGATGTGGTGGAGGCGCACGGTACGGGCACCCGGTTGGGGGATCCGATCGAGGCGCAGGCGTTGTTGGCGACGTACGGGCGGGGTCGGGACGCGGATCGTCCGTTGTGGTTGGGGTCGTTGAAGTCGAACATCGGTCATGCGCAGGCGGCGGCGGGTGTGGGCGGTGTGATCAAGATGGTGATGGCGTTGCGGGCGGGGGTGCTGCCGCGGTCGTTGCATGTGTCGGAGCCGTCATCGCATGTGGACTGGTCGTCGGGTGGGGTGCGGCTGTTGACCATGGCGCGGCCGTGGCCGGACAGGGGTGGGCCGCGTCGGGCCGGGGTGTCGTCGTTCGGCTTCAGCGGCACCAACGCCCACGTGATCCTGGAACAGGCGCCCGACAGCCCCGCCGACACCGCTGCGGTGGCCACCCGCGAGTTCCAGCATGAACGCTTCTGGCGGCTCCCGCTGACCGACACCCTCGCCGCGGCCGGCCTCACCGGCGCCGGACATCCCATGATCGGGGCACTCGTCGAATCCCCCGACTCCGGCGAGATCCATCTCACCGGCCGCCTCAGCGTCGACGCGCAACCCTGGCTGGCCGACCACGTGGTGCACGGTCGGGTCCTGGTGCCCGGCACCGCCTTCGTCGAGCTCGCCATCCGGGCCGGTGACCAGGCGGGAACCAGCGGAATCGACGAGCTGATCTGCGAACGTCCGCTGGTGCTGCCTGAGCACGGCACGGTCGCCGTCCACGTCGTCGTCCGGGCCCTCGACGAGTCCGGCCGGCGCCCCGTCGCGGTGTACTCCCGTACCGACGCGGCCGACCAGCCATGGCAGCGCCACGCCAGCGGCCTGCTCGGCGCTGCCAACCTGGCCGCAACCGGGCCGCGGGCTCCGTGGCCGCCGGCCGGCGCCAGCACCGTGCCCGTCGACGAGCTGTACGACGAACTCGCCGACCTCGGCTACGAGTACGGGCCGGCGTTCCGCGCGACACGTGCCGCGTGGCGTCGTGACGACGAGGTGTTCGCCGAGGTCGCCGTGCCCGAACACGAGCACACCGACGCGACCCGGTTCGGGATCCACCCCGCCCTGCTCGACAGCGCCCTGCACGCGGCGATAGCCGGTGAGCGGGGTGCGCCCGGCGACGGCCACGCCTGGCTGCCGTTCGCCTGGACCAACGTCGCGTTGCACACGGCGGGGGCGGCCGCAGCGCAGGCCCGGGTACGGCACCTGGCCGACGGTTCCCTGTCCGTCACCCTCACCGCCGCCGACGGCGAACCGGTGCTCACCGTCGGCTCGCTGCTCGCCCGGCCCACGTCGGTCGACACCGCCGAAGTGGACTCCACGACCGGGGCCCTGTACCGCATCGGCTGGGACCGTCTCACGCTCGACGCCGCGACCGCACCGCCCGCGGTGACCGTCGGAGGGCCCGCGACCGGACCGGTCGACGCGTCCGGGACGGCGGTGCACGTCACCGACCTGGCGGCGCTGTCGGCCGCACTGGACGACGGTCGACCGGTACCACAGGTCGTGCTGCGCTACGCCGATGCGCCGGCGGTGCCCGACGTGCCAGCCGCTGTCCGCGAGCTGATCCACCAGGTGCTCACCGACCTGCGCACCTGGCTCGCCGACGAGCGGTTCGCCGCCTCCCGGCTCGCGGTCGTGACCCGCGAAGCGGCCATGGTCGAACCGGCAACGGCAACGGCTGCTGCTGCGGCCGCCGACACGGACCTGGACATGGTGGCCGCTCCACTCTGGGGCCTGGTCCGGGCCGCCGCCGCCGAACATCCCGGACGGTTCTGCCTGGTCGACGTCGACGACACCACGACCATGGCGGAGGTCGCCGCCGCAGCGAGCGCCGGCGAACCCGAGGTGGCGCTGCGCTCCGGTGCGGCGTGGGTACCTCGCCTGCGCCGGGTGGAAGTGCCCACCGGGCACGGGCGCCAGCCGGCGTTCGGCGCCGGCACCGTCCTGGTCACCGGAGGTACCGGAGGGCTCGGCGCCCTGCTGGCCCGGCACCTGGTCACCGAACATGGCGTACGCCGGTTGCTGCTGGCCAGTCGACGCGGACCTGCGGCCGCGGGTGCCCAGCAGCTGCGGGCCGACCTCACCGCGCTCGGCGCGCAGGTACGGCTGGTCGCCTGTGACACCGCCGATCGGGATGAGCTCGCCACCCTGCTCGCCAGTGTTCCCGACGCGCACCCGCTGAGCGCGGTGGTGCACGCCGCCGGAGTCGCCGACGGCGGGCTGATCGTCACCCAACGACCCGACCAGGTCGACGTGGTCCTACGCCCCAAAGTAGATGCCGCGTGGCACCTGCACGAACTGACCCGTGACCGCGAGCTGGCCGCGTTCGTCCTGTTCTCCTCCGCCGGCGGCCTGGTCCTGCCGGCGGGGCAGAGCGGCTATGCCGCCGCCAACGTCTTCCTCGACGCCCTCGCCGCCCACCGGCGGGCCACCGGCCTTTCCGCGTTGGCGTTGGCCTGGGGAGCCTGGGCGGGTCCGGCCGGCATGGCGGGCGGCCTCGACGAGCCGGCCCGCCAACGGCTGGACCGACTCGGGGTGCCCGCGTTGCCAGTGGACCGGGCGCTCGCCCTGTTCGACGCCGCGCTGCGCGGTGCCGAGCCGTGCCTGGCGCCGCTGCGGATCGATCCGGTCGCGCTGCGCGAGCGGGCAGCCGACGACCTGCCCGCCCTGCTGCGCGGCGTCGCCGGCCCGACCCGGCGGGTCAGTCGCAGCACGACTCCCGCAGCCGGATCCGGGCCGACGCTACGGCTGCACCACCTGCCGCCCGCGCAACGCGACGAGCAATTGCTCGCTCTGGTCACCCGGCACGTCGCCACCGCACTCGGGCACGATCGGCCGGACGCGGTGGACCCGCACCGCGCCTTCCAGGACATGGGCTTCGACTCGCTCGCCGCGGTCGAACTGCGCAACGCCCTGGCGGCGGCGACCGGGCTGTCACTGGCGGCGTCACTGGTCTTCGACCAGCCGACCGCCGTCGCCGTCGCCCGGCACCTGGCCCAGCAGTTGGAGACGTCCACGGACCCGGTGAAACCACTGCTGGACGAGGTCGACCGGCTGGCGACCACGCTGACGGCGGCCAGCGGGACCGTCAGCGACCGGGAGGCGGTCACCGACCGGTTGGAGGCGCTGCTGCGCAGTTGGCGTGCCAGCGGGGCGGCCGGCCAGCCGGCGGCACCGGACCTGGGTACCGCCAGCGACGAGGAGCTGTTCGCCGCGCTCGACACCGAGTTCGGCGTGACTGGACGGGGGTGAGTGACCATGGCGACCGCCGACGAGCTGCGTGACTACCTGCGGCGCGCCACCAGCGAGCTACAGCAGACCCGACAGCAGTTGCGCGCGGCCGAGGCACGTGACCAGGAACCGATCGCCATCGTGGCGATGGGCTGCCGCTATCCCGGTGGGGTGCGTTCACCTGAGGGCCTGTGGCGGCTGGTCGCCGACGAGGTGGACGCGATCGGGGAGTTCCCCACGGACCGGGGCTGGGACGTCGAGCAGCTGTACCACCCGCAGCCGGGTCAGCCGGGTCGCAGCTACGTACGCCACGGCGGGTTCCTCTACGACGCGGCCGAGTTCGACGCGGCGTTCTTCGGCATCAGCCCTCGGGAAGCGATGCGAGCCGACCCTCAGCGGCGGCTGCTGCTGGAGGTGGCCTGGGAGACGGCGGAGCGGGCCGGCGTCGACCCGACCTCGCTCGCCGGCACGTCCACCGGCGTCTTCGTCGGAGTGATGTACCACGACTACGCCGGTGGCGGCCCCACCGGCAGCCTCGTGTCCGGTCAGATCGCCTACAACCTGGGGTTGGAGGGACCGGCGGTCACCGTGGACACCGCCTGCTCGTCCTCGCTGGTCGCGGTGCACCAGGCGATGGGGTCGCTACGCCGGGGCGAGTGCACCCTCGCGTACGCCGGCGGTGTCACGGTGATGGGCACCCCGGAGCTGTTCGTCGACTTCAGCCGGCAGCGGGCACTCGCGCCGGACGGGCGGTGCAAGTCCTTCGCCGCCGCGGCCGACGGCGCGGCGTGGTCCGAAGGGGCCGGGTTGCTGCTGCTGGAGCGGTTGTCCGACGCCCGGCGCAACCGGCACCCGGTGCTGGCGGTGCTGCGTGGCAGCGCGGTCAACTCCGACGGGGCCTCCAACGGCATGTCCGCGCCGAACGGTCCCGCGCAGCAGCGGGTGATCCGCCGGGCGCTGCGTGACGCCGGGCTGCGGGAGTCCGACGTCGCCGTGGTCGAAGCCCACGGCACCGGCACCACGCTCGGTGACCCGATCGAGGCGCAGGCCCTGCTCGCCACCTACGGCCAGCACCGCGAACAACCGTTGTGGCTCGGCTCCATCAAGTCCAACCTCGGGCATCCTCAGGCGGCCGCCGGGGTGGCCGGGATCATCAAGATGGTACAGGCGATGCGGCACTCGATGCTGCCGCGGACCCTGCACGTCGACCGCCCGACCCCGCAGGTGGACTGGTCGGCCGGCAACGTCGAACTGCTCACCGAGGCCCGCAAGTGGCCGGTGAACGGCCAACCGCGTCGGGCAGGCGTGTCGTCGTTCGGCTTCGGCGGCACCAACGCCCACCTGATCATCGAGGAAGCACCGTCGGCGTCACCAGCGGCACCGCCGAGCACCGCCGGCCCGCTGCTGCCCCTGGTCCTGTCCGCCCGGACCGCCGCCGCGCTGCGCAGCCAGGCCCGGCGGCTGCTGCCGGTGGTCGCTGGCGACGAAGCGCTGTCCGACATCTGCGGCACGCTCGCCACCGGTCGCGCCGCCCTGCCACACCGGGCGGTGGTGCTCGCCGCCGACCGGGCGGCGGCGGTCGACGGGCTGACCGCTGTGGCCCGCGCGTCAACGGCGGCCTCGGTGGCCACCGGGTCCGCCGCGCCGGGCAAGCTCGCGTTCGTCTGTACCGGCCAGGGCGCGCAGCGGCTGGCGATGGGGCGCGAGTTGGCCGCCGCCTACCCGCCCTTCGCGCAGGCATGGGACGACGTCTGCGACCGGCTGGACACCCAGCTGCCCCGGCCGCTGCGTCAGGTCGTCGACGGCGGCGACGAGCAGGCGCTCAACCAGACGGTGTACGCCCAGGCCGGGCTCTTCGCCGTCGAGGTGGCGCTGATCCGGCTGCTCGCCGCCTGGGGGATCCGGCCCCAACTGCTGGCCGGCCACTCCGTCGGCGAGATCAGCGCGGCGTACACCGCCGGGGTCCTCTCCCTCGACGACGCGTGCCGGCTGGTGGTCACCCGGGGAACGCTGATGCAGAAGCTGCCTGCCGGTGGCGCGATGGCGGTGGTCCAGGCGCCGGAATCCGAGGTGACCCCGCTGCTCACCGGCGGGGCGGCGATCGCCGCGGTGAACACCCCCGACTCGGCGGTCGTGTCCGGCCCACGCGAGGCGGTGACCGCCGTGACCGAGCGGCTCGCCGCCGACGGCCGGCAGGTCATCTGGCTGCGGGTGTCGCACGCGTTCCATTCGCCGTTGATGGACCCGGTGCTCGACGAGTTCCAGGCCGCCGTGGCCACTCTCGACCTCCGTCCGCCCCAACTGCCGGTCGTGTCCACCGCCACCGGTCGGCCGGCGTCGGCACAGCTGGCGACCGCGCAGTACTGGGCGAGTCAGATCCGTCAGCCGGTGCGGTTCGCCGACGCCGTGACCGCGCTGCGTGAGCTGGGCGCGACCACCTTCGTCGAGATCGGGCCGGACGCGGCGCTGACCGGTCCGATGCGCGGCTGCCTGGGCGCCAGTCCTGACGTCCGGGTGGTGCCGCTGCTGCGCCGGGGCCGGCCCGAGCCGGAAACCCTGCAGCGGGCCGTGGCCGAACTGCACGTGCGGGGCATCACCCCGGACTGGTCGGCGGTGCTGGGGGGTACGCCGGAGCCGGTCGAACTGCCGACGTATCCGTTCGAACGGCAACGTTTCTGGTGGGTGCCGGCCCCGTACACGCCGCAGACGGAGCCACCGGCAGGGCCGGCGGCCGGGAAACAGTCGACGGACACCGCACCGACGGCCGGCACCGCACAGCCGGCCGACGCCGCACAGCCGGGCGGCAGCGGGGATCAGCCGACCCCGGTCGACTCCTGGCGCTACCGGGTGCGCTGGCAGCCGGTGGCGGACCCGCCGGGCCGGCTCGACCCGCCCGGACCGGGTCAGGAGAACTGGCTGGTCGCCGTACCGGCCGGGTATCCCTGGTCCGACGCGCTCGTCGCCGAACTCGCCACCGACGGCGTCAGAGTCCGTACCGTCGAGGTCGGTGACGGTGACCGGGAGAGCCTGGCCGCACGGCTCACCACACTCGCCGCCGCCGCCCCGCCGCACGGCGTGCTCAGCCTGCTCGCGTCGCACAACGACCCCGATCCGGCACACCCCACCCTGACCGGTGGCAGCCGGGGAACCGTCCTGCTCTGCCAGGCACTGGCCGACGCCGGGATCGAGGCACGCCTGTGGTGTGTCACCCGTCAGGCGGTAGCGGTGGACCGGTTCGACCTCCCGGCCGACCCGCACCAGGCGGCGATCTGGGGTCTGGGTGTCGGACTGGCGATCGACCAGCCGGACACCTGGGGCGGTCTGATCGACCTGCCCGCCCAGCCCGACCGGGAAGCGGTCGCCCGGTGCGTG
Organism: Solwaraspora sp. WMMA2065; assembly: GCF_030345075.1. NCBI lineage: Bacteria > Bacillati > Actinomycetota > Actinomycetes > Micromonosporales > Micromonosporaceae > Solwaraspora > Solwaraspora sp. WMMA2065. The sequence goes on from NZ_CP128361.1 coordinate 7,808, forward strand.
GCGGTGCTGCGGGCCGGCGGCCCGGAGGATCAGCTCGCGATCCGGCCGGCGGCCACCTTCGCCCGTCGGATGGTGCGTGCCGGGCGTGACCCCGGCACCGCCGAATGGCGACCACGCGGCACGGTCCTGGTCACCGGCGGCACCGGGGGCGTCGGCCGGCACGTGGCACGGTGGCTCGCCGAGCACGGCGCCGAGCACCTGGTGTTGACCAGTCGGCGTGGACCGGAGGCGGCCGGCGCTGCGGACCTGGCCGCCGAGATCCGCGCACTCGGCGTCGAGGTGAGCATCGTGGCCTGCGACGTCACCGACCGGGCGGCACTGCGGCGGCTGCTCGACGGGCTGCCGGCCGTACCGCCGCTGACCGCGGTGGTCCACGCGGCCGGCACGCTGCACGGGCAGCGGCCGCTCACCCAGCTCACCGTCGCCGATTTCGCCGCCGCCGGAGCGGCGAAGATCTCCGGCGCGGTGCATCTGGACGAGCTGACCGCACACCTGCCGCTGGACGCCTTCGTGCTGTTCACCTCCGGCGCGGCGATCTGGGGCAGCGCCCAACAGCCCGGGTACGCCGCCGCGAACGCCTTCCTCGACGCGTTCGCGGTACGCCGCAGGGCTGCCGGTAGACCGGCCACTGCCATCGCCTGGGGGCCCTGGGCCGGTGGCGGCATGGTGGACGAGACGGCCAGCGCCCATCTGCGGCAACTCGGCATCCGTGAGCTCGACCCACGGTTGGCCGCCGGTCGGCTCGTCGAAGCCGGCGGGGAGGAGGCCGCACTGGTGGTGGCCGACGTCGACTGGGCGAGGTTCGGACCGATCCACACGCTTGCCCGGCCCCGACCGCTGGTCGCCGGACTGCTGCCGCCGACCGCCGGATTGGGGCAGCCGGTCGACCCGGCCGAGGCCGGCACGCTCGTGGTCCAGCTCGCCGGACTCGACGACGGCGACCAGTTGCAGGTCCTGTCGAATCTGGTACGGGCACAGGCAGCCGCGGTCCTCGGCCACGGCGACGCCACCGACGTCGCCCCTGGCACCAACTTCAAGGACCTCGGCTTCGACTCGGTCAGCGCCGTCGACTTCCGCGACCGGCTCGGCGTGGCCGCCGGCCTGCGGCTGCCGGCGACCGTCGTGTTCGACCACGCGACCCCGGCGGCGCTGGCCAGCTACCTGCGTGACGAACTGTGCGGACCGGGTTCCGAGGCGGAGCCGGTGCTGGCCACGCTGGACCGGCTGGAAGCCCTGGCCGGACCCCTCACACCGGACGAGATCGCGCGCACCCGCATCACCGGCAGGCTGCAGTCGCTGGTGAGCAGATTGACCGAAGTCGTCGACGGACCCGCCGTCACCACGGTCGTTGATCGGCTCGCGGAAGCGAGTGCCGATGACGTCTTCGACTTCATCGACAAGGAGCTGGGCTGATGGCCACTATGGACGACGACGGTAAGCTGCTGCAGTACCTCAAGCGGGTGACCGCGGAGCTCCATCAGACCCGCCGGCGACTGCACGAGGTGGAGTCGGCGGACCGGGACCCGATCGCGATCGTGGCGATGTCCTGCCGCTACCCGGGTGGCGTCACCAGTCCGGAGGAGCTGTGGCGGCTCGTCGTCGACGAGGTCGACGCGATCGGCCCGTTCCCCACCGACCGTGGCTGGACCACCGGTCCGCTGCCGACCGGTGACGAGGACGGTCCGGCCGACGGCCACGTCCGCGAGGGTGGCTTCCTCGCCGACCCGGCCGGCTTCGACGCCGAACTGTTTGAAATGTCGCCCCGGGAGGCCCTGGCCACCGATCCGCAGCAACGGATCATGCTGGAGCTGGCGTGGGAGACCTTCGAACGGGCCGGGCTCGCCCCGGATTCGCTCGACGGGGCGCAGGTCGGCGTGTTCGTCGGCAGCGGTGCCCAGGACTACTACGACGACTTGTCGGCGGCCGCGACGGAGGCCGTCTCCGCGTACTTCAGCACCGGCAACGCGGCCTCGGTCATCTCGAGCCGGATCTCGTACGCCTTCGGCCTGGCCGGCCCGGCGTTGACCATCGACACCGCCTGTTCGTCGTCGCTGGTGGCGCTGCACGTCGCCGCGCAGGCCCTGCGGCAGCGGGAATGCTCGATGGCGCTCGCCGGGGGCGTGATGGTCATGGCGACTCCGGGCCCGTTCGTCGCCTTCAGCAAGCAACGTGGTCTGGCATCGGACGGGCGGTGCAAACCGTTCTCCGACGACGCCGACGGCACCGGCTGGGCCGAGGGCGCCGGTGTCCTGCTGCTGGAACGGCTCTCCGACGCCCAGCGCAACGGGCATCCCGTTCTGGCCGTCATCCGGGGATCGGCGGTCAACCAGGACGGCGCCTCCAACGGCCTGACCGCGCCGAACGGGCTGGCGCAGCAGCGGGTGATCCGGCAGGCGTTGACGGCGGCGGGGTTGTCGACGGTGGACGTCGATGTGGTGGAGGCGCACGGTACCGGTACCCGGTTGGGGGATCCGATCGAGGCGCAGGCGTTGCTGGCGACGTACGGGCGGGGTCGGGACGCGGATCGTCCGTTGTGGTTGGGGTCGTTGAAGTCGAACATCGGTCATGCGCAGGCGGCGGCGGGTGTGGGTGGTGTGATCAAGATGGTGATGGCGTTGCGGGCGGGGGTGTTGCCGCGGTCGTTGCATGTGTCGGAGCCGTCGTCGCATGTGGACTGGTCGTCGGGTGGGGTGCGGCTGTTGACCCGGGCGCGGCCGTGGCCGGGTACCGACGAACCACGTCGGGCCGGGGTGTCGTCGTTCGGCGTCAGCGGCACCAACGCCCACCTGATCCTGGAACAGGCCGAGCCGGCCGGGGAAAGCGGCACCGGCGACACCGACCTGCCGCAGCCGACCCGCCGGTTCCACCGCAAACGCTACTGGTTGGACGATCGGGCACCGGCCGGAGATCTGGCGACCGTCGGGCTGGACCCCGCCGACCATCCCCTCCTCGCCGCCGTCACCGTCGTGGCCGACACCCAGGGCGCGGTGCTCACCGGGCGCTTGTCCACCGCCACCCACCCGTGGCTGGCCGAACACCGGGTCCACGGCGAGGTGATCCTGCCGGGCACCGCCTTCGTCGAGCTCGCCGTCCGGGCCGCCGACCAGCTCGGTTGCGCCCACATCGCCGAACTCACCCTGCACGCTCCGATGCGGCTGCCGGCCCACGGCGGCGTACGGATCCAGGTCGTCGTCGGTGAACCCGACCAGGCCGGTGCCCGGCGGATCAGCATCCACTCCCGGGCCGAGCAGGCCGTCGCGGCGCGGTCGTGGACCAGCCACGCCACCGGTCACCTCACCACCGCCCCGATCCCGTCCGGGGCCGATCAGCCGGAGGCCGAGCCCAGCTGGCCACCGGCCGGCGCGGAGCCGGTCCCGATCGACACCCTCGACGACACGCTGGCCGGTGCCGGTCTCGACTACGGGCCAGCCTTCCGCGGGTTGCGCGCCGTGTGGCGTCAGGGTGTCCGGCTCTGGGCCGACGTACGGCTGCCCGACCCCGGCGACGCCGACCGCTTCGGCCTGCACCCTGCCGTACTCGACGCCGCCACCCAGGCACTCGCCGTCGACCTGGGCGACGGGCAGGGCCACGCCCGGTTGCCGTTTTCCTGGTCCGGCGTCACCCTGCACGCCACCGGCGCCGCCGAACTGCGGGTCAGGTTCACCCCGACCTCACCGGACACGTACGCCGTGGCGGCCTTCGACCATGCCGGCCACCTCGTCGCCACCGCGACAGCGGTCACCTTCCGGCCGCTCGCCGCCGTCGCGGCGGCACCGGCGCGGACCGCCGACCTGCACCGGCTCGACTGGGTCCCGATCGCGGACCCGGGCCGTGACCGCCCGGCCGAGGGTGTGCACCTGCTCCGCCTCGACGAGGTCTGCGGCGACGACCCGGACACGATCCGTGAGCACTGCCGGCAGTTGCTGGCGACGTTGCAGCACTGGCTCGGTGACGCCACCAACAACGGCACCCGGCTGGCCGTCGTGACCCGGGGCGCCGTACCGGTCGCCGGCACCGGCGGTGATCTCGCCGGCGCGGCCGTCTGGGGGCTGGTACGGTCCGCCCAGGCCGAACATCCGGACCGGTTCCTGCTGGTCGACGCGGACCCGGTGGACCGCACCGACCCGTCCGGCGTCAGCGGCGTGGCCGCCACCGGCGACACGCCGGCCGACGCCGACACCCCCGCCGACGCCGACACCGTCGCTGCGGCGGTCGCGGCGGCGCTCGCCGCAGGGGAACCACAGGTGGCCGTACGCGGTGGCACGGCACACGCGGCCCGGCTGGCCCACCTTCCGGCGGCGGGCAACGCTCGACCGGTGCTCGACCCGGCCGGCACCGTACTGATCACCGGCGGGCCGGGATCGCTGGGTGCCATCGTGGCCCGACACCTGGTCGACCGGTACGCGGTCCGGCACCTGGTGCTGCTGAGCCGCCAGGGTGACCAGACCCCCGGAGCCGCCGCGCTCGTCGCCGAACTCGCCGAACTCGGCGCCCGGGCCCGGGTGGTCGCCTGCGACGTGGCCGACCGCGCCGCACTGGCCCGCGTGCTGACAGAGACCACCGCCCGGCGGCCGCTGACCGCCGTCGTGCACGCCGCCGGGGTGGTCGCCGACGGCGTCGTCACCGCGATGACCCCGCACCGGCTCGACGCCGTACTCGCGCCCAAGGTCGCCGGGGCGCTGCACCTGCACGAGCTGACCGCCGGGATGGACCTGGCCGCGTTCGTGATGTTCTCCTCCCTGTCCGGGGTGCTCGGCGCGCCGGGGCAGGCCAACTACGCCGCCGCCAACTCGGTTCTGGACGCGCTGGCGGCCCGGCGGCACCGGGCGGGGCTGCCCGCCGTCTCCGTGGCCTGGGGCCAGTGGGACACCGACGGCGGTATGACCGGAACGCTCGCTGAGGCCGACCGTGCCCGAATGGCCCGCGGCGGGGTACTGCCGCTGTCCGTGCCCGCCGGGCTGGCGCTGTTCGACGCCGCCGTCGCCGCCACCGCGCCCGCCGTCGTCGCCGCGGCGCTGCAACCGGCCCGGCTGCGTGCCGGCGACGGCGTACCGCCGGTCTTCAGCTCGCTGGTGGGTCCGCTCACCCGGCCGGCAGCGGGCGGCGGCACCGGGGCACTCGCCGCGCGCCTCGCAGAGCTCGCCGAGCGGGAACGGGCGGACCTGCTCCTCGACCTGGTCCGTACCCACGTCGCGACCGTGCTGGGACACGAATCACCGGAGGCGGTCGCCGCCGACCGTGAATTCCATCAGCTCGGCTTCGATTCGCTCACCGCCGTCGAGTTGCGCAACGCGTTGACCGCGGCGACCGGGCTACGGCTGCCGGCCACCCTGGTGTTCGACCATCCCACGGCGAACGCGGTGGCCGAGTACCTGCGCGCCGAACTCGTCGTCGGCGAGAGCCGGCCGGGAGGCGCCCTTGCCGTCGCGTCTTCGGCAGGCACCGACGAGCCGATCGCGATCGTCGCGATGGCCTGCCGCTACCCGGGCGGCGTCAGCTCGCCGGAGCAGTTGTGGACCCTCGTCGCCGACGGGGTCGACGCCATCGGCGAGTTCCCCGCCGACCGTGGCTGGCAGATCGACCAGCTCTACGACGCCAGCGGGGAACGGCCTGGCAGCACGTACGTGCGTACCGGGGGATTCCTCTACGACGCCGCCGATTTCGACGCCGGCTTCTTCGGCATCTCACCTCGCGAGGCGCCGACCGTCGACCCGCAGCAGCGGCTGCTGCTGGAGACCTCGTGGGAGGCCGTCGAACGGGCCGGCATCGACCCGTTGTCCCTGCGGGGCAGCGCTACCGGCGTCTTCGTCGGTGTCCAGTACCACGACTACGTGGCCAGCAGCTCCACCGGCGCGGTGGTGTCCGGTCGGGTGGCCCACCACTTCGGATTCGAAGGCCCGGCGGTCAGTGTCGACACCGCCTGCTCCTCGTCGCTGGTCTCGATGCACTGGGCGGCGCAGTCGCTGCGTACCGGGGAGTGCACGCTGGCGCTGGCCGGCGGGGTCACGGTGATGGCGACCCCGGAGACGTTCGTCGAGTTCAGCCGCCAACGCGGGCTGGCCCGCGACGGTCGCTGCAAGGCCTTCTCCACCGACGCCGACGGCACCGCCTGGGCGGAGGGCGCCGGGGTCCTCGTCCTGGAACGACTCTCCGACGCCCGCCGGCACGGTCACCCGGTGCTCGCCGTGATCCGGGGCTCGGCGGTCAACTCCGACGGCCGGTCCAACGGGCTCACCGCTCCGAACGGACCCGCCCAGCAGCGGGTGATCCGCCAGGCGTTGGCCAACGCCGGTCTGCGGCCGGGCGACGTCGACGTGGTGGAGGCGCACGGCACCGGCACGGCGTTGGGCGACCCGATCGAGGCGCAGGCCCTGCTCGCCACCTACGGGCAGGACCGGGACGAACCGCTCTGGCTGGGCTCGCTCAAGTCGAACATCGGGCACACCCAGGCCGCCGCCGGGGTCGCCGGAGTGATCAAGATGGTGCAGGCGATGCGGTACGCGACGATGCCGCGGACGCTGCACGTGACCGAGCCGTCGACGCATGTCGACTGGGCTGCGGGGAAGGTTCGGCTGCTGACCACGGACCGGCCGTGGCGGCGGACCGGCCAGCCCCGCCGGGCCGCGGTCTCGTCCTTCGGCGTCAGCGGTACCAACGCCCATCTGGTGATCGAGGAGGCAGACCCGCAGGATGCCGCCGTCACCGCCGGTGGTGACGGCGGTAGTGCGGCCGGCAGTGAGTCCGGCGGTGGGGCCGATGGTGGGGCCGATGGTGGGGCCGGCGAGCCGCCGGTGGTGCCGTGGCTGCTGTCCGGCCGTACCCGCCAGGCACTGCAGGCACAGGCGGAGCGGCTGCTGAACCATGTCGACGACACCGACGACGAAGCGGCCGACATCGGCTACTCCACCGTGTTCCGGCCACAGTTGGAGCACCGGGCCGTGCTGCTCGGCGCGGAGCGGGGCGACTTCCTGCTCGGGCTCGTCGCACTCGTCGACGGCGTCGAGGAGGCCGAGTCGGTGACCGGCACGGTCAGCAGCGGCGGCCTCGCCTTCGTCTTCTCCGGCCAGGGCGCGCAGCACCCCCGGATGGGACGGCAGCTCGCGGCCCGGTTCCCGGTGTTCGCGGCGGCGCTGCACGAGGTGACCAGCGAGTTCGACACGCGTCTGGACCCGCCGCTGGGTACGGTGCTCGCCGCCGAGCCGGGCAGCGCCGAGGCCGCGCTGCTCGACCAGACCGCCTACACCCAGGCCGGGGTGTTCGCCGTCGAGGTCGCCATGCTGCGGTTGCTGGAGTCGGTCGGGGTCCGTCCGGACCGGCTCGCCGGACACTCGATCGGCGAGCTGGCCGCCGCGTACGCCGCCGGCATGCTCTCGCTGTCCGACGCGTGCGCCCTGGTCGCCGCCCGGGGCACCCTGATGCAGGCGCTGCCGGCCGGCGGTGCGATGCTCGCCGTGCAGGCCAGCGAGGACGAGGTACGCCCGCTGCTGACCGGCCGGCTGGACCTCGCCGCCGTCAACGCGGCGCAGTCGGTGGTGCTCTCCGGTGCCGAGCAGGAGATCCGGGCCGTCGCCGAAAGGTTCGCCGGGCAGGGCAGGGCGGTGACCCGGCTGCGCGTGTCGCACGCGTTCCACTCGGCGGCGATGGAGCCGATGCTGGCCGCGTACCGCGAGGTGGTCGAGTCGGTCACCTTCCGGCCGCCCAGGGTGCCGCTGGTCTCCACGCTCACCGGCGCGGCGGCGGACCCGGAGCAGTTGTGCTCGGCGGAGTACTGGGTACGGCAGGTGCGCGAGCCGGTGCGGTTCCACGACGCGGTCCGCTGCCTCGAACGCGCCGGCGTCACCCGGTTCGTCGAGGTCGGGCCGGACGCCGTGCTCGTCCCGCTGGTGTCGCGCGGCGTCGCCGCGACGGCCACGCCGCCGACGGTCGCGCCGACGATGCGTCGGGGCCGCGACGAGCCGCGCACGTTGCTGGACACGCTCGCCCGGCTGCACGTGTGCGGCGTCGCGGTGGACTGGTCGGCGGTCCTCGCCGACCTTCCGGTGCGCCGGGTACCCCTGCCCACCTACGCCTTCCAACGCCAGAGGTACTGGCTGGACAGTGTCGCGGGTGCCCTCGCTGACCCGTCTGCCGGTGCTCATCCGCTCGTCGACCGGACGGTAGAACTGCCCGGCTCGGGTGGGTTGATGCTGACCGGCCGGTTGTCCGCCGCGACCCACCCCTGGCTGGCCGACCACGTGGTACACGGACTGACCGTGCTGCCCGGCGCCGGCCTCGTCGAACTCGCCACCCGGGCCGGCGACCAGCTCGGCTGCGGGCGGATCGAACAGCTCGACTTCGAACGTCCGCTGGTCCTGCCGGCCGGCGACAGCGTCGCCGTGCAGGTGGAGGTCGGTGCCGCCGACGAACGTGGGGCACGGCGTGTCCTGGTGCACTCCCGGGCCGGATCCGCCGGAACCGACCCGCCCTGGCAGCGGCACGCCAGTGGGGTGCTGGTGCCGGACACCCCGGCCGCCGACCGGCTGGCACCAGACCCGGAGTTCACCCAGTGGCCGCCGCCGGGAGCCACCCCGGTGTCGCTGGACGGCTGGTACGACGAGCTCGCCGCGACCGCCGGAATCGCCTACGGCCCGGTCTTCCGCGGGGTGCGCGCGGTGTGGCGGCGGGCCGACGAGGTGTACGCCGACGTCGCCCTGCCGGCCGTGGCCGGCACTGACGCCGCCGACTTCAACCTGCACCCGGCGTTGCTGGACGCGGCCTGGCAGTTGGTGGCGCACAGCCCGGTGGCGGCGGCCGGCCCGCTGCTGCCGTTCGCGGTGACCGGGGTGAGCCTGTTCGCCACCGGCGCCGTCGAGGCGCGGGTGCGCGTACGGGTCGCCGCGCCGGCGACGGTGTCGGTCGAGATCGTCGACGGCGCCGGTGAACCGGTCGCCACCGTCGACGCGCTCGCGCTGCGCCCCGCCGGTGACCTGGCGCAGGACCTCGACGACGTGGAGGTGTCCGCCGGTGACGGGTCAGCGGCCAGCCGCGACGGCGGAGGTCCGGGCGACGGGCCAGCGGCGGCGCTGCTGCGGGTCCAGTGGCAGCCGATCGCCGCACCCGACGTGTCGCCGAGCGTCGCCTGGCAGCTGGTCGGCCCGGACCGCTGGACGCTGGCGGCGCCGCTCACCGCGACCGCCGTACCGGACTTCGACGCCGTCGTCGCGTCGGCGGCCGACGGCGACGGCGAGGACCGGCCGGTGTTCCTGCTCAGCTGTGGCGGCGGCCCGGACCCGGACGTCGTGCACGGCGAGACCCGGCGGGCGGTCGACGCGTTGCGTACCTGGCTGGCCGACAGCCGGTTCGACGGGTCGAGGCTGGTGGTGGTGACCGGCGGCGGCGTCCCGGCCGGTGCCGTCGCCGACGTGGACCCGGCCGGTGCCGCCGTCTGGGGCCTGGTACGCAGCGCGCAGGCCGAGCACCCCGATCGGATCGTGCTGGTCGACGTCGAGCCGGACCGGGTCTCGCCCGCGCTGCTGGCCTCGGCGGTGTCCACGGGGGAGCCCCAGGTGGCGGTCCGCGACGAAGCCCTGTACGTGCCCCGCCTGGTGCCGAGCGGTCCGCCGCCGCAGGACGCGCCCCCCACGCCCCCGGACTTCGGCTCGGGCACGGTCCTGGTGACCGGGGCGACCGGCGCCCTCGGCCGGGTGATCGCCCGGCACCTGGTGACCGGTCACGGCGTACGGCATCTGCTGCTGACCAGCCGGCGGGGCATGGCCGCGCCCGACATGACGCGGCTGCGTACCGACCTGCTCGACCTCGGCGCCCAGGTGACGGTCACGGCCTGCGACGTCACCGACCGCGACGAGGTGGCACGGTTGCTCGCCACGGTGCCGTCGGAGCATCCGCTCACCGGCGTCGTGCACGCGGCCGGCGTTCTCGACGACGCGGTGATCGGCTCGCTGACCGCCGACCGGATGTCGAACGTGCTGCGGCCCAAGGTGGACGCCGCGTGGCACCTGCACGAGCTGACCAGGGACACGCCGCTCGCCGCGTTCGTGACGTTCTCCTCCGCCGCCGGGGTCCTCGGCCCACCCGGTCAGGCCAACTACGCCGCGGCCAACGCCTACCTGGACGGGTTGGCCGCCCACCGGCGGGCGCACGACCTGCCGGCCAAGTCACTGGCCTGGGGCCTGTGGTCCACTGCCGACGAGGGGATGGGTGGCGCACTGACCGAAGCCGACCTGCGGCGGCTCGCCGAGACCGGTGTCCACCCGCTCGACGCCGAGACCGGTCTCGCCCTGTACGACCGGGCGGTGGCCCTGCCCGACGCCGTGCTGGTGCCGATCCGGCTCGATCCGGCGAAGCTGGGGCCGGACCGGCCGGCGTTGCTCGACGGCCTGGCCGCGCCCCCGCCGACGGACGATGGCGCGACCGGGACGCGTCGGCGCTCCGCGCGGGACGCGAACGGCGGCGCGCCGACCGGTGGTGGCGGCGGCCGGCTCCGCGAGCAGCTCGCCGGCAAGTCCCGCCCGCAGGCGCAGGAACTGCTGCTGGAGATGATCCGCAGTGAGGCGGCGAAGCTGCTCGGGCACCCGGGGCCGGAGGCGATCGAGCCGGAGCGGGCCTTCAGCGAGCTGGGCTTCGATTCGTTGGCCGCGATCGGGTTCCGTAACCGGTTGACCCTGCTCACCGGCCGGCAGCAGCCGGCGACGTTGATCTTCGACTATCCCAACGCCGCCGCGCTGGCCCGGCAGTTCGCCGCCGACCTCGTGCCGGACACCGTCGACGGCGGCGCTGCGCTGCCCGACGACGAGATCCGGGCGGTGCTGAGCAGCATCCCGCTGGGCCGGCTGCGTGCCGCCGGACTGCTGGAGAGCCTGCTCGCGCTGGCCGGCGCGCCGACGCACCCGGCCGGCACGCCCCACCCGGCGGGCGGCTCCGCGATTGACGAAATGGACACCGAGAACCTCATCAGCATGGCCCTGCAGACGGCCGACTTCGGCGAGTGACGCGAGAGGTGTGAGATAGACATGACGCAGGCGGACCAGAGGATCGTCGACGCTCTCCGCGCGTCGCTGAAGGAGAACGAGCGACTCCGCGAGCACAGCCGCCAGCTCACCGAGGCAGCACACGAGCCGATCGCCATCATCGGCATGGCGTGCCGGTTCCCCGGTGGGGTGACCAGTCCGGAAGGGCTGTGGCGGCTGCTGGTCGACGAGGTCGATCCGATGGGTGGGTTCCCCACCGACCGGGGCTGGGACCTGGACCGGCTCTACGACCCCGACGGCACCCGGCCCAACACGACCTACGTACGGCAGGCCGGGTTCCTCTACGACGCGGGCGACTTCGACGCCGACTGGTTCGGCATCGCCCCCCGCGACGCCCTGCTGATCGACCCCCAGCAGCGGTTGCTGCTGGAAAGCACCTGGGAGGCGTTCGAACGCGCCGGTATCGCCCCGGCGTCGGTACGCGGCAGCCAGACCGGCGTCTTCGCCGGGGTCATGTACCACAACTATCCCGGCAGTTACGGGTCGTCGGGGGTGGTGTCCGGGCGGGTCTCGTACCACTTCGGTTTCGAAGGACCGGCGATCACGCTCGACACCGCCTGCTCGTCGTCCCTGGTGGCGCTCGACCTCGCTGTACAGTCGCTGCGTCGGGGGGAGTGCTCCCTCGCTGTCGCCGGCGGGTCGTCGGTGATGGCCTCCCCGCAGACCTTCGTCGAGTTCAACCTCGAGGACACCCAGTCGCGTGACGGCCGGTGCCGTTCCTTCTCCGACGACGCCGACGGGCCGGCCTGGGCCGAGGGCGTCGGGGTGCTGCTCGTCGAGCGGCTGTCCGATGCGCGCCGCAACGGCCACCGCGTTCTCGCCGTGGTACGCGGCTCCGCGGCCAACTCCGACGGCGCGTCGAACGGGCTGACCGCGCCGAACGGTCCGGCTCAGCAGCGGCTGATCCGGCAGGCGTTGGCCAACGCCCGCATGTCCGCCGACCAGGTCGACGCGGTCGACGGCCACGGTACGGCCACCGAACTGGGCGACCCGATCGAGGTGCAGGCGCTGCTGGCGACGTACGGGCAGGGTCGGGACGCGGATCGTCCGTTGTGGTTGGGGTCGTTGAAGTCGAACATCGGTCACGCGCAGGCGGCGGCGGGTGTGGGTGGTGTGATCAAGATGGTGATGGCGTTGCGGGCGGGGTTGCTGCCCCGGTCGTTGCACGTGTCGGAGCCCTCGTCGCATGTGGACTGGTCGGCGGGTGGGGTGCGGCTGTTGACCATGGCGCGGCCGTGGCCGGGTACCGACGGACCGCGTCGGGCCGGGGTGTCGTCGTTCGGGTTGAGCGGGACGAACGCGCACGTGATCCTGGAGGAGGCGCCGGCGGATCTGGCGGCCGGCCCGGTGCCGGCCGACGGCTCGGTCGAGGATCCACCGGCTGTGCCGTTCCAGCGCAAGCGCTACTGGCTGACCGCCTCCCCGCTGACCGGTGACCCGGTCTCGATGGGGCTCGCCCCCGCCAACCACCCGCTGCTCGGCGCCGCCGTCATGCTCGCGGCCAACGACGGCATGGTGCTCACCGGGCGGCTGTCGGTGGCGAACCAGCCCTGGCTGGCCGACCACCGGGTGGGCGAGACCGTCCTGTTCCCCGGCGCGGGCTTCGTCGAACTCGCCACACACGCCGGGGAACGGGTCGGCTGCGGCCGGATCGCCGACCTCGTCCTGCAGGCCCCGCTGGTGCTGCCGGCCCGGGACGCGCAGCAGATCCAGATCACGCTCGGCGGGCCCGACGACTCCGGAGCCCGGTCGCTGGTCGTGCACAGCAGGACCGACGACGGTACGGACGACAGCCGTTGGACGCCGCACGCGACCGGCACCCTGGTGCCGCGTCGGCCGCCCACCGGTGCCGAGCTGACCTCCTGGCCGCCGGACGGCGCCGAGCCGGTCGACCTGGCCGGCGTCTACGACGAGTTCGCCGAACGTGGACTGGTCTACGGACCGACCTTCCAGGGGCTGCGGAACGCCTGGCGCCGCGACGACGACCTGTACGCCGAGATCAGCGTGCCGGATCAGGCACGGGGCAAGGTGAACCGGTTCGGGCTGCACCCGGCACTACTGGACGCGGCCCTGCAGGCGGTCGGCCGCAGCGGGTTGGCCGGGCAGGAGGCGGCCCTGCCGTTCCAGTGGCGCGACGTCGAGGTGTACGCCGCCGGCGCGGCCAGCGCCCGGATCCGGGTCAGCCGCTCGGCCGACGGCGGCGTGTCGATCCTGCTGGCCGACGGCACGGGTACGCCGGTCGCCTCGGTCGGTTCGCTGGTGCTGCGCCCGGTCGTGGCGGCGGAACTGGCCGCCGCCGACAGTGGGCCGTACCGCGACGCGCTGTTCACCGTCGACTGGACGCCGGTGGCGCTGCCGGCCGGTGCCCCGGTCACCGTCGCCGACCTGGCCGGCGTGACCGCCGGCGCCGAGGTCCCGGCGGTGGTGCTGCACCGTCACGCCGCCGTGTCCGGCGCCGGCGCCGGTACGCCCGAAGCGGTCCGCGCCGGCACCGTGGAGGCGTTCACCGCGCTGCGTACCTGGCTGGCCGAGCCCCGGTTCGCCGGCACCCGGCTGGTGGTGCTGACCCGGCGGGCCGTGGCGCTGCCCGGCGAGGACGTCACCGACCTGGCCGGCTCAGCCGTGTGGGGGCTGATCCGGTCCGCGCAGACCGAGCATCCGGGTCGGATCGTGCTGGTGGACACCGACGCCGAACAGGACGCGGTGACGCTGCTGCCGAAGGTGCTGGCGGCCGGGGAGTCCCAGGTCGTGGTCCGGGACGGGGCGGTACGGGTGGCCCGGCTGCGCAGAGCGGACGCGGCTGCGGCCGACGCGGTACCGGCCGACGTCGCCGCCGGCACGGTGCTGGTCACCGGGGCCACCGGTGGCCTCGGCCGGCTGATCGCCCGGCACCTGGTCACCACGCACGGCGTACGGGACCTGCTGCTGGTCAGCCGGCGCGGTGCGGCCGCCGAAGGCGCCGACGAACTCGTCGAGGAGCTGACCGGGCTGGGCGCCCAGGTCGAGCTGGTCGCCGGCGACGTCGCCGACCGGGACGCGGCAGCGGCGCTTGTCGCCGGACGCCGGCTCACTGCGGTCGTGCACGCCGCCGGGGTGCTGGACAACGGCACGATCGACACGCTGACGCCGCAGCGGATCGACGCCGTGCTGCGGCCGAAGGTCGACGCCGCGTGGCACCTGCACGAGCTGACCGCCGGGATGGACCTGGCCGCGTTCGTGCTGTTCTCCTCCGCCTCCGGCGTGCTCGGCGGGATGGGGCAGGGCAACTACGCCGCCGCGAACACCTTCCTGGACGGGCTGGCCGCCCATCGGCGGGCCAGCGGCCTGGCCGGGGTCTCCCTCGCCTGGGGCATGTGGGGCACCGGCACCGGGATGGCCGGTCACGTCACCGCCGCCGAACTGCCGCAGGTGGCCCGTACCGGGTTCGTCCCGATCAGCGGCGCGGAAGGGCTGGCGCTGTTCGACGCCACCTGGATGTCGCCGGAACCGTTCCTCGCCCCCATCCGGCTCGACCTCACGGTCCTTCGCCGGCAGGGGGACGCGCTGCCGGATCTGTTCCGGGCCCTCGTCCCAGCGCCGCGCCGCGCCGTCGCCGCCCCCGGCGACGCCACCGGCACGTTCAGTCAACGGTTGGCCGCGATGTCGGTCCAGGACCGGGGGAACACCCTGCGGGAGCTGGTTCGCGCGCAGGTGGCGCAGGCGCTCGGGCACAGTGCCCCGGAGAGCATCGAGCTGGACCGGGCGTTCCAGGACCTGGGATTCGACTCCCTCACCGCGGTCGAGCTGCGCAACGGGCTCAGTGTCGCCACCGGGGTCCAGCTGTCGGCGACCCTGGTGTTCGACAACCCGACCCCGATGGCGTTGGTCGACCACCTCGCCGAGGAACTCGTCGGTGACGCGGAGGAACCGTCCGTGGCAGAGCCCGACCAGGCCCCGGTGTCGGCGGACGAACCGATCGCCATCGTCGGCATGAGCTGCCGACTGCCCGGCGCGGTCAGCTCGCCCGAGGACCTGTGGCGGCTGCTGACCGCCGGCGACGACGGGATCTCGTCGTTCCCCACCGATCGGGGCTGGGACATCGAAGGATGGTTCAGCCACGACTCCGGCGCGGGTTCCCGCCAGGGCGGGTTCGTCGCCGACGCCACCCACTTCGACGCCGGCTTCTTCGGCATCAGTGACGACGAGGCGACCGTCATGGACCCGCAGCAGCGGCTGCTGCTGGAGGCTTCGTGGGAGGCGATCGAGCGGGCCGGCATCGATCCGCGTTCGCTGCGCGGCAGCACCACCGGTGTGTTCGCCGGAGTGATGCAGCCCGACTACGACCCCGGCATGTTCGGATCGGTGGAACACGCCGCCGCGTTCCGTGGGGTCGGCCTGTCGCAGAGCATCGTCTCCGGCCGGGTGGCCTACCTGCTGGGCCTGGAGGGCCCGGCGGTGTCGGTGGACACCGCCTGCTCGTCCTCCCTGGTCGCGCTGCACTGGGCTATCCAGGCGCTGCGCCAGGGTGACTGTTCGCTGGCGCTCGCCGGCGGGGTGACGGTGATCTCGACCCCGGCCACCTTCGTCGACTTCGACCAGCAGGGCGGGCTGGCCACCGACGGGCGCTGCAAGTCGTTCTCGGCGGCGGCCGACGGGATCGGCTGGGCCGAGGGCGTCGGTGTGCTCGTGGTGGAGCGGCTCTCCGACGCCCGACGCAACGGCCACCAGGTGCTGGCCGTGGTACGGGGCTCCGCCGTCAACTCCGACGGTGCCTCCAACGGGATGACCGCGCCCAACGGGCCGGCCCAGGAGAAGGTGATCCGGCGGGCGCTGGCGACCGCCGGGCTACGCGCGGACGAGGTCGACGCGGTCGAGGGCTTCGGCGCCGGCACCCGGCTCGGCGATCCGATCGAGGTGCGGGCCCTGCAGGGCACGTACGGGCAGGACCGCGACCGGCCGCTGTGGCTGGGATCGGTCAAGTCGAACATCGGCCACACCCAGTCGGCCTCCGGCGTCGCCGGGGTCGTCAAGATGGTGCTCGCCCTGCGGCACGGCGTGCTGCCGCGGACGCTGCACGCCGACGACCGGTCCCCACACGTGAACTGGGCCGACAGCCAGGTGCGGCTGCTCACCGAGTCGGTGCCCTGGCCGGCGGGCGAGCGTCCGCGCCGGGCCGCGGTGTCGTCCTTCGGGCGCAGCGGCACCAACGCGCACCTGATCCTGGAGGAGGCGGACCCCGCCGTGGCCGGGGCGCAGGCGCACGGTCAGCCGCCCCAACAGGCGCAGCGGCCGGCCGGGCCGATGCTGCCGCTGCTGGTGTCGGCGCGAACCCGGGAGGCGTTGCCGGACCAGGCTGCCGCGCTGGTCGCAGCGCTGCGTGCCGACCCCGACCTCGACCCGGTCGACGTCGGGTACTCCTACGGCGTGGATCGGTAGCGCCACCTGCACCGGTCCGTAGAGGAAGAAGAAGCCGAAGGTCAGGGCGGCCAGGCCCAACAGGGTGCGGTCGCGCCAGATCGCGGTGAAGCCGGCCAGGCTGGACGCCTGCCGCTGCTCGATCGGGGCTCGGGCGGTCCTCGGCACGGCGAGCAGGTAGGTGATCGCGAGGACCGCGAAGGTCGCGGCGGTGACGGCGATGACGAGGACCGGACCGCCGACACCGATGAGGATCGCCGCCAATGCCGGACCGACCAGCATCGACGCCTCGGCGAACAGGCCAATGAGCGCATTGCCTGCCAGCCGGTGTTCCTGTGGCAGCAGTTCGGCAATGAGGGTGAACCGGCCCGCCGATCCCCAGGACCGCAACAGCGAGGAAAGCCCCAACAGCACGGTGTACAGCGCGATGTCGAGTGCTCCGGCGAGGTACACCACCGGGATCATCGCCAGTACCACCGCCCGCAGGACAGCGTCCCACGCCGCCAGTTGGGCACCACTGCGACCGTTCAGCAGTCGGCCGAACAACACGCTGCCGAGCGCACCCGGCAGTGTGTATGCGGCGACCGCCACCGCCACCCAGACACCGGCGCTGCGCTCAGGCGCCAACTGGATCGCGAGCCAACTGACCGCGAGCAGGCTCATGCCCTCGCCCACATACGACAAACCGAACCCGGGAAGCAGCCGGCGCAGGATCCGATGCCTGACCACCGGCCAGTAGGGCGACGACCGGACGAACGACGGCAGGGCTTCCCGAACGGCCATCCCGATAGCATTCCAACCGTCGGTCACACCGCCAGTAGGTTCGCGCCCAGCGGAAAACAGACGCGAGTCGCGTCGCCGGACATATCAATGCCGAAATCCGGTCGCAACGGACGTGTCAACTCGCCGCCGGCCTCGACGACCTTGCGGGTCAAGACGTTGGGTGCTGCCCGTCGAGTAGCTTGCGGCGCCATGCGGCGAACTGATCGCGGAGGTCGTCCAGCGCCTGGTCGGTGACGCCGTACGGAGCGAATTCGTCGGGATCGAGCCGACTGGCTTGTCCCAGCGCGTCGGCGAAGATGCGTCGGTCGAAGCCGCGGTCGGCGTGCTGTGCGAGATCGAGGAGGGCTTCCTGGGTGTAGCGGCCGGATCGGAGCGTGGCGTCGATGTCGATGAAGTCGCGGGCGTATGCTCGCCCGTAGAGAGCGCTCATCTTGTTCGTGACCGCGTCGTCAGGGTGGAGCACCGGTCCAATCGCCATGAGGATGGGTTCGTTGGCGCGCCAGTCCACACCCAGCTCCACCTTCGAGACACGGGTGCTGTCGGAGACCGTCAGCCGGGCGAACGTGTCGTACGTCGCTCAATGTCGACGGTCAGTCCGTCGTCGCGGTAGCCATCCACGACGGCCGTGACTGCGGTGCTGAATTCGTCGCGGCGGTCCCAGGCCGTGAACAGGTCGACGTCCTCACTGGGGCGTTCGAGCAGGCCGGCGGCTTGGACGGCGTAGCCGCCGGCGAGTGCGAAACCGTACCGGCGGGCGGCGGCAAGCCCGGTGCGGGCGAGTCGTTCGTGGAAGGCGTCCACTGCTATGCGGCGTTCGTGTCGATGGCGACAAGTTCGGGGAAGGTCTCCTCCCAGAGTCGCCGCAGTTGGGGCGGCAGCCATAGCGTGGGCCACAGCCGCCGGAGCAGGTCGGCGTTGATCCAGGTGTTCAGGTCGTCGACCGTGGCGGCCTCGGCGAGCACTACCTTGTACATACTGGCGAGGCGAGCGGGCCGGCTCAGGTCGTACTCCGCGTTGCCGGACCAGTCCATATGCCGGGGAAGGGTGACCACGCCTGCGGTCGGGCCGGTCAGCGCGGTGAGGTTGTCGGCCACGATGTAGGGCTTGCGGTCCCCGTAGGGGCGGTAGTCCGCTGGCGGCTGCGGTGCGGTCTTGCGTCGGCTGCGGTTGGCCGCCTGCCGGACCTCCGGTCGCAGGGCCTGGCGGATCGTCTCCCGGCTGTATCCGGTTACCCGCTGCAGGTCCACCGGCCGCCAGCCGGCCGCGTGGAACGCCCGCAACTGCTCGTCTCGTGAGGTCAGAGCGGCCGACCTGGTCGCCTCGTAGGTCGCGACCAACGCACGCAGATCGTCCTCGGAGTGCTGACCCACGCAGAGAAGCCTATCAGGCTGGGCCAAGCGTGCTGGACATTCTGCTCTGCTGACGGTGGCCCGCGCACCGATCGACGGCGCGCTGACTCATACTCATCGGCATGTCGCTGACCGGCGGGCGGGTGCACCGCGTCTACAGCGTCGTCGTGTTCATCGTGCTCGCCTCGCTGGACAACGTGGCGATCGGCCTGGTCCCGCCGCTGTACGGCAGCATCGCCGACACGTACGCCGTACCGGAGGGGGCGATCGGCGCGGTCACCGCCGCGACGTTCCTGGTCAGCGCGATCGCCGCGGTCGGCTGGGCGTACGTCGGCGACCACGGCGACCGTAAACCGCTGCTGATGGCCGGTACGGTGATCTGGGGGCTCGGCGCGGCCGGTACCGCCCTCGCCGGCAGCTACCCGGTGTTCTTCGCCGCGCAGCTCGTCGCCGCCGTCGGCCTCGGCGCGGTCGCCTCGGTCGGCTTCTCCGTGGTCAGCGACCTGATCACCCCCGGCCGGCGGGGCCTGGTGATGAGTTTCTGGGGGCTGTCGCAGGGCGTCGGCACGCTGGCCGGCACCCTGCTCGGCGGGCTGCTCGGGCACGCCGACTGGCGGCGGCCGTTCCTGGTGCTCGCCGCCGCCGGGCTGGTCGCCACGGTCGCGTACCTGTTCACCGTCGACGTGCGGCGCGGGCAGAGCCAGCCGGAGCTGGCCGGCCGGTTCGCCGCCGGTGGTGAGTACGAGCACCGGATCAGCCGGGCCGACCTGCCGACGATCGCCCGGCGGCGGACCAACGTCTGGCTGGTGGCGCAAGGGCTCACCGCCCAGGTGGCGTTCGGCTCGCTGGTCTGGCTGCCGGCGCTGTTCCGGGCCCGCGCCGAGGAGCAGGGCTACACCGCCGGTACGGCGATCATCGTCGGCAGCGTCTTCGCCACGTTGTTCCAACTCGGCGGCGCGCTGTCGATCGTCGGTGGGCTGGTCGGCGACCGGCTGCAACGGCGTACCCCCCGGGGTCGGGCCCTGGTCGCGGCGGTCGGCATCCTCGCCGCGGTGCCGTTCTACCTGGTGTTGTTCTTCGTCCCGATGCGCATCGACGTGCCGGACGGCGCGGGTGCCGGTGCGGTGACCGCCGCCGTGCTGGGCGGGGTGTTCACCGAGCCGACGATCGGGCTGAGCTTCCTCACCGCGCTGCTCGCCCTGGCGTTGACGTCGGCGAACTCGCCGAACTGGTTCGCGTTGATCGCCGACGTCAACCCGCCGGAGCACCGGGGCACCGTCTACAGCCTCGGCAACCTGGTCAACGGGGTGGGGCGGGCGACCGGCAACGCGTTGCTGCCGGTCGCCCTGCGGGCCGTCGGCGGTGTCGTCCCGCCGCCGTTGAACTACGCCGTCGGCCTGGCCGTGTTCCAGCTGTTCTTCATCCCGACCGGGATCATGTACTGGCTGGCGTCCCGGTCGGCGCCGGGCGACATCGCCGACGTGCACACCCTGCTCAGCGAACGCGCTGCCGGGCCCAGACGGTGACGTCGGTCGGCACCCGGCCGCTGCCGGTCAGCGGACCGCTGGCGATCAGCGGCTCGGTGCCCGGCGGCAGCGACACCGGCTCGACACCGAAGTTCGTCACCACGGTCACCTCGTCGACGCAGCAGGCGAGCACGTCCTCCGGCGACTCCAGCCACCGCAGCCGGCCGGCGCCGAGCCCCAGCTCGCGGCGCAGCCGCAGCGCCGTCCGGTACAGCTCGTAGGTCGACCCCGGCACGTCGTGCTGCCGGTCGAGGGCGTACTCGGCCCACACCGGTGGCTGCGGCAGCCAGCTGGCGTCGGTCGGCCCGAACCCGTACGACGGGCTGTCGGCCTCCCACGGGATCGGCACCCGGCAGCCGTCCCGACCCCGCTCGGTGTGGTCGGTGCGCCGCCAGGTCGGGTCCTGCCGGACCTCGTCCGGCAGCGTGGTGTGCTCCGGCAGACCCAGCTCCTCACCCTGGTAGAGGTAGGCCGAGCCGGGCAGCGCCAGCATCATCAGGGTGGCGGCGCGGGCCCGGCGCAGCCCCAGCGCGGTGTCCGGCTGCGGGTCGTTCGCGCCGATGCCGCGCGGCCGGGCCGCGCCGATCGGCAGCGCCAGCCGGGTGGCGTGGCGCAGCACGTCATGGTTGGACAACACCCAGGTGGTGGGCGCGCCGACGGCCTCGGTGGCGGCCAACGACCGTTCGATCACCGTACGCTGCGCCTCGGAGGTCCACGCCGCCTCCAGGTACTCGAAGTTGAACGCCTGGTGCATCTCGTCCGGCCGGACGTACGCGGCGAGCCGCTCCGCCGGCTGCACCCACGCCTCGGCGACCAGGATCTGCTGACCGGGGTGCGCGTCCAGCACCGACCGCCACTGCCGGTAGATCTCGTGTACGCCGTCCTGGTCCCACATCGGCGGCCGGGGCTGGTCGACGTGATTGCCGGAGGTGGTTTCCTCCGGGTAGTGCCAGTCGGCCAGGTCGGCCTGTTTGACCAGGCCGTGCGCCACGTCGACCCGGAAGCCGTCGACGCCCCGGTCCAGCCAGAACCGCAGGATGGCCACGAACTCGTCGCGGACCTGCGTCGAGTCCCAGTTGAGGTCGGGCTGGCCGGCGTCGAACAGGTGCAGATACCACTGGCCCGGCGTACCGTCCGGGTTGTCGGTCCTGGTCCAGGCCGGGCCGCCGAAGACGGACCGCCAGCTGTTCGGCGGCTGGTCCCCATGTGGGCCGCGGCCGTCGCGGAAGATGTACCGGTCCCGGGCCGGGCTGCCCGGCTCGGCGCCGAGCGCCTCGACGAACCAGGGGTGCGCCGACGACGTGTGATTCGGCACCAGGTCGACGATCACCCGCAGCCCCCGGTCGTGGGCCTCGGCGATCAGGCGGTCGGCGTCGGCCAGCCGGCCGAAGATCGGGTCGACGTCGCGGTAGTCGGCCACGTCGTAGCCGGCGTCGGCCTGCGGCGACGGGTAGAACGGTGACAGCCAGATCGCGTCGACGCCGAGGGCGACGAGGTCGTCCAGTCGGGCGACGACGCCGGGCAGGTCACCGATGCCGTCGCCGTCGGAGTCGGCGAACGACCGCGGGTAGATCTGGTAGATGACCGCCTCCCGCCACCATTCGGTGCCGGCACCGTCACGGGTACGGGTCGATGGCGTGTTCACCAGTGTGCTCCTCAGCTCAGCTCGGTTGGCGGGCTTCCCCGCTGCCAGGAACGCTCCTGTCAGCGGGTCGACCGGTGCCTCGTACGTGGGTCTACCAGGTCCGCCGGTGTGGTCACCCGGTTTCCCGGGGTGGCGGTCACCCCGTTTCCCTGGGTGGCGCGGTCGACTCGCGGACCACCAGCCGGGTGGGCAGGATCACCGCGTCGGTCGGCGCGGCGGCGGTGCCGGCAAGTGGGCCGGCTGCGAGCGGGCCGGGCAGCGTTCCGGCGGCCAGTGGGCCGAGCAGCGTGCCGGCGGCCAGTCGGCCCTGCTCGGCGGCGGGTTGGGCGACGGTGGTCAGCCCGACCACCCGGGCCACGTCGTGGTCGTCGATGCCGATCACGCTGACGTCGGCCGGCACCCGCAGTCCGGCCTGCCGCAGTACGGCGATGGCGCCGAGCGCCATCTCGTCGCAGGCGGCGAAGATCGCGGTCGGCACCGGGCCGCGGCGCAGCAGTTCGGTAGTGGCCAGCCCGCCGCCGGCGATGGTGAAGTCGCCCTCCACGTCCAGCGCCGGGTCCGGGGTGAGGCCGGCCGCGACCAGCGCCTCCCGGTAGCCGCGGCGACGGTCCAGGTGGGCGGTGAAGGCCAGTTCTTCGCCGGAGTTGCCGGAGATGTGGGCGATCCGCCGGTGCCCGAGCCCGATCAGGTGGCCGGTGGCGGTCCGGGCGGCGGCCACGTCGTCGATCCGGATGCTGGGCCAGCCGGGTACGCCGGTGCCGGAGCTGACCGTCACCCCCGGCATGCCCAACGCGGAGATGGCGGCGAAGTCGGACCGGTGCAGCGGGGTGGCGACCAGCATCAACGCGTCCACCCGGTGGCGCAGGCTGGCGGTGTGCAGCATCATCCGCTGCCGGGCGTTCTCCCGCCCGCCGAGGTTGTACAGCAGCAGGTCGTAGCCGGCTTCCTGCAGCGTGTTCTCGGCGGCTTCGACGACGGTGCTGAAGAACCAGCGGGTGATCCGGGGCACCACGACGGCGACGGCGCGGGTCTTGCCGCCGGCCAGCCGCGATGCGCTGGGCGAGGCGATGTACCCGAGTTGCGCGGCGGCGTCGAGGACCCGCAGCCGGGTCGCCTCGGTGACCGTCGGCAGGCCCCGCAGGGCCCGCGAGACGGTCGCGGTGGAGACCCCGGCCAGCCGGGCGACGTCGTCGATTCTGGTCATGGATCATCACCTCGCCATCCGCGCGGTCGCGGGCGGCGTCAGCCCTTGGTCAGCCCTTGACGCTGCCGGCCAGCAGCCCTCGGACGAAATACCGCTGCAGGGAGAGGAAGACGATCAACGGCACGATGATCGAGACGAAGGCACCGGACGTCAGGCGTTGCCACTGGTCACCTCGGGTGCCGGCGAGTTCGGCCAGCCGTACCGTCAGTGGCGCCACCCGACTCTCACCACCCGCGAAGATCAACGCGACGAGCAGGTCGTTCCAGACCCAGAGGAACTGGAAGATGCCGAACGCGGCCAGCGCCGGGGCGATCAGCGGCAGCACGATGGTCCGGAATATCTTCGGGTGGCTGGCCCCGTCGACCCGGGCCGCCTCCATCAGGTCCTTGGGCAGCTGCGACACGAAGTTGTGCAGCAGGAACACCCCCAGCGGCAGGGCGAAGCAGGTGTGCGCGAACCAGACCTGGACATAGCGTTCGTAGCTGTCCAGCCCCCAGGGTGGGGTGATGGTGACGCCGCCGATGGTGGTGCCCTGCGAGAAGAACCGCAGCAACGGCACCAGCGCCATCTGCAGCGGCACGATCTGAAGCGCGAAGATGCAGATGTAGATCAGGTCCCGGCCGCGGAAGTTGATCCAGGCCAGCGCATACGCGGCCAGTGCCGCGAAGGCCAGCGGGAACAGCACCGACGGGATGGTGATCACCAGTGAGTTGATGAAGTAGCTGGACAACTGCCCGGACGACGAGGACCGGCCGAACAGTACGTCCTGGTAGTTCTGCAGGGTGACCTGCGGGTTGGTGAAGAAGGTCCACCAACCGGTGGTCCGGATCTCCTCAGCCGGTCGGAACGAGGAGACGAACAGACCGAAGGTCGGAATGGTCCAGATCACCGCGATGACGATCGCGACGATCGTCGCCGTCGGGGTGTTGAGCCGCTTGCGGACCCGGCCGACCCGGGTACGGGGCCGTTCCTCCCCGCTGCTGGCCGGAGCGGCCACGGGGGGCGTGGTGGTGGTCACGGGTGTCACACCTCCCGCTGCTTGCGCAGGTTACGGATCTGGTAGATGACGATCGGGATGACCAGCACGAACAGGAACACCGCCAGGGCCGAGCCGTAGCCGTTCTGGCCGTAACGGAACGCCTGGTTGTACATCTCGTTGGCGATCACACCGGTGTCGTAGTTGCCGTTGGTCATCGTCCGGACGATGTCGAAGACCTTCAGGGTGGCGATCGAGATGGTCACCACCACGACGATCAGCGCCGGGCGGATGCTCGGCATGGTGACCCGCCAGAACATCTGCCAGGCGTTCACCCCGTCTAGGCGGGCGGCTTCGATGATGTCGGCCGGGATCGCCTTGATCGCGGCGGAGAGCACCACCATCGCGAACCCGGCCTGGATCCAGATCATCACCACGATCAGCAGCAGCGTGTTCAGCGGGGCGTTGAGCTGCAGCCAGCGCTGCGGCTCGAAGCCGAACAGGGTGACCAGGTAGTTGAGCAGGCCGTACTGCTCCTGTTCGCCGCCCCGGTACGCGTAGACGAACCGCCAGATGATGCTGGCGCCGACGAAGGAGATCGCCATCGGCATGAAGACCAGCGACTTGGCCAGCGCCTCGAACCGGGCCTTGTCCACCATGATCGCGTAGAGCAGGCCGATCGCGGTCGCCACCGTCGGCACCAGGATCACCCAGATCAGGGTGTTGGTCAGCACCTGGATGATCTCGTCCTGGGAGAACATCCAGCGGTAGTTCTCCAGGCCGACCCAGTTCTCGCTGCGTCCGTCCATGAACGACAGGACGGTGGTGCGCAGGGCCGGAATGACCAGCCCGATGCCGAGTAGCAGCAGGGCCGGCAGCAGAAAGAACAGGCCGAACAGGCCTTCGCCGCCGCGCCGGGGTCGGCCGATCGGCATCGATCCGCCACCACCGCCGGCGCTGGCCGCGATCAGCCGCTGCTCCCGTCGGCGGGCGAACCAGCTCGGCACCGCGTCGAGCAACAGCAGCATGCCGCCGACGATCACCACAAACGCGATCAGGCCGTACAGCAGCATCAACAGCTTCGGGTACTGCTCAGCGAAGTCGAAGTACATCCGCCCTCCCAACGGATCGTCGACCGGAGCCAGCTATGGCGCGGCCGGCCCACCCCCGGTGTGCTCGTGGGTGGGCCGGCCGCGTGGTGTCAGCTGGTCGGCCAGGAGCCTTCGATGTAGTCGAGGGTCTCGGCGGTGCTCTGGCCGCTGAGCCAGTCCACCATGCCGCGCCAGAAGGTGCCCGCGCCGACCGCGGCCGGCATCAGGTCCGAACCGTCGAAGCGGAACGTGGTGTTCTCGTCCTGCAGGATCTCCACGGAGAGCCGGTCGATCGGGTTCTCCACGTTGGCGATGTCCAGCCCGCTGTTGGCCGACACCCAGTTGCCGAGCGAGGCCCGGCTGTTGGCGTACTCCGGCGAGGCCAGGTAGGTCTGCACCGCCTGGACCTCGGGCCGGTCGGCGAAGGCCACGGTGAACTCGCCACCGCCGAGGACCGGCTGGCCGGCGCTCGGGTCGTTGGTCGGGAAGTAGAACGCGAAGACTTCGCCGTCCTCGGCCACCTCGGTGCCCTCCGGCCACTGGTTGGCGTAGAAGCTGGCCTGCCGGTGCAGCGCGCAGTCACCGTCGAGGATCGGGGTGCCGGCATCCTGGAACGAGGTCGCGGTGATGCTGTCCACGCCACCGAAGCCGCCGTTGACGTACTCCTCGTTCTTGAGGATCGAGCCGGCCTGGTCGACGGCCTCGGCGACCCGCGGGTCGTTGAACGGGATGTCGTGGGTGGTCCACTGGTCGTAGACCTCCGGCGTCTGGGTCCGGAGCATGATGTCCTCGATCCAGTCGGTGGCCGGCCAGCCGGTGGCGTCACCGGACTCGACCCCGACGCACCACGGCTTGGTGCCGGTGGTGGCGACCTCGTCGCTGAGCGCGATCAGCTCGTCCCAGGTCTCCGGCACGGTCCAGCCGTTGTCGGCGAACATGCTGGGCGAGTACCAGACGAAGGACTTGACGTTGGAGCCGAGCGGGGCGCCGTAGAAGGTGCCGTCGACCGTGCCGTACGCCAGCCAGTCCTCGCTGTAGTTGGCCTCGGCCATCGCCTTGGTCTCGTCGGAGGCGGCCTGCAGCTGGCCGGCCTCGGCGAACCGCCCGAGCAGGCCGGGCTGCGGGATGAAGGCGATGTCCGGCGGGTTGCCGCCGTCCACCCGCACCTGCAGCTGGGCTTCGAACTCGCCACTGCCCTCGTAGCGGATGTCGATGCCGGTGCAGTCGACGAACTCGCTCCAGGACTGCTCGAGCAGGTCCGCCTCGGCGTCACGGATCGAGGCGTAGATCGTCACCTCGGTGCCGTCGTTGCCCTGGTAGTCACTGTATGGGGCGCATTCCTCGGAATCCGGGTCCGCGCTGGTGCCGCTGTCGGAAACACACGCCGTCGAGGCGAGGGCCAGCCCGAGCACGCTGGCGAGCGCGAAGGCCTGGCGTGGTCTGGTGAAGACCGCCATGGAGCGTTCTCCCTTCCTAGCCGGCGGGCCCCGCGTCCCTGCGGTCTGGCTGCGCCGGTCGGTTGCTGTCTGGGCGTCTTCATATGTAAGCGCTTGCAATGGAAGCGCGTCCAGTCCTGACCAGCTACGAGCCAGTAACGATTCGGAAACCTTGACCCGCTACTCAGCTGTTGAGCTGCCAGATGGACAGGTTCAGCGCGGCGGCGAAGGTGACCCAGCCCCAGTACGGGACCATCAGCAGGGCGGCTGGTCGCCACACCCGCCAGAACAGCACCACGGTGCCACCGACGAGCAGCCAGAGGAGCACGATCTCAGCGAACGCCAGACCGTACCGGCCGGCGGCGAAGAACAGCGGTGTCCAGGCGGCGTTGAGCACCAGTTGGGCCAGCCAACTGGCGATCGCCAGGCCGACGCCGGCGCGCCGCCAGACGGTGAATCCGGCGACGGCGATCAGCACGTACAGGATGGTCCAAACCGGGCTGAACAGCCAGGACGGCGGTGCCCAGGACGGCTGGACCAGTTCGGCGTAACGGGAACCGGCGTCGCGGGCGGCGAACGCCCCGACCGCTGCGGCCGCCGCCACCAGGCCGAGGAACACCGGGAAACCCCACCACGAGCGCATCGCGACTCCAGGAACAGATCAGGCCGGGGCCGCCGGCGCCGGTCCACGGTGGGGAGGACCGGGCCGGTTCCGGCGGCCCCGGCAGGCTCGGGGTCGATGTGGTCAGGTCGATGTCGGTCGAAGGAGCCGGGGGTTCGCCCGGCACCGTCAAGCGAACAGGCTCACGCCGCCGGGACCGACGAGCAGCCCGACGACGATCAGTACGATGCCCCAGAGCAGTTGCCGACGGAACAGCGCGAGAACGCCGGCGACGACCAGGACGACTGCGAGAATCCAGAGAAGTAGCTCCATGGCCGCTGAATACCCTTGCGACCGGCGACGGAAACCTTCACCGGTCTGGTCAAGGGACCGACCCGGCGAGCGAATACACGCTGTACGCCTGTTTGATCACCGGATGGGCGACGTTACGGACCTGTACCCCTCCGGGTGTAGTGCCCCGCTCCGTGCCGAAATGGGCGTGACCGTGCACCGCCAGGTCGGTCGGTGCCGCGTCAATCGCCTCGGCCAGCAGGTAGGAGCCGAGGAACGGGTAGATCTCGGGCGGCTCGCCGGTGAGCGTCTCCGGCACCGGCGAATAGTGGGTCAACGCCACCCGTACATCGCAGTCCAGGTCGACCAGCGCCGCCCCTAGCCGGTCGGCGGCGTCCGCCGTGGTGGCGACGAACGCCTTCATCTCCGGCTCACCGAACCGGCTGGCGCACCGCCCGGCGAACCCGCCGCCGAACCCCTTGACCCCGGCCACCCCGAGCCGGCCGCCGGGGCAGTCCACCACCACGCCGTCGCCGTCAAGCACCGTGACCCCCGCGTCGTTGAGTATCCCGACCAGCTGCGGCACCTGGTCACAGTGGTGGTCGTGATTGCCCAGCACCGCCACCACCGGGACCGGCAGATCCCCGAACTCGTCGGCCACGCACCGCGCCTGCGACTCCGTTCCGTGGCGGGTCAGGTCGCCGGCCAGCAGTAGGACGTCGGCCCGGTCGCCGAGCTGCGCCAACGCCGGCCGGAACCGGCCCAGCACGTCGCTGTCCATGTGCACGTCTCCGACAGCCGCGACGCGGATCACGACAACTCCTCCGCCTCGGTGGGCGCGGTGGTCCGACTGACGACGATGTCGACGATCAGGCGTACGCCGGGAAAGCGCTCGGCCACCAGCCGGACGATCTCCGCCCGCCGGTGGGCGCTCTCGACCTCGCCGCACAGCGCCAGGCTGTGGTCCCGGCGGGAGACACCCACCCCCTGCTCGGCGATGTCGGCGTGCTCGCTGAGCATCCGCTGCACCGCCGCCTCGGTGTAGCCGTCCAGCCGGTCCGGCCCGGTCTGTCGCATCGACTGCCCCGATGTCCGGGTCATTGCCCCACCTCCTGGCTGTCGTCGGGTGCACGTCGGTGGCATACCCGTTCCCGGCCGGTTCGTGCGTGCGGGCGCGGCGCGGCGCGTGGCAGTGGGCGAGCGGGGTGACGACGTGCACGTGCTCGCTACCGTTGGGAAGGTGCTCGTCACAGTGACCCATGCGCCACCGTCACCACCATCACCGTCCCGGCCCGCGTCTCGCCCGCTGTCGCCCGTACAGTCCACGTCGTCAGCCGTGCCGCCATGCCCGCCACCGGACCCCGCAGGGAGCACAGTGGACGCCGATCCGGCCTGGTCGCCGCCGGACGGGCTGCGACGGATCGCGTTGGTGGGCATCGACGGGGTCGGCAAGACCACTCAGGCGCACCTGCTGGCCGAGGCGCTGACCGCCGCCGGCCGGCCCGCCCGGTACTGGCGCAACGCCGGCGGTCGACGCTGGCTCGACCGGTTCGCGGTCCGGATCGGCCGCCCGGATGCCCGGCGGATGGTCGGCCGTGGCGGGCTGATGTTCCTGGAGGCGTTGCTGCGCTGGCTCGCGATCGCCCGGTCGGTGCTCGGCTCGCGTCGAGTGATCGCGGTGATGGACCGGTACGCGGTATGCCAGTACGCCAGCATCCGCACCCACGGCGCCGGCCGCTGGGAACGGCTCGCCCGGCTGGCGTACCGGGTGTTTCCCCGACCGGACGTGACGTTCCTGCTCTGGCTGCCGCCCGCCGAAGCGGCCCGTCGGATCGACGCTCGGGGCACCGACCACGAGTCGCTGGAGTTCCTGGCGACCAGCGCGGCGGCCTACGGGTCGCTGCCGGAGGCCGCCGGGTTCGTGGTGATCGACGCCCGGGGCCCGGCCGCCCAGGTCGCTGCAAAGATCCGGCAGCGGCTGACCGACGGGCGGCTGACCGACGGGCGGCCGGCCGGCGCGTCGTGGTGGCCGGATCAGGACGATTCGCGCGCGTCGTGACCCGATCGTCGGTGCCTGCCCGGGCGGTGATGAACCGTGCAACCCGCTCGGGCCGTACTCCTGGCCAGGACCAACCGGCCGGCGGGCAGTGACGAGGATCGCAGGAGGGGTAGTGACGGGAATCGCTGCGCCTTGCCAGGTGTCGTGGTGTGCTGGAAGCCTGCCACACCCCGCCGACCTCAATGAATCGGGCCGTCGGCCGGCCCGACGCGGCGCGGCGATCGAGGAGCCTGGCAGGAAACGCCAATCCCGTTCACAGCAATTATTCAGGCAATCGTGTCAGCTTCGACTCACGAGACGGAATCCCTGACGCGTCTCATCTGTTGTGTAGGTGTCGGCGCCATACGGCGGGGCCTGCCACATCAGGTTCGCCGGATCGGAGGCAGACGTGACGGGGGAGAGGCTGATGGAGATGCGCATCGCAGGTGACAGGGCACGACGTGGGGTTAACGAGGGGACCGTGAGCAACGTGGAGAAGACGATGGCTTTGCGGACCGACGAGGTCGCCGAGGAGCGGGACCTCGTTGGCGTCTACCTGCATGAGATCTCCCGCACGCCGCTTCTCGACGCGGCCCGGGAAGTCGACCTCTCCAAGGCGATCGAGGCCGGCCTGTACGCGGAACACCTGCTGGAGCAGGGTGTGCCGCGGGCCGGGGTGAGCCGCGAGGAGTTGGAGCGGCTGGTCGTCGAGGGCGAGCGGGCGAAGGACCTGTTCATCCGGGCCAACCTGCGTCTGGTGGTGTCGATCGCCCGCCGCTACGTCCGGTCCGGGATGCCGATGCTGGACCTGATCCAGGAGGGCAACACCGGTCTGGTCCGCGCGGTGGAGAAGTTCGACTACGAGCGTGGTTTCAAGTTCTCCACCTACGCGACCTGGTGGATCCGGCAGGCCATCAGCCGGGCGATCGCCCAGCAGGAGCGGACCGTACGGCTTCCGGTGCACCTTGTCGAGGACGTCAACCGGATGCGCAACGTCGCCCGCCAGTTGACCCGCGAGCTCGGTTCGGACCCCGAGCCGGAGCAGATCGCCGCCTCGCTCGGCGTGCCGGTCGAACGGGTGCACGAGCTGGTGCGGTGGTCGCAGGACACGGTGTCGTTGGACACCCCGGTCGGCGACGACGGCGACACCAACCTGGGCGACCTGGTGGCCGACAGCGACGCCCCGTCGCCGGAGGACATCGTGCTGACCGGGCTGGAGCGGCAGCGGATCGAGGGTCTGCTCAACCACCTGGACGACCGGTCCGCCGGCATCATGCGGGCCCGGTACGGCCTGGAGGACGGGCGGGAGCACTCGCTGACCGAGGTCGCGTCGCGCTTCTCGCTGTCCCGGGAGCGCATCCGTCAGCTGGAGATCCAGGCACTGGGCCGGCTGCGGGAGCTGGCCCGGGCAGAAGGGCTGCAGGCCGCCTGACGAACTGACCGCAGGCGACCTGACCCGCCGACGAACCGACAGACTACCGACGAACTGCCGACGGCCCGGCATCCGCGCTAGCGGATGCCGGGCCGTCGGCAGTTCGTCGGGGCGAGCGACCGGGTCAGCGGACCCGGCCGTAGCCGTACGGTGGCATCATGTCCACGCTGGCCAGCTCGACGGTGCGGCCGAAGGTGGGAGCGTGGATCACCTGTCCACCGCCGACGTACAGGCCGACGTGGGCGAGACCGTTGTAGAACACCAG
Organism: Solwaraspora sp. WMMA2065; assembly: GCF_030345075.1. Lineage (NCBI taxonomy): Bacteria > Bacillati > Actinomycetota > Actinomycetes > Micromonosporales > Micromonosporaceae > Solwaraspora > Solwaraspora sp. WMMA2065. The sequence continues at coordinate 38,866 of NZ_CP128361.1, forward strand.
GTCACCGGGCTGCAGTGCGCCACGGTTGATCTTCGCGACCACGTCCCACTGCATCGCCGCGTTGTGCGGCAGGCTCTTGCCGGCGGTACGCCAGGCGGCGAGCGTCAGGCCTGAGCAGTCGTAGCCGTTCGGGCCGCTGGCGGCCCAGACGTACGGCTTGCCGATGGCTCCGTAGGCGAACTCGACGACCGAGCCGGCGGCACCGGACACCGACGGTACGGTCCCGGTGTACGACGAGCCGGTCTCGCTCGCGGCACCGTACGCCCGTTCCCGCTTGTCCATCAGCTCGTCGATGTCCGCTTCGATGCTCTTCTTGCGGTCGGCGAGCTCCTTGACCTGGGCGTCCTGCTTCTTCAGGGCTGCCTGCAGCTTCTCCTGCTCGGCCAGGTAGGTCAGTTGGGTGCTGGTGAACTCGCTGAGCCGCTGCTGCCGGTCCCGGGCCAGGTGGTCCAGGGTGCCGAGCCGGTGGATGAAGCTGCCGGAGGTGCCGTCGAGCAGGGCGGTCGCGGTGCTCAACCCGCCGGTCTTGTACGCGTTGACCGCGATCTGACCGACCTCGGTCTGCGCTGCCGCGAGTTCGGCCTGCAGCGGGCCGAGCTTGGCGTCGATGTCCTCGGCCGCCGTCCGGGTGGCCTTGGCCTCCTCCCTGAGCCGGTTGTACGACTCGACGACCTTGGCCAGCTCTTCGGATTCCTTGTCGATCTGCTGCGTGAGTTCGCTGACCGTCGGCTGGGCGGTCGCGGCGGTCGCCGGTACCACCAGGCCGAGGCTTACGCCGGTCAGCATCAGGGTGCGCAGCAGAATCCGCGCTGTTGACAAGAACGCAGAACCCTTCTTCCTGGCCGCCTACCGGGTTAGCTGACGGATTCGGGCGGGAAGTTCGCCCTACCGCGGTGGACCGCGGATTCACCCCAGGTGCCGGTGGGTCCCCGGATCGCGACCGTGGAATCACTGGCTGTAACGCCAGGTAATCTCGCTACGGCGATTCGGCGGCACTGGACCGGCATCACCGCTTCCCGGTGACTGGCGACCGGACCAGCCGGTCCAACTTAGCCGCAAGGGTTGCGACCCGGAAAGTGCTGCGATCGTGATCCGCGGCATGGAACTGACTGGGGCCCGGTGACAGTTACTGGATGTGACGGCTGGCTGCTCTGGGCAACATCTCCCTGCCTTCGTGTAATCGGTCGACTGCGGTGCGTCGTCATTGGCGGGCGGTTGATCAACTGCGAATAATGCGTCATTAGTCGGTCTACGCGGTTGTTGTCATTGTGCTATACGGATAAATGGGGATGGAAGGTCTGATTCGTCATCCAGGAAGCGGCCTGCCGTACGTCATTCTGCTAGGTGGCAGAATGACTACCTTCCATCGAGTAGCTTGCTGTTTGCACAATGGACCCGCAAGGTCAGCGCCGCACGAGCCCTTCGGAGGCAGCTATGCGTGCTACTCGCCAGACCCCACCCCGACGCGGTTCCCCGGTACCCGCCCCGTCCGGCCCCAGTGTCGGACGGGCCTTCTACCGGCAGCCCGGTATCTGCGTGACCGGTGAATGGTTCGTCGTGGCCGGCCGGCGGTTCGCCGTCCGCGACCTCACCGAACTCCGGACCGCACGAGGTGCCCGCGACCGTCTCACCGGCCGGGTGATCGTGGTGACCGCCGTGACCCTGACGGCGGTCGCGGTGACCGTCGGCTACACCCGCGGGTTGGATGAGGTCAGCGCGGGTGCCTACCTCGCCATGCTGGCGGCTGCGTTCGTGCCGGTGGCGGTCGCCTGGCTCGGCGACCGGTTGCGGCCGCGGGCGTACGAACTATGGGGCCGCCACCAGGGACTGCTGGTGCTGCTGTTCAGCACCGACGACGAACGCCAGTACGGCCAGGTGAGCCGGGCGTTGATGCGGGCCCGGGAGATGTCCCGGCTGGCCGGTCTGTCCGAGCCGGTCACCATCGAGCCGTGGATGCCCGACCAGCGGTGAGCGGGCCCGGCCGCCGTGGCGGTCGTCGGCGGGCTGGTCAACGTCGGTCAGCCCGCATCCGGCCCGTCCAGTCGACGGGCGAGGTCGTGCAGCATCGCCACCGAGTCGGCCGGCGACAGGGATTCCGCCCGTAGCCGGTCGAACACATGCTGGTACGGCCGGACCTCGTCGGCCCGGTCGATGACCTCCTCGACCAGAGCGCTCTCCACGTACACCACATCGGCGTCGGCCTGGTCGGCGAAGTGCAGGATGACGAACGGACCGAGCACCGTGTTGCTCCCGGCGGTGAACGGCAGCACCCGGACCGTGATGTGGGGCGCCGCGGACATCTTCGCCACGTGCTGGAGCTGCTCGCGCAGCACCCGCGGGCCGCCGGTCATCCGGCGCAGCGCCGCCTCGTCGATGATCACCTCGATCTGCGGCGGGTCCGCGCCGAACAGCACCTCGTGCTGGCGGGCCAGTCGGATCTGCACCCGTCCTTCGATCTCGGCTGCCGGTACGTGGTGCGGGCCGTCGGCCGGGATCACCGCGCGGGCGTACTCCTCGGTCTGCAGCAGGCCGGGGAAGCTGATCGGCTGGAAGTAGCGCAGTGCCGACGCCTCCGCCTCCAGACCGATGTAGGCCGCGTAGGCGGCCGGCACCCGGTCCTTGTATCCGCTCCACCAGGCGCGCCGTCGTGCCGCCCGGGCCAACTCGACGAGATCCTGCACCTGCTGCTGGTCGCGTACGCCGTACAGGTCCAGCAGGGCCTTGACGTCGTTGGTCGAGATGCTGACCGACCCCGACTCGATCCGGATCAGCTTCGACAGCGACCAGTCCATTTGAGCGGCGACGTAGTCCTGGGTCAGCGCGGCGGCCTCGCGTGCCCGGCGTAGCGCCGCACGCAGCCGGCGACGCCCGATGGTCGGGCCCTGGTGTCGGGCAGACATGGGAAACGCTCCGGGGGAGTGCCTAGCAGTGTGCTACCTGGCTGGTTGCCACCCTGTTGCACGCTACACCGCCGCCGTCAGGTCTGCTAAGGACGGCCGGCCCCTCCGCATGGTCCGGACGGCGGTTCCGCCGGCTTTCCCGGTGTCGCCCAGTCGCGTCAGCAAGATCGAGAACTGGTACAGTCCGCCCGATTGCCTGCGTGCTCTGATGGCAAATTTACTGATTTATCCTTATTAAGGAGTCTGGGTGACTGTGACCAGCACTGCCGGTCCGGCGTGGCGTAAGAGTCGCCGCTGCGAGGCGACGACCTGCGTTGAGGTAGCCGAGATCGGCCCGGCGGTCGGGGTGCGCAACTCCACCGACCCCGGAGTGCACCTGGAATTCTCGGCCGCTGCCTGGTCGGCATTCGTCGCCGGGCTGTCCGGTGCACCGACCAGCTCCGGCGGCCACACCACGGGTTGATCCGACGCCGCACATGGCTCGGTACCACGGCCGCCGGCAACGTCGGCCGTACGCCCCGGCCGGGTCGGCCCGACCGGTGCCGGCCCGGCCCGGGGCGCTGTCAGCCGGCCACCGCCCGCCCGGTGTCAGCCGGAGAACACCTTGTCCGGCTCGGTACGCGGTTGCCCGCCCGCCCAACGGACGACCACCCGCTCGGCGTAGAACGACACGAACGGCACCGTCCCGGCCAGCATGATCGCCAGGATCCGGCCGAGTGACCAGTTGGCCCGTCGGGCCAGGTCGAACGCGGCGACCAGATAGACCATGTAGAGGAACCCGTGCGCCGGCCCGACCGTCTCGACCACGATGGCCTGGTCGAACAGGTACTTCAACGGCATGCCGACCACCATCAGCAGGATCAGCACCACGCCGACCACGTACGCGATCAGTCGGTACCGGGTGAGTGCGCCTGACACTGTCGTCCGTCCTTCTCTCTTCCGGTCAGCCCGGGTAGTCGCCAGCCCTGGCGTGCGGGTTCGCGTTCAGCCAGGCCAGGTAGTCGTTGTAGGCGGCCAGGTCCGGATCCTCCAGGCCGGGAGCAACGGTCGCGCCGGCGGTGGACCGGACCCGTACCGGTCGGCCGAACGCCTCGTCCCGGTGCCCGCTCCGCCGCGGTGCCCGGCTGTGCGGTGCCCGGCTGTGCGGTGCCCGGCTGTGCGGTGCCCGGCTGTGCGGCGACGGCGACCCGTCGTTCGAGCCGGGTGCGGCCCGGCGGGCCTGGCGCACCTCGCGGACCCAGATGAACACCACGAACGCCGCGAAAACCGGCCATTCCACCGCGTACGCCCAGCTCAGCGTGTTACCGGCGGCGGCCCGGCTGATCTGCCACCAGCCGAGCGCGAGGAAGCCCGTCACCAGCGCCACCGCCACCAGGTGCCGCAGGATCCACGCCGGGGTCCACAGCTGCCGCATGCAGGGAAGCGTACCGGCCGGCCGTCGGCTTCTCCGACGAGCCGTCGTAGTCAGGTGCGTGACCGCCGGCAAGCCGGGTGCCCGGTGTTTGCCGCCGGCCAGCAGGGGAACCCTACGACGGTAATGCCTCGTCGACTCCCCGGAGGCCGGAGATGACGGATTCAGCGCGGTACGGCAGTTACTCCCCGGCAGCGGCCGGTCGGCCATTCGAACCCCGGCCGGACCATCCGCCCGGTGCCGACCGGCCCTGGTCGGCACCGGGCGGACCGGGTGCCCAGACCTGGGTCGACACGATCGACGAAACCGGGATCGACCCGGTGGAGCTGGCCGACGACGAACTGCTCCGTGAGATCGGCAGCCTGCACCGGACCCGGCTGGACACGCTGCGGCACGGTACCGACGCGGCGCTGGCCAACCACCTGCACCGCACCGCCGACCTGGAGACCGAGTACCTCACCCGGCACCCGGGCCGCGAGGTCGAGGCCGCACGGTTGCGGCACGGGAGGTGAGTCGTGCCCGCGTACGCCGAACGCGGTGTCTCCGCGCCCCCTGAGGTGGCGTTCGGCACCGCGACCGACCCCGACCGCCGGGCCGCCTGGCTTCCGGGGCCGCTGCGTCAGGCGTCGGCGGAACCCGCCCACGGCGACCACCTGCAGGCCCGGTGGTCTACGGCGGGCGGCCCGTGGGCTGCCGTGGTGCAGGTGTACCCGGTGCAGGCGGGTGGTGCCATGCTCCACCTGGAGCTGGATTGCGACCTGCCGCACGAGCAGCTGACCCGGCTCGCCGACGAGACGTTGACCAGCCTGGTCCGGGCGGTCACCGACAACCTGAACGCCGGTTGACGACCGGTCGTCAACGACCGGTCGTCAACGCCGGATGGCCGCCGGGGTGGATTTTCAGTCGGCGGTGAACCCGGGCTTCTCCATCCCGGACCAGCCGCGAGGCGTCTCCGGCTCCCGGTCCCGGTCGGTGCCTTCGATGATGTCGTGGGAGACCGCCGTGTCGTCGTGCTCGCCGGCGAAGTCCGGGTCGTCCTCGGGCGGCTGGCCGTCCGGGGTCTGGCCGAGGGCGGCGGCTGGTCGGTTCTGGTGTTCGTCCATCAGTGATCAGGCGCCTTCCGTGGAGGAATGCAGGACCTCTTCCGCCTCGTCCTGGGCGTATTCGCCTTCTGGCAGGGCGTTGATCCTGGTCAGCAGGTGAGCGGGTAGCTCAGCGGCGACCGCCCGACGGGCGATCTCGGCGCGGCTCACCCGTTCCTTGCCGAGGTAGATGTCGTCGAGCAGCGCGTACAGCTCGGCACGGGACGTCTCATCGGTCACCCTCGCCTGCTACCCCGCACGCGGCACGGCAAACAACGGTCCACGCACCGAGCCGGATCGCCGGTTTCATCCTGGCGACCGTCGGCGTTCCGCCCTCCCGGTCCGATCCGGGCACCTACGCTCGGGCCAGGAGGTGGACTCATGATCGGCACCATCTTGTGGGCGCTCGTCGCCGGCGCGATCATCGGCGCTCTGGGACGTCTGCTGCTACCCGGGCGGCAGAACATCTCGGTCTGGCTGACCATCGGCGTCGGAATCGCCGCCGCCCTGCTCGGCGGTGTGATCGCCGCCTGGCTGGGTATCGGCGAGACCGCCGGGATCGACTGGCTGCGGCACGCGATCCAGGTCGCGCTGGCGGTGTTCTTCGTCTGGATCGCCGCCCGGGTGACCGGCCACCGGCCGACCGACGCCCCACGTCGAGCCACCCGCTGACCTTCGCCCCCTGCCGATCCCGGAGCCGGCCGTCGCGCCGGCTCCGGGCATGGTCACCAGCGAGCGCTGTCGGCTACCGCTGCGCGGCGGCCAGCGCCGCCCGGCGGTCCCCGACCGCCGTCGCCAGCCGCCCCAGGACCTGGGCGGTCTGGTCCCAACCCAGGCAGGCGTCGGTGATCGACTGTCCGTGCACCAGTTCCCTGGTCGGGTCAAGATCCTGCCGGCCGGCCACCAGGAACGACTCCAGCATCACCCCGACGACGCCCCGTTGCCCGGCGCCGAGTTGCCCGGCGACGTCCTCGACGACCAACGGCTGCCGGCGGTGGTCCTTGCCGCTGTTGCCGTGGCTGGCGTCGATGATCAGCCGCTGCGGCAGTCCGGCGGCCCGCAGCAGGTCCAGCGCGGCAGTCACCGACGCGGCGTCGTAGTTGGGCTCACCGGCACCGCCGCGTAACACCAGGTGACAGTCGGCGTTGCCGCGGGTGTGCAGGATCGCCGGCGTCCCGGACATGTCGATGCCGGGGAAGACGTGCGGCACGGCGGCGGCCCGGATGGCGTCCACTGCGGTGGCGACGCTGCCGTCCGGGCGGTTCTTCATGCCGATCGGCATGGACAGCCCGGAGGAGAGCTGCCGGTGCACCTGGCTCTCCACGGTGCGGGCGCCGATCGCTCCCCAGGCCACTGCGTCGGCGATGTACTGCGGGGTGATCGGATCGAGGAACTCGCAGCCCACCGGCAGCCCGGCCCGCAGCACCTCGAGCAGCAGCGAACGGGCGATCCGCAGCCCGGAGTTGACGTCCCCGGATCCGTCCAGGCCCGGGTCGTTGATCAGACCCTTCCAGCCGACCGTGGAACGGGGCTTCTCGAAGTACACCCGCATCACGATCAACAGGTCGTCGGCGTGCCGTTGCGCGGCGTCGGCAAGTAGGTGCGCGTACTCCAGGGCGGCGGCCGGGTCGTGCACCGAACACGGGCCGACCACGACCAGCAGCCGGTCGTCGTGTCCGTCGAGCACGCCGGCGACGGCTCGTCGGCCGTCCAGCACCCGCGCGCTGAGCTGGTCGTCGAGGGGCAGCTCGTGGTGCAGCAGGGCCGGAGTGGTGAGCGGGACGACCCGGTCGATGCGCTGATCGGCGACGCGGCCGATGGAGGTGCTCATGTGGTGCCTTTCCTTCCGCCAGCCTCCCTGGGGAGCCGGCGCCCCCAGCCGAGCCGGCTGCTCGTTGGCATACGAAAGGGCAGGGGCTCGATGCCCGCTGCCCTTGGCCGGCTCTGGTGGGGTGACGTCAGGTCAAGGCTGAGCCACCGGCACCAGGGCCGGCTGCCTAAACCATCGATACGTGCGCGTCACGACCCACACTGTACCGGATCGGCCGCTGAGCGGCACCCCTGCCGGACGGCACCACCGGACTTCGGCCGGTCCTCGCCACCCGTTAACCCCGGTCGACATCCGTGGCCACCAGCGCCATCTAGCTTCATCGATTGCCACAAGTATCGATGGAGGTCGAGATGGATCGTCGTAGCGTACTGCGTGCCACGGTGGTCGGCGCTGGTGCCGCCGCCTTCTCCGGCAGTCTCTGGACCGGCGCCTTCGCCGCACCGGCGCAACCCGGCGCCAGCCCGTACGGGCCACTCGGCAGTCCCGACGCCAACGGCATCGCGCTACCCGCCGGCTTCACCAGCCGGGTCGTGGCCAGGTCGCGCCAGCGGGTCGGCGACACCTCGTACGTCTGGCACGACGCACCGGACGGTGGTGCCTGCTTCACCGCCGGGACCGGCTGGGTGTACGTCTCCAACTCGGAGATCTCCCGTACCGGCGGTGCCTCGGCGATCCGGTTCGACTCCACCGGCGACGTGGTCTCGGCGTACCGGATCCTGGCGAACACCAACCGCAACTGCGCCGGTGGCGCCATGCCCTGGGGCACCTGGCTCTCCTGCGAGGAGGTGGCCCGCGGGTACGTCTACGAGACGTACCCGCTCGGCGGCACCGGCGCGGTGCGGCGCCCGGCGATGGGCCGGTTCTGTCACGAGGCCGCCGCCGCCGATCCGGTCCGCGGCGTGATCTACCTGACCGAGGACGAGAGCAACGGCTGCTTCTACCGGTTCCGGCCGGACACCTGGGGCGACCTGTCCACCGGCACCCTCGAGGTGCTGGTGGCCGGCAGCGGTACCAGCGGGCCGGTCAGTTGGGCCCGGGTGCCGGACCCGGACGGCGGCCCGATCGCCACCCGCTTCCAGGTATCCGGCGCGAAACGGTTCAACGGCGGGGAAGGATGCCACTACGCCGACGGCGTCTGCTGGTTCACCACCAAGGGCGACAACCGGGTCTGGGCGTACGACGCGGTCGCCCAGCGGATCGACCTGGCCTACGACGACTCGCTGATCTCCGGCACCCCGCCGCTGACCGGCGTCGACAACATCGTCGGTACGCCGGGCGGTGACCTGTACGTCGCCGAGGACGGCGGCAACATGGAGATCTGCCTGATCACCCCGGACGAGCGGATCGCGCCGTTTCTGCGGATCAGCGGCCAGTCGTCGTCGGAAATCTGCGGTCCGGCGTTCTCCCCTGACGGCGGCCGGCTGTACTTCTCGTCGCAGCGCGGCACCTCGGGTGCGTCCTCCGGCGGCATCACCTACGAGGTACGCGGCCCGTTCCGCTCCTGACCTACGCGGCGGCGGAATGCATGACTCGGCCGTCGCCCGGGTAGTCACTCGGTCCATGAACACTGACACCGACGACGACCCGTTCACCGGCTCACCACCACCGGGCGCCGCCACCACGGGTCAGGCGGAAGCCGAAGCGGAGCGGATCGAATCGCGCGCCGGCCACCTGCTGCCGGAGGAGGAGGCGGCCGGCAGCGACGACCCGGTGCGTCAGGCCGCCGCCATCCTGGACGACTCCGACCGGCGCGAGCAGCCGCGTCCGCAGCCGGGCAGCGAGCCGCCCGGCTGACCCCGACGGCACCCGGCCGGCCCGGTGCGTCCGGCCGGGCCCCCGATCGGATAACGTCGGGCGCATGTCGCCCAACGGGTACCCCTGGCCGATCGAGACCACCCGGCTGGACAACGGCCTACGGGTCGTCGTCAGCCCTGACCCCAGCGCACCGGTGGTCGCGGTCAATCTCTGGTACGACGTGGGTTCGCGTCACGAGCCCGCCGGCCGGACCGGATTCGCCCACCTCTTCGAACACCTGATGTTCGAGGGATCGGTCAACGTCGCCAAGACCGAGCACATGAAGCTGGTGCAGGGCGCGGGTGGCTCGCTCAACGCCACCACCAACCCGGACCGGACCAACTACTTCGAGACCGTCCCCGCCGAGCACCTGGCCCTCGCACTCTGGCTGGAAGCCGACCGGATGGGCGGCCTGGTGCCGGCGCTGACCCAGGAGACGTTGGACAACCAGCGCGAGGTGGTCAAGAACGAGCGGCGGCAGCGCTACGACAACGTGCCGTACGGCGACGCCTGGCTGCGGCTGCTGCCCCTGCTCTACCCGCCGGGGCACCCGTACCACCACGCCACGATCGGCTCGATGGACGACCTGAACGCCGCCGACCTGGCCACCTTCCAGGCGTTCCACGAGATGTACTACGCGCCGAACAACGCGGTGCTGACCGTGGTCGGCGACACCGACGCCGACGAGGTGTTCAGCCTGGCCGACAAGTACTTCGGCGGGATCGCCGCGCGGCCCGACATCCCACCGGCGCCGGACGGGCGTACGCCGGCACCGCTGGCCGGCCCGGTCACCGAGACGGTCACCACCGACGTGCCGGCAGCCCGGCACTACTTCACCTACCGCACCCATCCGTTCGGGACCTCGGCCTACGACGCGGCGACCGTGCTCGGCACAGTGCTGGGCAGTGGCCGGGGCAGCCGGCTCTACCAACGGCTGGCCGACGGTGCCCGGATCGCGCAGCCCGACTACCTGGGCGCGTACGGCGTCGACCTGGCGCACGCGCCGGCGCCGCTGATCATCACCGCGACCGCCCAGCCGACGGTGACCGCCGAGCGGCTCGCCGACGGCCTGTCCGAGGTGCTCGACGAGGTGGCCCGCGACGGCGTCACCGAGGCTGAGGTCGACCGGGCCAAGGCGCTGCTCACCACCGGTTGGTGGCGTCAGGTCGCCAGCTTCGAGGGCCGGGCCGACACCCTCGGCCGCTACGCCACCCAGTTCGGCGACCCGGCCCGCGCCGGGGAGCGGCTGCCGGGCTGGCTGGCGGTCACCGCCGAGGCGGTCAACGACGAGGCCGCACACCTGTTGCGGCCGGACAACCGGGTCCAGCTCAGCTACCTGCCGGAGGGCGACCAGTGACGATCATCGCGCAGCGTCCCGGACCGGGCGCCGCCCGGCCGTACCGTTTCCCGGACGTGGTCCGGCGCAGCGTGGCCGGTGGCGAGATCGTCGCCGCCCACCTGCCCGGCCACCGACTGGCGGTGGCGACCCTGCTGCTGGACGCCGGTGCCAGCCGGGAACCGGTCGGCCGGGAAGGGCTGGCCGGAGTTCTCGCCAAGGCACTCGAAGAGGGCACCGAGACCCGGGACTCGGCCGCGTACGCCCTGGTCCTGGAAAGTCTCGGCACCGAGTTGTCGATCTCCGTCGACTGGGACTCGTTCCGGGTGGGCGTGCAGGTCAGCACCGACCGGCTCGGCGCGGCCGTCGAGCTGCTCACCGAGGCGGTCCGGACCCCCCGGCTGGATCCGTCCGATGTCGAGCGGGTCCGCGACGACGAGGCGACCGCGCTGCGGATGTACTGGGCCAACCCGGGGCCGCGGGCGGAAGCCGCGCTGCGCGCCGACCTGTTCGGTGCCGACCAGCGGCACGGCCGGCCGATGAGCGGCGACCCCGAATCGGTGGCGGCGGTGACCGTGGCGGACGTCGTCGACTTCCACAGTGCGTGGTTCACCCGGCCCGGCACCCTGCTGGTCGCCGGCGATCTGGACCTGATCGACCTGGACGCGCTCGGCGTGGCCGCCTTCGCCGGGGCGACCGGCTCGCCGTCACAGCCCGGACCACCGTTGCCGGTCACCTTGCGGGACCATCGGCGGATCATCCTGGTCGACCGGCCGGGCGCGGTGCAGTCCACGTTGCGGCTCGGCCACCCGGCACCGCACCGGGCCCACCCCGACTACGTGCCGATGACCCTGGCCAGCACCGTCCTCGGTGGAGCCTTCACGTCGCGGCTCAACCACCTGATCCGTGAGGTACGCGGCTACACGTACGGCATCAGGTCGGACTTCGGGATGTCCCGCCGGTTCGGGCGCTTCGCGGTCAGCTCCAGTGTGCAGACCGGGGTCACCGCGCCCGCCCTGATCGACTCGGTCGGTGAGGTGTCCCGTACCCAGGCCGACGGGGTGACCGAGGGGGAGCTGGCGGTGGCCCGGTCGTGGCGGGCCGGTCAGCTCTCGGTCGAGCTGCAGACCCCGCCGGCCATCGCCAGCGCACTGGGGACCCTGGTCGTGCACGGGCTGCCCGACGACTACCACGCCCGGCTGCGCGACGAGCTGCTGTCGGCGACGGTCGAGCAGGTCTCCGCCGCCGCCGCCACCCACCTGCAGGCCGAAGGGCTGACCCTGGTGGTCGAGGGTGACGCGGCGAAGATCCGCGACGAACTGACCGCCTCCGGCCTGGGGGAGCTGCACGACGCCGACTGATCCGCACCGGGCCAGGGGTGTCGTCGCCGGGCCCGGGGTGTCGGGCTCAGCGGCGTTGCAGCAGGCGCAGGGTGCGGAGCGGGTGCGGTCCGCTGGAACCCTACGCGCCGCTGCGGTTCGATCCGCCCCGTCAGGGCCGCCAGGTCCGCGTCGCCTGTCTGGTATGTCCGGTTAGGCGGTTAACGTGTTGGCTTCCCTGCGGTAGTGTCCTACGGTTGCCGGATGATCACTCCTGCGCAGCGCGACGGAGCCGTGACTGTCACGGCTCCGATCGTCGTGCGCACCTTCGCGCCGAGTGCCGTCGCGCCGGGCGTCCTCGTGTCCGGCGTCGCTGGTCGGCCGGGCCTGCCGCGCCCTACCGGCCGGGCGCCTCCGGAGCGCCGTCGCACCATCACGACGACGGCCACCAGGGGCGAAGCGGATCAGCTTCGGCCCTTTTCTGTTGTGAGGAGACCCGATGAGCACCGAACTGCACGGCACCCGCGGCACCGAATGGATCGAACAGGTACGGGTGCAACTGGCCGACCAGTTGGACACGCACCGGGCCCAGCTGACCGAGCTCACCGCCGACACCGGCGACCCGGGTGAAGCGCACACCCGGGCCGCGCTGGTCGTCGCCGCCCGGCGCGGCTACGACCAGACCGTCGAGGCGTTGAACCGGATCGCCGAGGGTCGTTACGGCCGCTGCGACCGGTGCGGCGGCGAAATTCTCCGGGAACGGCTGGAGATTCTGCCGCACGCCCGGTACTGCGTGCCCTGCACGCGCTGACCGCCGCCTTGCCCGCCTACCGCCTCGCGGTCGGTAGGCGGGCAAATACATTCGAACCCACGGCGGTGTGTCGTCCGTTGTACCCGGGTGTCCGCAATGTGCCGCAGAGAGGCGAGCGCTGATGCCCCAGCTCCACACGTCGGTGATGATCCGCTACGCGACCTACACCGACACCCCGCAAGTGGCCAAGACACTGGTGGAGGCATTTCTGGACACCCCCGAGTCGTCCTGGCTGATCCCGGACCCGGTCGCCCGTCGGCAGGTGTACCAGCGGTTCTGTCCGGCGTTGATCGACTACGGGCTGCGCCAGGGCAGCATCTACCGGACCGAGGACTACAGTGCGGTGGCGGTTTGGCGCCCGTGCAGCCTGATCCTGCCGAACCCGGTGGAGTACGAGCAGCTGCTCGACGACACCTGCGGTGAATACGCGTACCGGTTCCGGTTGCTGGACAACGCACTCGCCGAACGACACCCGGTGGGCGAGCACCACTACCTGGCGTACCTCGGGGTCACCCCGGACCGGCAGGGCTACGGCCTCGGTACGGCGTTGCTGAACCACCGGCACGCCATCTTCGACACCGCCGGCAGCGCCGCCTACGTGGTGGCCAGCAGCCCCGGCGCCCGAGATCTGTACGCCCGGCTCGGCTACCGGCTCACCGCCACGGCTCCGTTCCACCTGCCCGACGGCGGCCCGCTGCTCTGGCCGATGTGGCGCCAGCCGCAGCTGGCCCGCCGGTACCTGAACTGATCGCGTGTACCTGAACTGACTGCGCGGGGGTACGCCGACGGGTCGGAAGGTGACGCCGGACAACTCGGTTCCGTCCCGGCCCGGCCCGTCGGTAACCTTCGCAGCATGAGGATCGGGGTTGTGACATGAGGATCGGAATAGTCGGCGCGACCGGGCAGGTCGGTGGCGTCATGCGGCAGGTGCTGGAGCAGCGGGCGGTGCCCGTAGACGAGTTGCGGCTGTTCGCCTCGGCCCGCTCAGCCGGTCGGACCCTGCCGTGGCGCGGCAGCGGGATCGTCGTCGAGGACGCCGCCACCGCCGACTACCGCGGCTTGGACATCGCCCTCTTCTCGGCCGGCAAGGCCACGTCGAAGGAGCTGGCGCCACGGGTCGCGGCGGCCGGTGCCGTGGTGGTCGACAACTCGTCGGCCTGGCGGATGGATCCGGACGTACCGCTGGTGGTCGCCGAGGTCAACCCGCAGGCGGCCGCCGACCGCCCGAAGGGCATCATCGCCAACCCGAACTGCACCACGATGGCGGCGATGCCGGTGCTGCGCCCGCTGCACGAGGAGGCCGGCCTGGTCAGCCTGGTCGTCTCGACCTACCAGGCGGTCTCCGGCGCTGGTCTGGCCGGTGTCGCCGAGCTGGACGAGCAGGTCCGCAAGGTCGCCGAAGGGGCGGCGGCGCTCACCTTCGCCGGCGGCGCGGTGGAGTTCCCGGCGCCCCGGTCGTTCGCCGCGCCGATCGCGTTCAACGTGCTGCCGCTGGCCGGTTCGATCGTCGACGACGGCTCCGACGAGACCGACGAGGAGCAGAAGCTGCGCAACGAGAGCCGCAAGATCCTCGGCATCCCCGAGCTGCGGGTGAGCGGGACCTGCGTCCGGGTGCCGGTGTTCACCGGCCACTCGCTGCAGATCAATGCCCGGTTCGCCCGGCCGATCGACCCGCGACGGGCGGCTGAGCTGCTGGCTGACGCGCCCGGTGTGGCGCTGTCCGACGTGCCGACGCCGCTGCAGGCCGCCGGCCAGGACCCGACGTACGTCGGCCGGATCCGGGTCGACGAAACTGTCGAGCACGGCTTGGCGCTGTTCTGCGCCAACGACAACCTGCGTAAGGGCGCAGCCCTCAACGCGGTGCAGATCGCCGAGCTGCTGATCGCTGCGGCGGCCTGAGCCCGGCACCGCAACAGTCAGCACCGCAACAGTTACCGCCGCAACGCCGGGCGGGTCGTCGTCAGTCGGCGGCGACCCGTTCGGCGAGCAGCATCGCGGCGTCGTCGCTGATCTGACCGCCGGCGTGCCGCTGCAGCTCGGCGACGACGCGGTCCAGCACCTCCTGCCGGTCCGGCAGCTCCAGGCACGCGGTCACCCGGTCCGAGGCGAGGAACTCGCCGCGTCCGTTGCGGGCCTCCACCAACCCGTCGGTGTAGAGCAGCAGCCGGTCCCCGACCTGCCAGGGTCGGGTCACCCGGAGCGGCTCCGGCGCGTGGCGGCGCAGCCCCAACGGCGGGTGCCGGTCACCGGGCTCCAGGATCTCCAGCGTCCCGGTGGCGGGACGCAGTGCCGGTGCCGGATGGCCACAGTTGATCACGGTCAGCGTGTCGTCGGTGAGCTGCACCAGGGCGGCGGTGACGAACTGCGCCGGCTGGCCGGTACCCACTCCGTCGCGGTACACCGCCTGGTCCAGGTCGGCGGCGACGGCGGACAGTTCCGGCTGTACGAAGGCGGACTGTCGGAAGGCACCCATCACGGTGGCCGACATCTGGACCGCCTGCAGGCCCTTGCCGCACGCGTCCCCGATGATGATCCTGGTCCCGTACGGGCTGTCCACGACGGCGAACAGGTCACCGCCGACGTTGGCTGCCTCGGACGCGGACAGGTACCGGGCGACCAGGGCGACATCGCCCAGCTGCGGCGGCGGTGCGCGTAGCACCGCCCGCTGCGCAACCTCGGCGATCTCGGTCATCCGGCGCAGCCGGGCCTCCCGCAGGTTCCGGGACCGGGCCACGTAGATCGACACGATGCCGACCGCGAAGACGACACTGCTGCGCAGCAGATGGTCCAGGCTGCCGAACATGCCGCTGGGCAGCCCGGCGACCAACGCGACGAAGCAGGCGACTGCGGTGACCAGTGCGGTCCGTCGGGTCTTCTCGACGGCGGCGGCGAGCAGCGGGGCCAGCGACAGGAATCCGAGCACGACCGCGCTGGTCTGGGTCAGCACGTCGATGACGGTGATGACCGCGATCAGCGCCAACGCCAGCGGCATTCCACGCCAGCGTTCCGTGCGGTGCAGCAACGACCGGTCGGCCGGGTGCGGCACCCGCGAATCCGGCGAAAGAGGCTTACGCCAGCTGACCCGGCGTGCCCACACGGCGTGCTCCCTACCCGGCCTGCCCGCCCGTGCACCTCGTGCCGGCGCAGCCGTTTCGACCTGCGAGCGTAGCCGATTCCACCGACCGGGGGAGGGCGCTGGTTTTTCGTTCCCGACCCCGGGTACCCCGAAGACGGCGCCGACACCGAGAGGAGTGCGTGATGACGACCGTCGGAGAGTTCATGACGGCCCGCCCGTTCACCATGGACGCCAGCGACATGTTGACGGCGGCGGCGCGGCAGATGCGGGACGCCGACATCGGCGACATCATCGTCACCAACGGGAGCGATATCCGAGGAATCGTGACCGACCGGGACATCACGGTCCGGGCGGTGGCATCCGAGATGGATCCGTCGATGACCCAGCTCAGCCAGATCATCACCGAGGACGTCGTGGTGGTGTCGCCGTACGACGACGCCGTCGCGGCCGCCGAGCTGATGCGGACCTACTCGGTACGGCGACTGCCGGTGGTCGACGACGGCCGCCTGGTCGGCGTGGTCTCCATGGGTGACCTCGCCGTCGAGTGGGAACCGGATTCGGTGCTGGCCGACATCAGCACCGACGACCCGAACAACTGACCACCGGACCGCTGCCGCGCCCACCGGGCCGGCTGGCGGCGCCGGAAACCCTCTGGTGGGTGTCCCCGACAGGTCTGCCCGGTCTCCCCGGCGCCCGGGTCCGGCAGACACGGGGACACCCGTCTGCGCCCACCCACCCAGATCGGAGTGCAGCATGAAGCGACCACGGATCGTCATCGCGGGTGCCGGCTTCGCCGGCTACCAGGCTGCCCGTACCCTGTCCCGGCTGGCCCGGGGGTCCGCCGAGATCGTCCTGATCAACCCGACCGACTACTTCCTGTACGTGCCGCTGCTGCCCGAGGTCGCCTCGGGTGTGCTGGAGCCCCGCCGGGTCACCGTCTCGCTGCCGGACACCCTGCCCGGCGTACGGGTGGTGCTCGGCGAGATCGACCAGATCGACCTGCCGGGCCGGCGGATCTGTTATGTCGACGGTGAGGGCGACCGGGCCGAGCTGAGTTACGACCGGCTGATCGTCTCCATCGGCAGTGTCAACAAGCTGCTGCCGATCCCCGGCGCCAACGAGCACGCGCACGGCTTCCGGACCCTGCCGGAGGCGCTCTACCTGCGCGACCACCTCACCCGGCAGATCGAACTCGCCGACTTCAGTGACGATTCGGCCGAGCGGGCCGCCCGATGCACCTTCGTCGTGGTCGGGGCCGGATACACCGGAACCGAGGTCGCGGCGCACTGTGTGACCGCCACCGACCTGCTGGTCCGCCGGCATCCCCGGCTGGCCGGCCAGCAGGTGCGCTGGCTGCTGCTCGACCTGGCCGACCGGGTGCTGCCCGAGCTGGACCAGCGGATGTCGGTCACCGCGCAGAAGGTCCTCGACGCGCGGGGCGTCGAGACCCGGTTCGGCACCTCGGTCCGCGAGGCGACCAGCGACGGGGTGCACCTGTCCGACGGGGAGTTCATCCCGACCCGGTCGCTGATCTGGTGTGTCGGGGTGCGCCCCGATCCGGTGGTGGACGATCTGGGACTGACCACTCTGAAGGGCCGGCTGGTGGTCGACGAGTTCCTCGCCGTACCGCAACATCCGGAGGTGTACGCGTGCGGTGACGCCGCCGCGGTGCCCGACCCGAACCGGCCGGGCGAGGTCACCCCGATGACCGCTCAGCATGCCGTCCGGCAGGGCAAGCTGGCCGCGCAGAACGTCGCCGCGTCGTACGGGCACGGTTCGTTCCGCCCGTACCGGCACAAGGATCTGGGGTTCGTGGTGGACCTCGGCGGCGCGCAGGCGGCGGCGAATCCGCTGCACGTGCCGATCTCCGGCCCGCTGGCCAAGGCGGTGACCCGGGGCTACCACCTGGCGTCGATCCCGGGCAACCGGATCCGGGTGGCGGCCGACTGGACGTTGGAGTCGTTGCTGTCGCGCCAGGGTGTGCAGCTCGGTCTGGTGCCGCCGTCGGCGGTGCCGCTGGACACCGCGTCGCCGGAGCTGGTGCACCCGGTCGGCCGCTGATCCGGTACGGGGCTGTCAGCCGAACCGTAGGTGGGGTCGGGGGTGGGCCGCGGCCTCCGCGACGACGTGTCCGGCCAACTCGCGGTCGATGCCGTGCCGGTGCAGTTCGCCGGTCAGTGCGGCCAGCCAGGTCTGCTGGTTCACGAGGTGGTCACCTCCTGCAGGATCGTGTCGACACCGGTGGCGAAGGACCGCCAGTCGGCGGTGGTCTGGCGCAGCCGCTGCGCACCGGACTCGGTCAGCCGGTAGTACTTGCGGGCCGGGCCGCTGCTGCCGGCGCGCCACCGGGCGTCGACCAGGCCGGTCCGTTGCAGCCGGAGCAGTACGGGGTAGAGCGTGCCGCCCTTGATCGGCCCGAGCCCGGCCGCCTGCAGCGACTGGGCCAGCTCGTAGCCGTACGACTCGTGCCGGTGCAGCGCCGCGAGCACGCAGAGGTCGAGCACCCCGCGCAGCCACTGGCCCCGCCGTTCCTGATCCACGGCCAGATAGATAGCAGCGCTATCTAGATAGCGCTGCTATCTATCCCCGGTCCGCTGTTTCGTACAGTGCCGTTTCCGGTGCGCCGCTGTTTCCGTGCCGGGCCGGCGGGTACCCGATCGACAGTGGCGACCCGTCGGAGAGGGAGACAATGATGGACATCGGCATCATCGGCGCCGGCAACGTCGGCTCGGCCCTGGCCCGGCGGCTGACCGAGGTCGGTCACCAGGTGACGATCTCTGCGTCCAGCCCGGATTCGCCGCGGCTGGCCGAGGCCACCGCCGGCACCGGGGTGACCGCCGGTGACGCGGCCCAGGCCGCCGACGCCGAGCTGGTCGTACTGGCGGTGCCGTTCACCGATATCGGTGACACGCTCACCGGGCCGGTCGCCGACGCGCTGGCCGGCAGCACTGTGATCGACGTGACCAACCCGCTCGGTCCGGACCACATGTCGCTGCGGATCGGGCACGACACATCCGCCGCCGAGCAGGTCGCCGCGATGGTTCCGGCGGCCAACGTGGTGAAGGCGTTCAACACCGTGCTCGCCCCGAACCACGCCCGGCCGGTGCTCGGCGGCGTACGGCAGTCGGTGCCGGTCGCCGGCGACGACCTGGCCGCCAAGAAGACCGTCCAGGAACTCGGCACCCAGCTGGGCTTCGACACGGTCGACGCCGGCCCGCTGTCCAGCGCCCGCTACCTGGAGCCGGTCGCCGCGCTGCTCATCCAGGTCGCCTACGGCGGCGGTGCCGGTCCGACGGTCGGTTTCGCGCTCGCCCGCGACTGACTGCGGCTTCGCCCTCGGGTCGGGAAACGCGCCACCCTGGCCGTATGGTGGACGGGTGTCGTGCGTGCCGTGTCCGGCAGGACGGACGCATCCGTTTAAACCCGAGGAGTTCTAGTGACCGTCACTCTGACCGCCGACAGCGCCGGATCGGTCAGCGACTTCAAGGTCGCCGACCTGTCCCTGGCGACCTTCGGTCGCAAGGAGATCGAGCTCGCCGAGCACGAGATGCCCGGGCTGATGGCACTGCGCCGTGAGTACGCCGCCCAGCAGCCGTTCAAGGGCCGCAAGATCGCCGGATCGCTGCACATGACTGTGCAGACGGCGGTGCTGATCGAGACGTTGACCGCGCTCGGGGCCGACGTGCGCTGGGTCTCCTGCAACATCTTCTCCACCCAGGACCAGGCCGCCGCGGCGGTCGTCGTGGGCCCGAACGGCACGGTCGACAACCCGCAGGGTGTCGCGGTGTACGCCTGGAAGGGTGAGACGCTCGACGAGTACTGGTGGTGCACCGAGCAGATGCTCACCTGGCCGGACGGCAGCGGACCGGACTCGATCGTCGACGACGGCGGCGACGTGACCCTGCTGATCCACCTCGGCAAGCAGTTCGAGGAGGCCGGCGCGGTGCCCTCCACCTCGGAAACCGACTCGGTCGAGTACGGCATCATCCTGGAGACGCTGCGCCGCTCGCTGGCCGCGAACCCGACCAAGTACACCGAGATGGCCAAGCCGATCATCGGGGTCTCCGAGGAGACCACCACCGGTGTGAACCGCCTCTACGAGCTGGCCCGCGAGGGCAACCTGCTCTTCCCGGCGATCAACGTCAACGACTCGGTCACCAAGAGCAAGTTCGACAACAAGTACGGCATCCGCCACTCGCTGGTCGACGGGATCAACCGGGGCACCGACGTGATGATCGCCGGCAAGCTCGCGGTGATCTGCGGCTACGGCGACGTCGGCAAGGGTGCCGTGGAGTCGCTGCGCGGCCAGGGGGCCCGGATCGTGGTGACCGAGATCGACCCGATCTGTGCGCTGCAGGCGGCGATGGACGGTCTCGACGTGGTGACCCTGGACGACGTCGTCGAGCGGGGTGACATCTTCATCACCACCACCGGTAACAAGGACATCATCCTGGCCGACCACATGGCGAGGATGAAGCACAACGCGATCGTCGGCAACGTCGGGCACTTCGACAACGAGATCGACATGGCCGGCCTGGCGAAGCTGCCGGGGATCGAGAAGGTCAACGTCAAGCCGCAGGTGGACGAGTGGCGTTTCCCGGACGGCCACTCGGTGATCGTGCTCTCCGAGGGGCGGCTGCTGAACCTCGGCAACGCGACCGGTCACCCGAGCTTCGTGATGTCGACGTCGTTCTCCAACCAGGTCATCGCCCAGGTTGAGCTGTACGCCAAGATCGGCGAGTACGGCAAGCAGGTGTACGTGCTGCCCAAGCACCTCGACGAGAAGGTGGCCCGGCTGCACCTGGACGCGTTCGGCGCCAAGCTGACCGTGCTCACCAAGGCCCAGGCGGACTACATTGGCGTCGACGTGGCCGGCCCGTACAAGCCGGAGCACTACCGCTACTGACCCACGGCCGTCGGAGCGCACCGCGAAACGGTGTGCTCCGACGGCGTACTCAGGCGGCCAGGCCGAGGGCCTCGGCGGCGGCCCGGCCATTGGCGTGACTCGCACCGTAGGTGGTGACGAAGGCACGCACCCCGGCCGGGCGCCAGGCCGATGGCCAGCCCATCTCCACCACCGCGACCGGGTGCCGGGCGGCCAGCCGTTCGATCAGGTCACCGGCACCGGGCACCCGGTGCAGGTGCCGGCCGACCAGCACCAACGGCCGGCCGTCGGCGGCCGTCGCGACCTGCTCGGCGGTCACCTCGGCCGGTGCCACCCGCAGCTGCCGGGCGTGGCCGAGGTGCGGTCCGAGGCCCCACGGCACCCGACCCTCGGCGATCGTCGAGCCGGCGGTCAGCTGCACCACCAGTGCGTCGGCCAGCCCGTCGAGGGTGCCTTCCACCCGGACGGCGCGGCGGGCGGCGGCGTACCCCAGGTCGGCCGGGCCGGCGGTTCCATCCGCCGCCGGCCGGACCACGGCGGCCAGCGCGGTCACCCGGTCGGCCGCCTGCTCGACCCGGCCGACCGGCAGTGTCCCGTCGCCGATCGCGGCGACGATGCCCGCCGCGACCCGTTCGACCAGTGCGTGGTCGACGCGGGCGCCGATGCAGAGCAGGTCGGCACCGGCGGCCAGGGCGGCGACCGCCGCCGGCACGATCCCACCGGCGGCCAGCGTGGCGCCGCGCATCTCCAGCGCGTCGGTGACGATCACCCCGGCGAAGCCGTACTCGTCGCGGAGCAGGCCGGTCAGCGCGGCCCGGCTGAAGGTGGCCGGCGCGTCGCCGGTCAACGCCGGGACCCGGATGTGCGCGGTCATGATCGCCGGGGTGCCGGCTTCGACCACGGCGGCGAACGGCGGCAGGTCCCGCCGGCGCAGCACCGCCATCGGTACGTCGACAGTGGGCAGTTCGAGGTGCGAGTCGGTGACCGTGGCGCCGTGGCCGGGGAAGTGCTTGGCGCAGCCGGCGACCCCGGCGTCGGCCAGCCCGGCGACGGCCGCCGCCGCATGCGTGGCGACCAGCGCCGGATCGGCCCCGAACGACCGGGTGCCGATGATCGGGTTGTCGTCGGCGGTGTTCACGTCGACGGTCGGTGCCAGATCGAGGTTCGCCCCGCAGGTGGCGAGCTCGTCGCCGATCGCCCGGTAGACCTGCCGGGTCAGCGCCGGGTCGTCGACCGCGCCGAGCGCCGCGTTGCCGGGGTACGGGCTGCCGGTGGCGTGCGCCAGCCGGGTCACGTCGCCGCCCTCCTCGTCGATGGCGACCAGCACGTCGGCCCGGGCGGCCCGCAGCGCGTCGGTGGCGGCCCGCAACTGCCCGGGTCGGTCCACGTTGCCGCCGAACAGGGTGTGTCCGGCGAGCCCGTCGCCGACCAGGTCCACCGCCCACTGCGGGACGGTGGTGCCGGGGTAGGCGGCGAGCAGGGTGCGCAGCGCCAGTCGCCGCAGAGCCTGGTCGTTCGGCATGTTCTCCCCCTCCGTGGCGTCTCCGCGGTCCGAGTGACGCACCGGGGAGGCACTGTTCGTTGCCGGTGAGTGCCGGGTCGTCCGACCGCCGAGGGTGTCACCGGCGACTACGCTACGGCTACTTCCGTTGCGGATGCCAAGATAATAGTTAACTTTCCTAAATGCTAGAGGACGACCACATGGGTTCCCCGCGCCTGCCCGGCACACCCCGGCTGCTGCGAGCGCTCAACGACCGGGCGGCGCTGGAGCTGCTCATCGCCCGCGGACCACTCACCCGGGCGCAACTCGGCGAGCTGACCGGACTGTCCAAAGTGACGGCGTCGCAGCTGGTCGAGCGACTGGAAGGGCGCGGGCTGGTCACCCGGGTCGGCGAGCAGGCCGGAGGCCGGGGCCCCAACGCCCAGCTGTACGCCGTACAGCCGGCCAGCGCGCACGTCGTCGGAGTCGACGTCGGACCGGACCGGGTGGTGGCCGCCTGCGCCGACATCACCGGATCGGTGATCGGCCGGGTCGAACAGTCCACCAGGGACACCGACGACCCGGTCGGTGTGGTGCACAACGCGGTCGTGCAGGCCGCCAGCAGCGCCGAGACCCAGCTGGCCAGCGTACGGCGGGTGGTGCTGGGCACCCCCGGCCTGGTCGACCCGGCCAACGGCGACATCACCTTCGCGTACAACCTGCCGCGCTGGCACCGCGGCCTGCTCGCCGCCCTGCGCGAGGACCTGGACACCACCGTCGTGTTCGAAAACGACGTCAACCTCGCCGCAGTCGCCGAGGCACACGCCGGCGCCGCCCGCGACGTGCCCGACTTCGTGCTGGTCTGGGCCGGCGTCGGGGTCGGCCTGGCGATCATGCTCGGCGGCCGGCTGCACCACGGCAGCACCGGCGCGGCCGGTGAGATCGGCTACCTGCCGGTGCCCGGCGCACCGATCACGCGCGACGTCTCCCGCCGCGCCAAGCCGGCCTTCCAGCAGCTCGCCGGTGCCGACGCGGTCCGGGCGGTGGCCCGCGAACACGGGTTCCGGGCGGCCAGCGCGGGCGACACGGTGCGGGCCGCGATCGCCGCCGGCACCCGGGGCGGGCCGTTGCTCGACGAGCTGGCCCGCCGGCTCGCGCTCGGCGTCGCCAGCAGCTGCGTGGTGCTCGACCCGCCGCTGGTCGTGCTGACCGGCGAGGTCGGCCAGGCCGGTGGCAGCGCCCTGGCCGAACGGGTGCAGCACGAAGTCGCCGCGATCACCCTGGTCGCCCCCCGGGTCGTGGTCACCGAGCTGACCGAGGAGCCGGTGCTGCAGGGTGCCCTGCGGACCGCCCTCGACGCCGCCCGCGACGAGGTCTTCGGATCCACCGTGGCCTGACCCCGGGGACACCCGTCGGGTGGTGCCGGCCACCCCGGCACGGCCAGGTGGGGCGGCACCACCCACGGCGTGATTGGATGGTCCGGTGCCTACCGTTGCTGACGACCTGGTGATCGAGCTCGACTCAGTGGGCGTGACCCGCTCCGGCACGGCCCTGCTGCAGGACATCACCCTGCGGGTGCAGCCCGACCAGCGGTGGGTGGTGCTCGGCCCGAACGGTGCCGGCAAGACCACCCTGCTCAGCCTCGCCGCCGGCCGGCTGCACCCGACGACCGGCACCGTCCGGGTCCTCGACGAGCAGTTGGGGCGCACCGACCTGGCGGAGCTGCGGACCCGGATCGGGCTGACCACCGCCGCGCTCGCCGAGCGGATCCCCGGCACCGAGCGGGTGCTCGACGTGGTGCTGACCGCCGCCTGGTCGGTGGTCGGCCGGTGGCGGGAGCGCTACGACGAGCTCGACGTGGGCCGGGCGCAGGAGCTGCTCGGCCAGTTCGGCGTGGCCGGGCTGGCGCAGCGCGAGTACGGGACCCTCTCCGAAGGCGAACGCAAGCGGGTGCAGATCGCCCGGGCGCTGATGACCGATCCGGAGCTGCTGCTGCTCGACGAGCCGGCGGCCGGGCTCGACCTCGGTGCCCGCGAGGAGCTGGTCGGCCGGCTCGGGGTCCTCGCCCA
This sequence comes from Solwaraspora sp. WMMA2065, assembly GCF_030345075.1. NCBI lineage: Bacteria > Bacillati > Actinomycetota > Actinomycetes > Micromonosporales > Micromonosporaceae > Solwaraspora > Solwaraspora sp. WMMA2065. The sequence continues at coordinate 62,860 of NZ_CP128361.1, forward strand.
GGACCCGGATTCCCCGGCGTTGATGCTCGTCACCCACCACGTGGAGGAGATCCCGCCGGGCTTCACCCACGCCCTGCTGCTGCGCGGCGGCACCGTCGTCGCGGCCGGCGAGTTGGCGGCCACGATCACCGGCGAACACCTGTCGGAGACGTTCGGTGTGCAGCTGGTCGTCGAGCGGGCGGGCCAGCGGTTCACCGCCCGGGCCGGCTGAGCGGAGGACGTGGTGACAGCGCCGCGGATCGCGGTGGTGGGCAGCGCGAACATGGACCTGGTCGCGACCGCGCCGAGACTGCCGTCGCCGGGGGAGACTCTGCTCGGCACCGACTTCGTCACGGTGCCCGGCGGCAAGGGCGCCAACCAGGCGATCGCGGCGGCCCGCGCCGGTGGCGACTGCGTGTTCCTCGGCGCGGTCGGCTCGGACGCGTTCGGCGTCACCCTGACCGGCCGGATCGCCCGGTCCGGGGTGGACACGAGCCAGCTGCGGGTGGTGTACGGGCCGTCCGGCGTCGCGGTCGTGATGGTCAACGCGGCCGGCGAGAACGCGATCGTCGTCACCCCGGGCGCCAACGCGGCGTTCCGTGGGCTCACCGAGCCGGAGCTGGCGGCGGTGCGCGACGCCGACGTGCTGGTGGCGCAGTTGGAGATCCCGCTGGAGACGGTGCTGGCCGCCGCGGCGGCGGCTCGCGGTGCGGGCACCAGGGTGATCCTCAACGCCGCCCCGGCGCGCGAGCTGCCGGCCGAACTGCTCGACGCGGTGGATCTGCTGGTGGTCAACGATGCCGAGGCGCGGGCGGTCGTCGGCGCCGGGCGGGAGGACCCGGCGGCGCTGCTGACGGTGGTCCGTCGGGCGGTGCTCACCCTGGGTGCCGAGGGTGCCTGGTTCGCCGACCGCGACGGTACGGTGCACCACGTGCCGGCCTTCCCGGTCGAGACGGTGGACTCCACCGCCGCCGGTGACGCGTTCACCGGCGCGCTCGCGGTCGCCTGGGGCGAGGGGCGGGACCTGGTGTCCGCGGTCCGGTGGGCGTCGGCGGCCGGTGCGGCCTGCGTACGCCGGTTGGGGGCCTCGGTGTCGTTGCCGCAGCGCGCCGAGATCGACGCCCTGGCCGGCTGACCGCCCGCCCGCCCGGCCACGCCTGGTCGGTCTACCAACAGACCGCTGATCACGAACCGCCGGTGCCGGGTGGCGCGGATGCGGGATCATCGAGACATGCGAGTCATTCTCAACCTGCTCTGGCTCATCTTCGGCGGCGGCATCGTGCTCGGCCTCGGGTACGCGGTGGCAGCCCTCGTCTGCTTCGTGCTGATCGTCACGATCCCGTTCGGGGTGGCGTCGCTGCGGTTGGCCTACTACTCCCTCTGGCCGTTCGGCCGGACGCTGGTCGCGAAGCCGGGGGCGGGGATCGGCTCCGGGCTGGCGAACATCCTCTGGGTGGTGCTGGCCGGCTGGTGGCTGGCGCTCACCCACATCGTCACCGGCGTGACGCTCTGTCTGACGATCATCGGCATTCCGTTCGGCATCGCCAACTTCAAGCTGGTGCCGGCGGCGTTCTGGCCGCTGGGCCGGGAGGTCGTCGACGTCGAGGACCTGCGTCGACCGGTGCTGGTCCACGCCTGACCCAGCCGGCCAGCGAGTCCCTGCCCGGTGCCGGTCAGGCGATCGGCACCGGCGCTGACCCGCACTGATCAGTCGGCTTCGCCGGCCGGACCGCTGCGTCCGGCGAGTCGTTCGTAGCGCTGCCGGGCAGCCTGCGCGGTGCCCAGGCCGAGCCCGAAGGCGATCGCCTGCCAGGTGAGTCCCCGGCTCCGGGCGGCCTCCAGCAGGCCCAGTTCGACGGCGTCGAGGTCGGCGCGGACCGGGGCGACCAGGGTCAGTGCCGCGATCAGGTCGCTGACGTCCAGCTCCGGCTCGTCCGGGTCGGCCTTGGCGCCGCCACTGGCCAGGCTGAGTGCCAGCCGTACCGCCTCGTACGGGTCGACCACCTGCGGGTGCAGATGGCGGTGCCGCCGCGCGGTGGTGTCGGCGTGCCGCTCAGCGATCCGGAGCAGGGCAGCGTGCCGGCGGTGCGCCCGCGACTGCGCCGCGTCGGGCGGGGTGAACAGGTCGTCGGTGGTCACAGTGTCGACTCAAGCACGCCAACGCACCGATGTCAACTCAACGTTTTCAACAGAACGTTTAGCAATCGTGTTGCTCCGGTCAGGGGGTCGGGCGGCCGGTCAGGACCCGGGGACCGGACGGTGTGATGGCGACGGTGTGTTCGGAGTGGGCGGTACGGGAGCCGTCAGCGGAGCGGATCGTCCAGCCGTCCTCGTCGTACCTGATCTTGTTGGTGGAGTGGCAGAACCAGGGCTCGATCGCGATGGTCAGGCCGGGGTCGAGCCGCATACCACGGCCGGCGCGGCCGGTGTTGGCGACGTGCGGGTCCTCGTGCATCGTGCGGCCGATGCCGTGACCGCCGAACTCGCCGTTGACGCCGTAGCCGTACGAACCGGCGACGTCGCCGATCGCGGCGCAGACGTCGCCGAGCCGGCCGCCGGGCTGGGCGGCGGCGATCGCCGCCGCGAGGGCGACCTCGGTCGCCTCGATCAGCCGCAGATCGGCCGGATCGGGGGTGCCGGCGATGACGGAGACCGCGGAGTCGGCCACCCAGCCGTCGATGCCGACCGCCATGTCGATGCTGAGCAGGTCACCGTCGCGCAGCACGTAGTCGTGCGGGAGGCCGTGCAGCACCGCGTCGTTGACCGACAGGCACAGCACGTTGCGGAACGGACCGCGGCCGAACGACGGGGCGTAGTCCCAGTAGCAGGACTCGGCGCCGCGTTCGGCGATCCGCCGCCGGGCGTGGTGTTCGATGTCCATCAGGTTGACGCCGACTGCGGCGACACCGCTCAGCTCGGCGAGCAGTTCGCCGACGAACTGGCCGGTGATCGCCATCCGGTCGATCTCCTGGGCGGACTTGAGCTCGATCACGACAGACTCCCTCTCCCTCTGTGGTATTTTTATACCACGCCGAATCGAGGGCGCTCCGGAGGGCTATCCTGCTGGGCATGGTTCGCCAACCACTCACCGCCGAACAGATCGCCGCAGGCCAGCGACTCGGCGCCGCGCTGCGGGTCGCGCGGGCCGGCCGCAGCCTCGTCGAGGTGGCGCTGGCGGCCGGGATCTCCCCCGAGACGCTGCGCAAGATCGAAGCGGGCCGGCTTCCGGCACCGGCGTTCGGCACCGTGGTCCGGCTCAGCCAGGCCCTCGACGTCCCCCTCGGTGACCTGGCCGACGTCTGGCTGGCCGAGATGCCCGTCCGCCAGGCGTCCTAGCGCTGGCCTGGCGCTCACTCACCCGACGGCAGGGCCTCGTCCTCACCGAGCCGGTCCGCTCCCCGGCGGCGCAACATCCGCAGACCTGGGATGCCGGCCACCGCCAACTTCAGGTCCCGGGTCACCTCCAGCAGGTCGTGGATGTCCGGCCCGACCCGGTCCAGGGTGGCCAGGATCGGCAGCACGTCGGCCTTGAGGTGCTGGGTCAGCCGGGGCAGCTCGTCGACCAGCCGGACCGCCGCGTCCACCTCGTCCTCGCTCAACTGCTCGACGAAGTGCCGGGCCATCGGGGCACCCCGGCGCAGCGCCGGCTCGTACTCGCCGATCAGCTCGACCGACCGGTCGGCGATCTCCTCGCTGCGCCCCACCACCCGACTGGCCCCCACCGCTACCCGGTCGGCATCGGTGAGCAGCGTCTGCGCGGCGGCCGCCACCCGGGTCGCGGCCGCCACCGCGTCGGTCGCCGCCGTGGCGATCGCCTCCACCCGTAGCGTCGCCTCCTCCGCCTCCGCGACCACCCGCTCACTGCGGTCGAGCAGCACCTCGACCCGGTCGACCACGGTGCCGACCCGTTGCACCAGAGCCTCGATCTCATCCAGTACGGCGAACGCGCGCGACGGCACGGCGGCGTACTCGGAGGTGAGCCGGCCCATCCAGGTCGCCACCTCACCGGCCTGGCCGGTGGCCCGTCCGGCCGCGCCGGTCACCGCACCGGCGACCTGCCCGACGGTGGATCTGGTCAGTGCGATGAGACTCGCCGGAGACGGCAGCGGGAGCGGCATCTCCCTATTGTGCGGTGCGCCGGCCACCACCGCTGGCGCGCCGGTCGGCACCGCCGGGCGTGGGCCGGGGTAGCGCCCGGCGGGCCGGAGCGGCCCGGACCGGAGCAGGCGCTTGCGACGCCAGTGCGGCCTCGACCGCACGGCGCAGCGCGCGATGGATGCGTCCCACCCGCAGCGCGTCCCGGTCGGACACCAGCAGCACCGGAGCGCCCCGTACGTCGGCCCAGAGTTCGAGCAGGTGCGCGCCCCGGTCGTAGGAGTCGTCGAGCAGCCCGAGCAGCAGGTCCGCGATCGGGATGATGACCAGCCCGACCAGGATCGATCCGCCGATCAGCGCGATGGTGACGGTCGGCGAGGCGTCGATGGTCAGCGCGGTGACCAGGCCGAGGAGCGCGGTCGCCACCGGGGCCAGGAAGGCGACGCCGACCATGCCCCGGCCGGCCAGGGCGCTCCACGAGCGGGCACCCCGCCGCTGCCAGATCCGGTGCACCTGGGTGAGCGGATGTCGGTGCTGGTCCACCCGGATCTCTGTGGAGGTGATCCGTACGGATTTGTCATCGTAGTAGGTGGTCATCCGCCTGCCCTCCCTCACGTTGTGGATCACGTTACCCACTCTCCGGTGTTCCCCGTAGGCTGTCCCAGAACGCGACGTCGATGGGGAGGTCCGCCGTGCCGGAGTTGGTGCTGGTCGAGGTCGAGCAGGGGATTGCCACCATCCGGCTGGCCCGGCCGCCGATGAACGCGCTCAACGCGGCGGTGCAGGAGGAGTTGCGCGAGGCCGCGCGTACCGTCGCCGACGACGAGCGGGTGCGCGCCGTCGTGGTCTACGGCGGTGAGAAGGTCTTCGCCGCCGGGGCCGACATCAAAGAGATGGCCGACATGTCGTACGTGGACATGGCGGCCCGCGCGGCGCAGCTGTCCAGCGCGTTCGACGCGGTCGCCCGGATCCCGAAACCGGTGGTCGCCGCGATCACCGGCTACGCCCTCGGCGGCGGCTGTGAGCTGGCCCTGGCCTGCGACTGGCGGGTGGTCGCCGAGGACGCCAAACTCGGCCAGCCGGAGATCAAGCTGGGGGTCATCCCCGGTGCCGGCGGCACCCAGCGGTTGGCTCGGCTGGTCGGCCCGGCCCGCGCCAAGGACATCATCCTGTCCGGACGGATGGTCGCCGCCGCGGAGGCCGAGCGGATCGGCCTGGCCGACCGCGTCGTCCCGGCCGACCAGGTGTACATGGCGGCACTCGACATGGTGCGACCGTTCGTCACCGGCCCGGCCCAGGCTGTCAGGGCGGCCAAGCTGGCCATCGACGGGGGCCTGGAGATGGACCTCGCCTCCGGCCTGGCCTGGGAGAGCCAGCTGTTCGCCGGCCTGTTCGCCACCGACGACCGCACCGAGGGGATGGCGGCGTTCGTCGCCAAGCGCAAGCCCGACTTCACCGGTCGCTAGCCCGTACCGGCCCTCGACCGACCCCTCCGCCGTACCCCGACCGGCTTGGTGTCGGCGGTGCCGGACGCGCGTGGGTGCCGGGCTAAGTGACTGAGCGGTAACCTGCTCGGGGGTGCGCCGGCCGGGCGGGCCCGGGGCGACGGGAGGCATCGACGATGGTGGAACGGATCGAGGGACACGGCGGGACGTTGGCACTGGCCGCCGCGCAGGCGTACGGCGTACGTGAGCTGTTCACCCTCTCCGGTGGCCACATCTTCCCGCTGTACGACGCCGCGCACGCCGCCGACTTCCCGATCTACGACGTACGGCACGAGCAGACCGCCGTCTTCGCCGCCGAGGCGGTGGCGAAACTGCAGCGCCGCCCCGGGCTCGCCGCACTCACCGCGGGCCCCGGCGTCACCAACGGCATCTCCGGTCTGACCAGCGCCTTCTTCAACGCCGCGCCGGTGTTGGTGCTCGGTGGCCGGGCACCGGCGTTCCGCTGGGGGTCGGGCAGCCTGCAGGAGATCGACCACGTACCGCTGGTCGCCCCGGTCACCAAGCACGCCGCCACGGTCGCCGCGACGGACGACGTACCGGCCGCGGTCGGTGCCGCGCTGTCCGCCGCGCTCGCCCCGCACCGCGGCCCGGCCTTTCTCGACCTGCCGCTGGAGGTGATCTTCTCGACCGCCGAGGTGACCGCGCCGACCGCCGCCGCGGTGCCGGTGGTCGAGCCCGACCCGGACGAGGTCGCCCGCGCGGCCCGGCTGATCGCCGCCGCCGACCGTCCGGTGATCGTCGCCGGCTCCGACGTGTACGCCGGGGACGCCGTCGCGGCGTTGCGGGAGGCCGCCGAGGCGCTGCAGGTGCCGGTCTTCACCAACGGCATGGGGCGTGGGTCGCTGCCGCCGGGGCACCCGCTGGCCTTCGCGAAGGCGCGGCGGGTCGCGTTCGGCCGGGCCGACGTGGTGGTCGTGATCGGCACCCCGCTGGACTTCCGGCTCAGTTTCGGTGACTTCGGCACCGCCCAGGTGGTGCACGTCGTCGACGCGCCGGGCCAGCGGGCGACCCACGTGCAGCCGGCCGTTTCGCCCGCCGGTGACCTGCGGCTGATCCTGTCCGCGTTCGCCGACCACACCGGCGACCGGGCCGACCACACCGGCTGGCTGGCCGACCTGCGCGCCGCCGAGGAGCAGGCCCGGGCGCGGGACGCGGCCGAGCTCGCCGCCGGGTCCGACCCGATCCGCCCGTCGCGGATCTACGGCGAGCTGCGGGCGGTGCTCGACCCGGACGCCGTGACCATCGGCGACGGTGGTGACTTCGTCTCGTACGCCGGCCGTTACCTGGAGCCGTCGGTGCCGGGCAGCTGGCTCGACCCCGGCCCGTACGGCTGCCTGGGCACCGGGATGGGCTACGCGATGGGTGCTCGGCTCACCTACCCGGACCGGCAGGTCTGCGTGCTGATGGGCGACGGTGCAGCCGGCTTCTCGCTGATGGACGTCGAGTCGCTGGCCCGGCAGAAGTTGCCGGTGGTGATCGTGGTCGGTAACAACGGCATCTGGGGGCTGGAGAAGCACCCGATGCGCGCCATGTACGGCTACGATGTCGCCGCCGACCTGCAGCCGGGGCTGCGCTACGACGAGATAGTCGGGGCGCTGGGCGGCGCGGGGGAGACGGTGACCAAGGCCGGCGACATCGGTCCGGCGCTGCGCCGGGCCTTCGACGCCGGGGTGCCGTACCTGGTCAATGTGGTGACCGACCCGGAGGACGCCTATCCGCGTTCGTCGAACCTGGCCTGACCCCTGGTCGGAGTTGGCCTGAGCGCTGGTCGGACCTGGCTCTGAGAGGTCGCCGACCCCGGTCTGGTCGGCAAATGCTTGGCGGAATGTCGGTCCTGTCGTTCATTGTGGGTCTGCAGACAAACGACAGGAGTGAGGATGTCGCACGCGATCTGGGCCGAGGGCCTGGTCAAGCGGTTCGGCGCGACGACCGCGTTGGCCGGGGTGGATCTCGCGGTCCGTACCGGCACCGTGTTCGGCCTGCTCGGTCCGAACGGTGCCGGCAAGACGACTGCGGTCCGGGTGCTCGCGACCCTGCTGCGGCCGGACGCCGGGCACGCCCGGGTACTGGGCTTCGATGTGGTCGGCCGGGCTCACCAGGTCCGTCAGTCGATCGGACTGACCGGGCAGTACGCCTCGGTCGACGAGACGCTGACCGGCGTGGAAAACCTGATCATGATCGGTCGGTTGCTGGGGTCGTCCCGGCGGGACGCGCGCTCCCGTGCCCGGCAACTGCTGGCCGAGTTCCAACTCACCGACGCCGCCGATCGCGCGGCCAAGACCTATTCGGGCGGTATGCGCCGCCGGCTCGACCTGGCGGCCAGCCTGGTGGGACGGCCACAGGTGCTGTTCCTCGACGAACCGACCACCGGGCTGGACCCGCGCAGCCGCAACGAGCTGTGGGAGCTGGTCCGTGGGCTGGTCGCCGGTGGCGTGACGGTGCTGCTCACCACCCAGTACCTGGAGGAGGCCGACCAGCTGGCCGACGAGTTGGCCGTGGTCGACCACGGTCGGGTGATCGCCGGCGGTACGCCGGAGGAGCTGAAGGCCAAGACCGGTGCCCAGGTCCTCGCGGTGCGCCCGACCGATCCGAAACAGTTGCCGACGGTGCTGACCGCGCTGCGGGAGCTGTCCGGCAACGAGCCGTCGTTGGCTCAGACCACGGTGACGGTGAGCACCGCCGATGCGGACCTGCTGCCGGCGGTGGTCCGCCGACTCGACGAGTCCGGGGTGAAGGTGGGTGAGCTGGCGTTGCGCAGCTCAAGCCTGGACGAGGTCTTCCTGTCGCTCACCGGCCACCGGGCCGATCCGGGCTCCGGCGGATCGCCGACCGGCACCGGTTCTGCGACCGGCCCCGGCGGCTCGGAGACCGGCTCCGGCGAGCGCCCGACACCGGCGACCGGGCCGGCCGGTACGGGAGCACAGCCGACCGCCGACACCATGGAGGGAATCCGTTGACCGCCACCACCGCCACCACGTCCGAGCTGTCCGGGCGGCACCAGTGGGTCAGCCCGGTGGCCGGGCTGCGGCACACCCGCACCCTGGCCTGGCGGAGCCTGGTGCAGATCAAGCACAATCCATTGGAGCTGCTCGATCTCAGCGTCCAGCCGCTGATGTTCCTGCTGCTGTTCACTTACGTGTTCGGCGGCGCGATCGCCGGCACGCCGGGGGACTATCTGACCTTCGCGTTGCCGGGAATCATCGTGCAGAACGCCCTTTTCGCGACGATGACCACGGGGTTCGGGCTGAACACCGACCTCACCAAGGGGGTGTTCGACCGGTTGCGGTCGTTGCCGATCGCCCGGTGGGCGCCGCTGGCCGGGCGGATCCTGGCCGACACCGTCAAGCAGGCCTGGTCGGTGCTGCTGCTGCTGGGTGTCGGGATGATCCTCGGCTACCGGGTCGAAGGTGGTCCGGTCGGCCTGCTCGGCGCGTTCGCGCTGATCCTGGCCTTCACCCTGGCCGCGTCGTGGATCTCGGTGCTGGTCGGGGTGATGGTCAGCGAGCCGGAGAAGGTGCAGATCTTCGGCTTCATGGTGATCTTTCCGCTGACCTTCACCAGTAACGCATTCGTGCCGACCGAGACTATGCCGGGCTGGCTTCAGGCCTGGGTCGAGGTCAACCCGGTGACGATCCTCGCCGACGGCCTGCGTGGCCTGCTCAGTGGCGCGCCCGCCGCCGGCCCGGTCGGCTTCTCGCTGCTCTGGGCAGCCGGCATCGCGGCGGTGTTCGCGCCGCTGGCGCTCGCCCGGTTCAAGCGCCGGGTCTGACCTGACCACCCTCCGGGCGGGCCGCTCGGGTTGCCCGGGTCAGGCGCCTGACTCGGGCCGGCGGTCCTCCCGGGGGTCTGCGGCGTCCCGGCGGCGCAGGTCGTCCTCCCGGCGGCGCAGGTCCTCCTCCCACCGTTCGAAGAGCTCGCGATCCTGCTTCGACCTTTCGGCGTCGAGCGCGCGCAGGAACTCGGGATCGTCGTCGGGGGCCGTCGGACGGTTGCGCGGTGGCGGGGTACCGGTCGGTCTGGGGACGCCGCCGAGCGGTGACGGGCTGCCGAAGCCGGGCCGGCGGCTGAGGAACCAGGCGGCCGGCCCGAGGAGTGGGATGACGATGATGACCGGCACCCAGAGCAGGCGCGGCAGGGCGCGGACGTCACCTTTCTCCGCTGAGAGGCAGCTGATCAGCGCCACCGCCATGAGCACGACGTGGAGCATGAAGAGCAGGATGAACACGCGGGCCATCCCGCAATGATGCCCCGCCTGGCGGGCTCAGCCTAGTCAGCTGAGGATCAGGATGGCGCCGAGCGCCGCGTAACCGGCGGTGACCAGCCCCAGCAGGGGCACCTCCGTGCTGATCTGTCCGGCTGCCGGACGTCGTGGGCCGCTGGCGTGCCGGTAGGCGTGGCCGATCAGCCCGGCCCAACCGATCACCGCGAACAGACCGAGCAGCGTGGCGGCTCCGCCCCGCTCGACGGCCAGCCGCATGGTGAGCGCCACCACCAGGGTGAGCGCCAGAGCCGACCGCCGCCAGGCCAGCCGGGTCCGTTCGGGCTGCAGACCGGGGTCCCGGGCCGGCGGTCCGTGCTCGCGGGCCGGCGGGTCGGTGGGATCAGCCACTGGCCGCCTCGACCAGCACGACGATGGTCAACGCGGTGGCACCGACACCGACACACATCGCGAGGAACGCCGGAAACCGGGACGCCGGTAGGTCGGTGCCCAACCGCATGGCCCGCTCGGTACGGGACCAGTGGTCGACCGCCCGCAGCGCGACGGTCCCGCCGAGCAGCAGCAGGGTCACCGCCAGCCCTTCCCGAAGGTGGGCCACGGACAGCTCAGGCAGGAACTGCGCGATGGCCAGCCCGCCGGCGACCAACGCCAGGGCGGTCCGGATCCAGGCCAGGAAGGTCCGCTCGTTCGCCAGCGAGAACCGGTAGTCGGGCGCGGTGCCGACCCGGCGCAGCTGCTGGGGATCGAACCACCGGCGCAGCGCACTCCACACGTGGATCATTATCGCCGACTAGACTCACCGTCTGTGGCCGAGCTGACCGATGACGAGCGCAGCACACTGAAGACCGGTGCTTTCGGTGCCGTCTACCTGGTGTCGGCTGCGGACCCGGGGCTGGTGTCGATGGTCCGGGAGAGCTTCGCTGCCTCGGACGTGTTCGCCGGGACGTCGGGTCTGGTGAACGACGTGCTGACCAGCGGCGAGTTGCCCAAGTTGGCACGGGACACGCCGGAGGCGGTGGAGCAGTTGGTGCTGCCGGCGCTGCGGCAGTCGGTGGCGGTGCTCACCGCGAAGGCCCCGCACGACCTGGAGCACTACCGGTCGGCGGTGACCGAGGCGGTCGACCGGGTAGCGCGGGCCGCGTCCGGGGTCGACCCGGCGGAGACGGCGATGATCTCCAAGATCAGGCAGGCGTTGGCCACTCCCTCCTGACCGGTCCGTCCCCCTGCTGACCAGGGCGGTCGTACGGTCCGGCCGGCCCGTCGGTGGGGCCGTTTGGCCCTTGGCTACTTGCGGGTAACATGGCGGGTGGGGCATTCCACAGCGGTGCTCGGTTGACCGATCGTTAAGGAAAGCGGCAGGCTGCGCCGAGAGTGGTAGAGCAGCACCACCTACAGGAGGGGTGTCGAAGCGCGATGAACATCGTCGTACTCGTCAAGCAGGTGCCCGATTCCGGCGCGGAACGCGCCCTGCGCGGTGACGACAACACCGTCGACCGCGGGTCGGCCAACAACGTGATCAATGAGATGGACGAGTACGCGATCGAGGAGGCGCTGCGGCTGCGGGAGGCCAACGGCGGTGAGGTGACCATCCTCACCATGGGCCCGGACCGCGCGGCCGAGTCGATCCGCAAGGCGCTGTCGATGGGGCCGGACAAGGCGGTGCACGTCGTCGACGACGCCCTGCACGGCTCCTGCGCGGTCGCCACCTCCAAGGTCCTCGCCGCGGCGCTCGGCACCCTCGGGGCGGATCTGATCCTCTGCGGTGCCGAGTCCACCGACGGGCGGGTGCAGGTGATGCCGCACATGCTCGCCGAACGGCTCGGCATCGCCGCCCTGACTGGCGCCCGCAAGCTGACCGTCGACGGCGGCACGCTCACCGTCGAACGGCAGAGCGAAGAGGGCTACGAGGTGGTCAGCGCCGCCACCCCGGCGGTGGTCTCGGTGTGGGACACCATCAACGAGCCGCGCTACCCCTCGTTCAAGGGGATCATGGCGGCGAAGAAGAAGCCGGTGCAGAGCCTGTCCCTGGCCGATCTGGGGGTGGCCGCCAGCGAGGTCGGCTTCGACGGGGCGACCAGTGAGGTCGTCGAGCACCACAAGCGCCCACCACGGTCGGCGGGGCAGAAGGTCGTCGACGACGGCGAGGCCGGCGTACGGCTGGTCGAGTTCCTGGCGTCCGAGAAGTTCGTGTGAGCGGGGAGGTTGACATGGCTGAGGTTCTCGTTGTCGTCGAGGCCACCGGTGAGTTCGGCGTCAAGAAGGTCACCCTGGAACTGCTGACCCTGGCCCGTAAGCTGGGCGGCGAGGTGTCCGCGGTGGTGCTCGGCGGGCCGGGTGCGGCCGCCGCGATGACCGACAAGCTCGGTGAGTACGGCGCCAGCAAGGTGTACGCCGCCGAGAGCGAGGAGATCGACGGCTACCTGGTCGCTCCGAAGGTGACCGTGCTGGCCGAGCTGATCGGCCGGGTGCAGCCCGGCGCGGTGCTGCTCGCCTCCTCGCAGGAGGGCAAGGAGATCGCCGGTCGGCTCGCCGTACGGCTGGACAACGGCCTGCTGACCGACGTGGTCGACCTGGCCGCCGACGGCACGGCGACCCAGATCGCGTTCGCCGGCGCCACCATCGTCACTTCCCGGGTCACCCGGGGCCTGCCGTTGGTGACGCTGCGGCCCAACTCGGTGGCGCCCGAGCCGGCCCCGGCCACCCCGCAGGTGGAGCAGGTGCAGGTGCAGGTCGCCGACTCCGACAAGCTGGCCAAGGTGGTCGAGCGGGTCGCCGAGCAGTCCGGCTCCCGGCCGGAGCTCACCGAGGCGTCCGTGGTCGTCTCGGGCGGGCGCGGTGTCGGCAGCGGCGACAACTTCAAACTGGTCGAGGAGCTCGCCGACCTGCTCGGCGGCGCGGTGGGCGCCTCCCGGGCCGCGGTCGACTCCGGGTTCTATCCGCATCAGTTCCAGGTGGGGCAGACCGGCAAGACCGTCTCCCCACAGCTGTACGTGGCGCTGGGCATCTCCGGGGCGATCCAGCACCGGGCCGGGATGCAGACCGCGAAGACCATCGTGGCGGTCAACAAGGACGGTGAGGCGCCGATCTTCGAGCTCGCCGACTTCGGTGTGGTTGGTGACCTGAACAAGGTGGTCCCGCAGGCGGCCGAGGAGATCCGCAAGCGCAAGTGAGGTGACCGTCCCGCAGGGCGTCGCGGCCACCGCCGTACCGACCTGACTGATCGGGTCCGGCCGCCTATCCGCCGGACCCGACCCGGCGGATAGGCTTGCTGGTGATGGCTTATCTCGACCACGCCGCGACCACGCCGATGCTCGACGAGGCGGTGGAGACCTACGTCGCCACCGCCCGCCGGGTCGGTAACGCGTCGTCACTGCACGCCGCCGGACGGGCGGCCCGGCGTACGGTCGAGGAGGCCCGGGAGCGGGTCGCCGCCGCCCTCGGCGCCCGGCCGTCCGAGGTGATCTTTACCGCCGGCGGCACGGAGAGCGACAACCTCGCGGTCAAGGGAATCTTCTGGGCACGTTCGGCGGCGGATCCTGCCCGGCGGCGGATCCTGGCCAGCACCGTCGAGCACCACGCCGTGCTCGACGCCGTGCAGTGGCTCGCCGAGCACGGGCAGGCCCAGGTGACCTGGCTGCCGGTGGACGCTACCGGTCGGGTCGACGACGCCACCGTGCAGGCCGAGCTGGACGCCGCCGCCGACGAGCTGGCCCTGGTCACCGTCATGTGGGCGAACAACGAGGTCGGCACAGTGCAACCGGTCGCCGCCGTCGCGGCAATGGCCGCGCGGGCCGGCGTACCGCTGCACACCGACGCGGTCCAGGCGGTCGGTCAGGTTCCGGTCGACTTCGCCGCCAGTGGCGCCGCCGCGCTGACCGTCAGCGGTCACAAGCTCGGCGGCCCCGCCGGCGTGGGCGCCCTGCTGCTCGGCCGGGACGTCACTTGCACCCCGCTGCTGCACGGTGGTGGCCAGGAGCGCGACGTCCGCTCCGGCACGGTCGACACCGCCGGGATCGCCGCGTTCGCGGTCGCCGTGGAGGTGGCGGTGAAACGCCAGGCCGAGCACGCGGCGCGGGTCGGTGCGCTCCGCGACGACCTGGTCCGACGGGTACGCCAGGTGGTACCGGACGTGATCTACAACGGTGACCCGGCCGACCGGCTCCCGGGCAACGCGCACTTCTCGTTCCCCGGCTGCGAAGGCGACGCACTGTTGCTGCTGCTCGACGCCCAGGGCATCGCCTGTTCGACCGGCTCGGCCTGTTCGGCCGGGGTCGCGCAGCCGTCGCACGTGCTGCTGGCGATGGCCGACGACGACGAGCGAGCCCGCTCGTCCCTGCGGTTCAGCCTGGGCCACGACTCCACCCGGGCCGAGGTCGACGCGCTGGTGGCGGCCCTGCCCGGTGCGGTCGAGCGGGCCCGCCGGGCCGGCGCGGTCCGCGGCACGAAGGCGACGCCGCCCGCCGCCGGCTGACCCGGGGCCGCTGCGGGACGATTACCCTCGAACCGAGGCGACGATCAGGCAGGAGATGGGTACGGTGCGAGTGCTGGCGGCGATGTCCGGCGGGGTCGACTCGGCGGTGGCGGCGGCTCGGGCGGTGGCCGCCGGGCACGACGTGACCGGTGTGCACCTGGCGCTGTCGCGCAACCCGCAGACGTACCGCACCGGGGCCCGTGGCTGCTGCACCGTCGAGGACGCCCGGGACGCCCGGCGGGCCGCCGACGTGATCGGCATCCCGTTCTACGTCTGGGACATGGCCGAGCAGTTCCACAGCGACGTGGTGGACGACTTCGTCGCCGAGTACGCCGCCGGGCGTACCCCCAATCCGTGCCTGCGCTGCAACGAGAAGATCAAGTTCGCGGCGGTGCTGGACCGCGCGGTGGCGTTGGGGTTCGACGCGGTGGTCACCGGCCACCACGCCCGGCTCGGCCCCGACGGTCTGCTGCGGCGCAGCGTCGACCTGGCCAAGGACCAGTCGTACGTGCTCGCCGTGCTCAACCGGGCCCAGCTGGACCGGGCGATGTTCCCGCTCGGCGACTCGACCAAGGCGCAGGTCCGGGCCGAGGCGGCGCGGTACGGGCTCGCGGTGGCCGACAAGCCCGACTCACACGACATCTGCTTCATCGCCGACGGCGACACCCGTGGATTCCTCGCCGACCGGCTCGGCAACGTCCCGGGCGACGTGATCGACGCGACGACCGGCGCGGTTGTCGGCCGCCACGACGGGGCGTACGCGTTCACCGTCGGCCAGCGGCGTGGCCTGGGCATCGGGGTGCCCGCGCCGGACGGTCGACCCCGCTACGTGCTGTCGATCACACCGACGAGCAACACGGTGACCGTAGGCCCGGCCGAGGCGCTGGACGTCGACGCGGTGACCGGTGTCCGCCCGGTGTGGATCGGCGGGGACCGGCCAACCGGTCCGGTCGAGGCGATGCTCCAGGTGCGCGCGCACGGGTCGACCACCCCGGCGGTGGTCGAGCTGACCGATGCCGGCATGCACGCCCAGCTGCACCGGCCGGTCCGGGGGGTCGCCGCCGGCCAGGCGATGGTCGCCTACCGGCCCGATCCGGCCGGCGACGTGGTGCTCGGCTCGGCGACCATCGCCGGCTGACCGGTAGAGTCGGCGGACGTGACCGACGCGAGTGACCTGACGTGACCGACCCGCGTAGTCCGTCCAGCCCGGAGCCGGCCGTCCCTGCGACGGACTCACCGTGGCCCTGGCCGCCAGGTGCCGCCAGCGGGATCGGTTCGCTGCCCGGCACCGACGTCGCCGAGGCGCAACGGATCGTCCTCGGTGAACTGCCGGGCCTGCCGCACCTGCCCGAACTGCCGGCCCGGGGGCCGGGGGCAGAGATGATCGGACGCGGCGCCACCTTCCTGGTGGACCTGCCGGTCGAGCTGTACGCCGGTCGGTGGCGGGTCGCCGCCCGACCCGGCCGGGACCTGCGCCGCGCACTCGACCTGCGGGAACGGGACCTCGACCAGCTGACCGAGCAGGCCGACGGCTACACCGGGCCGGTCAAGCTGCAGGCCGCCGGGGTGTGGACGCTGGCCGCCGCTCTCGACGTCGGCCTCGGTGGGCGGCTGGTCCGCGACCACGGCGCCGTACGTGACCTCGCCGCGTCGCTCACCGAAGGCCTGCGGGAGCACGTCGCGGAGGTGTCACGCCGGGTGCCGGGCGCGCGGCTGCTGCTCCAACTCGACGAGCCCTCGCTGCCCGCCGTGCTGGCCGGGACGCTGCGCACCGACAGCGGTCTGCACACCTACCGGGCGGTCGTCGCCGGCACCGTCCGGGACCTGCTCGCCGAGGTGATCTCCGGAGTCGGCGTGCCGGTAGTGGTGCACTGCTGCGCCCCCGGTGTACCGGTGGGTCTGCTGCGGGCCGCCGGAGCCGTCGCGATCGCCGCCGACCTGGAGCTGCTCACCGACCTGGACCCGGTCGGTGAGGCGATCGACGCCGGGATGGGGCTGTTCGCCGGGGTGGTGCCGGCGACCGGGGAAGCGACCGGCGCGGCGGCACCGGCCTCGGCGCGGGCGGCGGGACAGGTCCGTACCCTCTGGTCGAAGCTGGGGTTCCCGGCGGAGCGGGCCGCCGCCCAGGTGGTGGTGACCCCGGCGTGCGGGCTGGCCGGGGCGGCCGTGCCGTACGCCCGGGCCGCGCTGGCCGCCTGCCGCGACGCTGGCCGGCGGCTGGCCGAGGGCTGAACCCGGCCGGCGGCCGGCGGTGGAGTGCGGTGGGGTCCGGCCGGTGGAACAGTGCCGCCCGGGGTGTGCCTACGGTTACCGTTGGCGGCGATGAGCTACCACGGTGACAGCGACGGTGACCCGGCCGCCGGTCGGCGCGGCTGGTGGCGGGTGTACCGCGGGTTGATCGTCGCCGTGCTGGTGGTGGTCTCCGTGCTGTGCTTCCTGTGGTGCGCCGGGGTGGCCGTGTTCAACCTCGTCCAAGGCGAGTGACCGGGCCGCCACGCGAGTGACCGGGTCGGTCCGCCAGGCGGGTGACTGCGGTCGGTCCGTCGGCCGGTATCCGCGAATGTCGGTGCCGACCGATACGGTGCGCAGGTAGATCCGAACACGGAGGTCAGCCGGTGTCCGAGGAAGTCGTTCCGCAGCAGGTCAGCGCCGCCGGGCAGGCGCAGGCCGGTGAGGAGCCCGACGCGGCCGCCCGGGAGCGGCACGCCACGCTCGCCGAGGAGATCGATCGCCACCAGTTCCGCTATCACGTCCTCGACGCGCCGGAGATCTCCGACGGGCAGTACGACCTGCTGATCCGGGAGCTGAACCAGCTGGAGGAGCGACACCCGTCGCTGCGCACACCGGATTCGCCCAGCCAGCGGGTGGGCTACGCCTACGCCACCCAGTTCGCCCCGGTGAACCACGCCGAGCGGATGATGAGCCTGGACAACGCCTTCGACGACGACGAGCTCACCGCCTGGGTCGACCGGGTCGAGCGCGACGCCGGTGGCCCGGTCAACTACCTGTGCGAGCTGAAGGTCGACGGCCTCGCGGTCAACCTCACCTACGAGCGGGGCGTGCTGACCCGGGCGGCCACCCGGGGCGACGGCCGGGTCGGCGAGGACATCACCCCCAACGTGCGAACCATCCGGCAGATCCCGGAGCGGCTGGCCGGCGAGGCGCCCGAGCTGCTGGAGGTCCGTGGCGAGATCTACTTCCCGGTGGCGGCGTTCGACGAGCTCAACGCCAGCCTGGTCGCCCAGGAGAAGGCGCCGTTCGCCAACCCGCGCAACGCCGCCGCCGGCTCCCTGCGGCAGAAGGACCCCCGGATCACCGCCGGGCGCGGGCTGCGCATGGTGGTGCACGGTCTGGGGGCGCGCAAGGGCTTCGAGCCGGTACGCCAGTCCGACGCGTACCGGCAGCTGGCCGACTGGGGGCTGCCGATCAGCCAACGCTGGCAGGTGGTCGGCGACCGCGACGGGGTGCGTGAGTTCATCGCCCACTTCGCCTCGCACCGCCACGAGGTGGAGCACGAGATCGACGGCGTGGTGGTCAAGATCGACGAGGTGTCGGTCCAGCGCCGTCTCGGCTCCACCAGCCGCGCCCCGCGCTGGGCGATCGCCTACAAGTACCCGCCGGAGGAGGTCAACACCCGGCTGCTCGACATCAAGGTCAACGTCGGGCGGACCGGGCGGGTCACCCCGTACGCGGTGCTCGACCCGGTCAAGGTGGCCGGTTCGACGGTCGGCTTCGCCACCCTGCACAACGCCGGAGAGGTGGCCCGCAAAGGGGTGCTGATCGGCGACATGGTGGTCCTGCGGAAAGCGGGCGACGTCATTCCCGAAGTGGTCAGCCCGGTCGTCGATCTGCGGACCGGCACCGAGCGCGAGTTCGTGATGCCGACCGAGTGCCCGGAGTGCGGCACCGAGCTGCGCTACGAAAAAGAAGGGGACGCCGATATCCGGTGTCCGAATCTCGACTGCCCGGCGCAGTTGACCCGCAAGCTGGAGTACATTGCCGGCCGCAGCGTTCTCGACATCGAGGCGCTGGGTGAGCGGTCCGCGATCGCCCTGGTCGATTCCGGTGCCGTGCAGAGCATCGGCGACCTTTTCGATCTTGACGCCGACCGGTTGTCCGGAGTCAAGTTCTTCTGCAACCAGAGCGGTGAGCTGACCGAGAACGCGAAGAAACTGTTGGCCAACCTCGCCGAGGCCAGGCAACGGCCGCTGTGGCGGATCATCGTCGCGTTCTCCATCCGGCACGTCGGCCCGGTCGCCGCCCAGGCGCTGGCCCGCGAGTTCCGCTCGATCGACGCGATCGCCGCCGCGAGTCAGGAGCAGCTGGTCGACGTCGACGGGGTCGGCCCGGTGATCGCCGCGGCCGCCGCCGACTGGCTCGCCGCCGGGCACGCTCAGGAGGTGGTTCGGCGCTGGCGCGCGGCGGGCGTACGGATGGTCGAGGAAGCCGGTGACGACCAGGCGCCGCGCCCGTTGGCTGGCGTCACCGTCGTGATCACCGGTTCACTCACCGGCTACTCCCGTGACGAGGCGGCCGAGGCGGTGCAGTCCCGCGGCGGCAAAGTCAGCGGGTCGGTGTCGAAGAAGACCGGCTTCGTGGTGGTCGGCGACAGCCCGGGATCGAAGTACGACAAGGCCATCGCACTGCGTGTCCCGGTGCTCGACGAGGCAGGCTTCGGCGCGCTTCTCGAGGAGGGGCAGGACGCGGCCCGGGCGGTCGCCGTCAACGAACCGGACCAGCCGGCCGAGTCCGCCGGTACCGCCGATCCTGTCCAGCCTGCCGATACGGCCGAGCCCGCCGCCGCCAGCTAGCGGCGACCCGGCGTCGGTCGACCCGGACCCTCGCCGGAGCCCCGACAATTGGCGGACGCCATTTCCCGACGCGGTCAGGAATCCCGCGTGGGGCATTCGCCGACCGCGTCTCAAATCAGTCACGACCGCGCTTCGCTCCTGACCTGCGGGCCGTCCGTCCTTAAGGTGTAGGACGTCGGCGGGACGCCCGGCTCATGCCGAGCCGGCGAAGCGGGCCACGGGAGCGCGACGGGAGGGCAGATGGAGGCCGCGGCATTGCGGAACTCCGTTCCTTCGGAACGCGCCCCTGGGTTCTTCGGCTTTGTCGGCGGCGTGACCGCCGCCGCGCTCGCCGTCTGTGCCGTACCGTTGCTGGACCTGCCCGCCCAGATTCTCGACCTGCCGGCGGCATTCTGGCTGATGGCCCTGCTCGCGGTGGTCGGCGACGCCCGACCGTTCACCCCACCGGGCCGGCGGCGCCGGTCCGAAGTCTTTCCGTCGGTCTGTTTCACCTTCGCCATCCTGCTCGCCTGGGGCCTCGGCCCGGCGGTCGCGGTGCAGGCCGTCGCGGTGGCGGTCTTCGCCTGGCGGGCCCGGCACGTGCCGTGGCGGGCCCTGTTCAACAGTTCGCAGTACGCGCTGGCGCTCGCCGCCGCAGCGGCGGTGGCCGGGCTGGCCGGGCCGGGCGCCTTCGCCGGCACCGCGGAGCTGGCCTGGAGCGACGTCGCAGTGGCGGTCGGCGCGGCGGCGGCCTGGTCGGCGGTCAACTACGGCACGGTCACCCTGGCGATCCGGCTGCGCTTCGGCGGCCGGTGGTGGCGGTCAGCCCGCCGTGGCATCGGCTTCGAGCTGTCCTCCACCGGATCGCTGCTGCTGCTCGGGCCGGTGCTGGTGGTCGCCGCACAGGTCGACCCGGCGCTGATCCCCCTCGTGCTGGTGCCGCTGTACGCGGTCTACCGGATGGCCGCGCTGGCCAGCGAGCAGGAACGGTCGGCCCGGCTGGACCCGTTGACCGGGCTGGCCAACCGCAAGGCGCTGATCGTCGAGATCGCTGACCAGGTGCCGGCACACGCCGACGCGCTGCGGCGCGGAGCGCCGGACTCCCGGATGGCGCTGCTGCTGCTTGACCTGGACCGGTTCAAACGGGTCAACGACGCACTCGGGCATCTGGTCGGCGACCGGCTGCTGGTCGAGGTGGGGCTGCGGCTGGCCATGGTGGTCCGGCCGCAGGACCTGGTGGTCCGGCTCGGCGGCGACGAGTTCGCCATCCTGGCCACCCGGCTCACCGGCGCGGACGAGGCGCGGGAGATCGCCGATCAGGTGGTGACCGCGCTCGCCGAGCCGGTCGCCCTGGACGGGCTGCCGCTGGACGTCGGCGGCTCGGTGGGCATCGCCCTCTACCCCGAGCACGGTGGGGATTTCGCCACCCTGCTGCAGCACGCCGACGTCGCGATGTACGACGCCAAGGACACCGGTGACGGCACCGCCGTCTACGCGGCCGAGTCGGACCACAACACGCCGGAACGGCTCAGCCTCCTCGCCGACCTGCGTCGCGTACTCGACGTCAACGGCGCGCACGCGGCCGACTCCGGTCGGGAGGTCGACGACGTCGGCGAGATCACCATGTACTACCAGCCGCAGGTGGAGATCGCGACCGGCGAGGTGGTCGGGGTGGAGGCGCTGCTGCGCTGGCGGCATCCGCGCCGGGGCATGGTCGACCCGGAAGAGTTGATCAAGGTCGCCGAGCAGAGCGCCGTGATGCGCCTGCTCACCCGCCGGGTCGTCGACGACGTCGTCGAGCAGATCGCCAAGTGGGCCGCCGCCGGGATCACCCTGCGGGCAGCGGTCAACGTCAGCGTCCGGGACCTGCACACCGGCGAGATCGCCGAGCAGATCTCCGACCGGCTCACCCGCTTCAACCTGTCACCGGAGCAACTCCAGTTGGAGATCACCGAGGGGGCGCTGATGGCCGACCCCCGGCGGGTGCTGGCTACCATCTCCCGGCTGGACGCGATCGGGGTGGCGATCGCCTTGGACGACTTCGGCACCGGCTACTCGTCCATGCAGCACCTGCGCCGGCTGCCGCTGTCCGAAGTCAAGATCGACCGCTCGTTCGTCCTCGGCATGGCCGCCGACACCGACGACGCGGCCATCGTCCGCTCGGTGATCGAGCTGGCCCGGGCGCTCGGGCTGCGGGTCGTCGCCGAAGGCGTCGAGGACGACGCGTCCTGGCGACGGTTGTCCGCGCTCGGCTGCCACGTCGCCCAGGGCTGGTTCTACGCCCGGCCGATGCCCGCCGACGAGCTGGTCAGCTGGCTGGCCCGGTACCGTCCACTGGTCCCCGGCCCGCGCGCCGTCCCGGCCGGCGTGCCCGATGACTCGGCTGACCCGCCGGAGAAATAGACTCGTCGGGTCCGGCCCGCTGAGCCACGCTGAGCGAGGATCCCGGGCCAACCGTTCGATCACCGTACGAAGGGGGCGCAGATGGCCGCCATCTCCCGCGAAGAGGTCGCGCACCTGGCGCGACTGTCGCGGCTGGCCGTGACCGAGGACGAACTGGCGACGTTCGCCGGCCAGCTCGACGTCATCCTGCAGTCCGTGGCCCGGATCGGCGAGGTCGCCGCCGACGACATCCCGCCCACCTCGCACTCGGTGCCGCTGACCAACGTGCTGCGCGACGACGTCGTCATCCCCGGCCTGGACCGCGACGCCGCGCTCGCCGCCGCCCCGGACGCCGAGGACGGCCGGTTCCGGGTGCCGCGCATCCTGGACGAGGAGGTCTGAACCATGTCCGAACTCACCGGGATGACCGCCGCGCAGCTGGCCGGGCTGATCGCCGCCGGCGACACCAGCGCCGTCGAAGTGACCCGCGCCCACCTGGACCGGATCGCCGGCGTCGACGAGCGGGTGCACGCCTACCTGCACGTCGACGCCGACGGGGCGCTCGCCGCCGCGCAGGCCGTCGACACCGCCCGCGCCGCCGGGCAGCCGCTCGGCCCGCTGGCCGGCGTACCGATCGCGGTCAAGGACGTCGTCACCACCAAGGGCGTACCGACCACCGCCGGGTCGAAGATCCTCGACGGCTGGCGGCCACCGTACGACGCGACGATCGTCGCCCGGCTGCGCGCCGCCGGCATGCCGATCCTCGGCAAGACCAACATGGACGAGTTCGCGATGGGCTCGTCGACCGAGTACTCGGCGTACGGGCCGACGTACAACCCGTGGGACCTGACCCGGATCCCGGGCGGATCCGGCGGTGGCAGCGCGGCCGCGGTCGCCGGGTACGAAGCTCCACTGGCGATCGGCACCGACACCGGCGGCTCGATCCGCCAACCGGGCGCGGTCACCGGCACCGTCGGCGCCAAGCCGACCTACGGCGGCACCTCCCGGTACGGGCTGATCGCCTTCTCCTCCTCGCTGGACACCCCTGGCCCGTGCGCCCGGACGGTGCTCGACGCGGCGCTGCTGCACGAGGCGATCGCCGGCCACGACCCGCATGACTCCACCTCGATCCCGGCCGCCGTGCCGCCGGTCGTCGAGGCGGCCCGTGCCGGTGCCTCCGGTGACCTGACCGGGGTGCGCCTCGGCCTGGTCACCCAGTTCGCCACCGGCGAGGGCGTCGAGCCGGGCGTCCTGGCCGCGTTCCGCGACGCGGTCGACGCGCTGACCAAGCTCGGGGCCGAGGTCGTCGAGGTCTCCTGCCCGCACTTCGACTACGCGCTACCGGCGTACTACCTGATCGCGCCGAGCGAATGCTCGTCCAACCTGGCCCGCTACGACGGCGTCCGGTACGGGCTGCGCAGCGGCGACGACGGCAACCGGTCGCTGGAAGAGGTCATGTCGCTGACCCGCGACCAGGGCTTCGGGCCGGAGGTCAAGCGGCGGATCATGCTCGGCACCTACGCGCTGTCCAGCGGCTACTACGACGCCTACTACGGGCAGGCGCAGAAGGTCCGTACCTTGATCACCCGCGACTTCACCGCCGCGTTCGAGCAGGTCGACGTGCTGATCTCGCCGACCACGCCGTTCGTGGCGTTCCCACTCGGGGCGCGCACCGCCGACCCGTACCAGATGTACCTGGCCGACCTGTTCACCATCCCGACCAACCTGTACGGCGGCCCGGCCATCTCGGTGCCGTGCGGGCTGGCCGACGGGCTGCCGGTCGGGTTGCAGATGATGGCGCCCACGATGGCCGACGACCGGATGTACCGGGTCGCGGCGGCCCTGGAGTCGGCGGTCGGCACCCTCACCCCGCCGGAGCTCTGAGCCGCGACGTGCTGACCCGGATCGAGATCGACGGCTTCAAGTCGTTCCGCGACTTCACGCTGGACGTGCCGCCGTTTCTCGTGATCATCGGGCGGAACGCGGCCGGCAAGTCGAACCTGTTCGACGCGATCCAGTTCCTGTCCCGGCTCGCCGATGATGGGCTGCTGGAGGCCGCTCAGCAGATGCGCGGGGAAGTACCCGATCTGTTCCATCGGCACACCGACGGCACCCAGATGCCGGTGATGACCTTCGCCGTCGAGGTGCTGCTGGGGTCGTCGGTGACCGACGCATTCGGTGATACGGCCGAAGTGAATCACTCTCGGCTGCGTTACGAGCTTGCGGTCGAGCTACGACTCACCAGCAGCAGCGGGACCCGTCGGCCGTACGTGGTACGGGAGGCGGCGTACCGGATCCCTAAGTCCGACGACGCTGCGTTGCGGGCACTGATCCCGCGATGGAAGCAGGTAACCAGCTATCGCGGGGGCGGTCGGGAACTGCTGGAGACCGAGCGCGATGAGCAGGGGCGTGCGATTTTCAGCATCCGGCAGCAGGGCAACCAGGGCCGCAAACGGAAACTGCCGGCGACAGCGGCGACCGCAACCGTGCTGTCCAGCCTGACCACCGCCACGGACTTCCCGCTGCTGTACGCGCTCAAGCGGGAGCTTCAGTCGTGGCGACTGCTGCACCTCGATCCCAGCGCGCTGCGTACCCCGGATTCCTATGACGACCCGGACAGCCTCGCGCCCAACGGTGCCCACCTGGCCAACACGCTGCGTTACCTGGCCGCCGCGACGGGCACCGAGGACCGGCCGGAGGGCGCGTTGAACGACCTTTCCGCCGACGTATCCGAAGTGATACCGGGAGTGGTCCGGGTCCGGCTCGCCGAGGACGAGGCACGCCGGCAGCGGCAGGTCGAGGTCGTCACCCGCGACGAGGCACCGTTCTCGGCCCGGGTCGCGTCCGACGGGACGCTGCGCGCGATCGCGTTGCTCGCAGCACTCTACGACCCCCGTGGTGCCGGGCTGATCTGCTTCGAGGAGCCGGAGAACGGCATCTTCCCGCAACGGCTCGCCCAGTTCGTGCGGTACCTGCGGGCCCTGGTCGAACGGTCGTTGGAGTCGCGCGACGAAGCAGACGGCAATCGATTGACCCAGTTGATCCTGAGCAGCCACTCGCCTGCGATCTTGCGGGCGTTGGAACGCGGCGAGGACGGGGGACGGCTCCATGCGGTCTACCTGGACGTGGTGACCCGGGTGCGCAGGGGCGAACCGCGCAGCCGGATCACCCGTAGCCGCCTGATCGGTGGTGATCAGCTTGCGTTGGATCTCGAAGATCCCAGCGGTGTGGTCACCAAGGCAGAGATTGCCGAATTCGAGGTCCTGGAGACGCTGGATCGCTGATGCGCTACCTCTCGACCGCACTGATCTCCGAAGGCCTCAGCGATGACCGCTTCCTGCCCCGGCTGCTGGCACGCTCACTGGAAGGACTGTGCCTGACCGAGTTCGATGAAACGGTGTACGTAGCCGACGTACAACCGTTGCGGGCCCGGTCCGGCCCGGCAGGTATCGGTGATGTGATCAGCTTGGCCGACCGCAGCGACGGCGCCTTCACGATTGTCTTCTTTCACCGAGACCAGGGTGCGAACGCTGAACGGGTACACCGGGAGTGGCTGGAACCGCTCCGGAAGCGTTGGGCCGACCGCCGGGAGCAACTCGTCGCGGTCGTCCCGGTCCGGGAGACCGAGGCCTGGCTGCTCGCCGACGGGCAGGCACTGCGCAACGCCCTCGGTGTCCAGTGGACCGATGTCGAGATGGGGCTCCCCGGGAGCCCTCGTCAGGTGGAGCAGATCGCCGACCCGAAGAAAGTGCTCAACGACGTGACGCGCCGGGTCAGCCGGTCAGTCGGGGACCACCTCGGCCAGCTTGGCGAGCTGGTGGATCTGGAAAGGCTGCAGCAGGTACCGGCGTACCGGCGGTGGTGGGACGACACCCGGCAGGCTCTCGTGGCACTCGGTTACCGGCCGGGTCGATGAGCGGAACCCAGGTGGACACTAGGCTGGTGCGGTCGGTGCCGCGCCGAGAGTTGGAGCTGTGAGATGAGCACGACCGCGTTGCCCACGTACGAGGATGTCGTCGCCCGCTACGAGCCGGTGATCGGCCTGGAGACGCACGTCGAGCTGGGCACCAACACGAAGATGTTCTGCGGCTGCCCGACCGGGTTCGGCGCCGAGCCGAACACCCAGGTCTGCCCGGTCTGCCTGGGCCTGCCCGGCTCGTTGCCGGTGGCGAACAAGGCGGCGATCGAGGCGACGATCCGCATAGGGCTGGCACTGAACTGCTCGATCGCCGACTGGTGCCGGTTCGCCCGGAAGAACTACTTCTACCCGGACATGCCGAAGAACTACCAGATCAGCCAGTACGACGAGCCGCTGTGCGTGGACGGCTGGCTCGACGTCGAGGTCGACGGCGAGCTGGTGCGGATCGGCATCGAGCGGGTGCATCTGGAGGAGGACACCGGCAAGACGCTGCACGTCGGCGGCGCGACCGGGCGCATTCACGGTGCGACCGAGTCGCTTGTCGACTACAACCGGGCGGGTATCCCGCTGGTGGAGATCGTCACCAAGCCGATCCCCGGCACCGGGGACCGGGCACCGCAAGTGGCCCGCGCGTACGTCACCGAGCTGCGGGACGTGATCCGCTCGTTGGGCGTGTCCGACGTACGGATGGAGCAGGGTTCGCTGCGCTGCGACGTGAACACCTCGCTGACCCCGGTCGGGCAGACCGAGTGGGGCACCCGCACCGAGACCAAGAACGTCAACTCGCTGCGGTCGGTGGAGCGGGCGGTACGCGCGGAGATGCTGCGCCAGGCGTCGGTGCTCGACGCCGGTGGCCGGATCGTGCAGGAGACCCGGCACTTCCACGAGGACAGCGGCGACACCACGTCCGGCCGGTCCAAGGAGACCGCCACCGACTACCGCTACTTCCCGGAGCCGGACCTGGTGCCGCTCGCCCCGGACGCCGCCTGGGTGGCCGAGCTGAAGGCGGCCCTGCCGGAGCTGCCCCGGGTGCACCGCAAGCGGCTGCAGGAGCAGTGGGGGCTGACCGACCACGACATGCAGTCGGTGGTCAACGCCGGGGCGGTCGAGCTGATCGAGCAGACCATCGCCGCCGGCACCACCCCGGCCGGCGCCCGCAAGTGGTGGCTGGGTGAGCTGGCCCGCCGGGCCAACGAGTCCGGTGTGGAGCTGGCCGCGCTCGGGGTTACCCCGGCGCACGTGGCCGAACTGCAGGGGCTGGTCGACTCGGGCAAGCTCAACGACAAGCTGGCCCGTACCGTCCTGGAGGCGGTGGCCGCCGGGGAAGGCACGCCGACCGAGGTGATGACCGCGCGCGGCCTGGAGGTGGTCTCCGACACCGGTGCGTTGACCGCCGCCGTCGACGAGGCGATCGCCGCCAACCCGGACATCGCGGCGAAGGTCCGCGACGGCAAGGTCGCGGCGGCCGGTGCGCTGGTCGGCGCGGTGATGAAGACGACCCGGGGCCAGGCGGACGCGCGTACCGTCCGGGAGCTGATCCTGTCCCGCCTCGGCGCACAGGGCTGAGGCAGGTGCGCGGCCAACCACAGCGGACGAGCCGTGTCGGGCACTGCCCGACGCGGCTCGCGTCATCTACCGCTGATGGTGGTCGACGAAGGTCCGCCAGGCGGTGGGGGAGAAGGTGAGGGTGCCGCCGGTGCGGTCCTTGCTGTCGCGGACCAGGACCCGGCCGGGCAGGTTGTCGGCGACTTCGACACAGGCGCCGCCGGTGCCGTTGCTGCGGCTGCTGGTCCGCCAGGCCGGTCGAGGATCGGTCGTCATGCCCATCTGTCGGCTGCCTCCTGCATCAACGCCACGGACTGCTCGCTGGGCAGAGCGTACTCCCGCAGCGACTCCCAGGCATGCTCCAGTCTGGTCAGATCGGCCTCCAACTCGATGGTCTGGCCCTCCAACGGCCCGTCTACGAAGCCGGCCGCCCGGCCGTCCAGGCTGGCCAGAATGAACGGGCCGTTCAGCCCCGGGTAGGCACCGACCCCGGCCGGCACCACCTGGATCGAGACGTTGGGCCGGTCGCAGGCGGCGATCAGCGCCAGGACCTGCTCACGCATCACCGCCGGGCCGCCGACCGCCCGGGTCAGCACCGCCTCGTCGATCACCCCGACGAAGCGGCACGGCCGCTCGGCCCGGTGCAGGATCTCCTGCCGGCCGAGCCGGTCGCCGACGGTGGTGTCGACGTCGTCGATCGCCACTCCGGCATGGGTGAGGACGACGCGGGCGTACGCCTCGGTCTGCAGCAGGCCGGGCACCAGCAGCGGCTCGTACCAGCGCAGCATGATCGCCTCCCGCTCGTGCTCCAGCCACGGGCGCAGCCAGACCGGGGCCCGCTCGGTGCGCAGCAGCAGCTCCCAGAGGGTCGAGTAGTCGCAGTTGAAGACCCGGTCGATGGTGGCCAGGTAGTCGAGCCGGATCGGCCGGGCACCGCGCTCGACCGCGCTGACGTGCTGGGCCGACCAGTGCAGGGCGGCGCCCCACTGCTCCTGGGTGAGCCCGGCCAACTCGCGGCGGCGGCGGAGCTCCGCTATCAGATATGCGCTCGCTGCTCCAGACATTCGTTTCCTCCAGCTCTCTACAGAATTGCTTTGTGGTGGGCAGAGGTTGCCCCGTGACGGATGTTGCTGCTACGAGGACAAAGCCCATCTTCCATATGTGAGGCGGGGAAGTCCAGGGTGGAGGAGTGGGAAATTCGAGAAGGCGTCCATTGTTGTCCCGATGGGGGACGCATGGCGCAAAAATGAATGAGAAAGATCAATTGCGCCGGCACGGCGTACTCGGCTGGATGTCGGTGCCGACCGGCAGCGCCGTGCCCGGCTACGTCAACCACCCGGTGATCGCCCGCGCCCGGCACCTGGCCGCGATGCACCTGCCCGACCCGGTGACCGGGTGTCCGCGCTGCGGCACGATCGTCTGTCCGGGGCTGCGGCTCGCGGTGGCCTACCTGGACCGGTACGACGGTGACGCCGCCCGGACCATTCGTCGGCTGCTCGCCTCGGTCGGCATCTGGCTCACCGCTGACCCGACCACCGGGGCAGGTGGCGATGACTGAGTCGACAAGATCGCCGCTGGTGCAGCCGTGGGACGTCATCGAGATCGGCGGGTCCGACTATCTCAACGGAGACGGAGCGCTGCGGCTGCGGGTCATCCACGTCCGCGCCGAGGCCGCCCACCCGAACATCGAATGGATTCACCTGCTCGGCATCCGACTGCACGGCAACCGGGACGGCCAGATGATGATGGTGATGGTCCGCGCGGCGGCGCTGCGCCGCCCCGGCGCGGTCATCCGGCCAGGGCCGGCTCCCGGGACCAAGGTGCCCTTTCACGACCTGATGCCACAGGTGCACCAAGATGCACCTCCGGCATCAAGCTCCACTGGTACCTCAGCCTCGATCCACCGATGAAGGTCGGACCGGCAGGACCCCGGCTATAGAAAGTGCCCTCTGAACTGGAAGGATAGGAGTTCTGACGCTTCTATCGCTCGGTTCGAGAGGGCACCTCGCAGGTGAGAATACGCCAGGACGCGCCGGTGGTGCGCGCGACGTTCGACGATCCGAATCTGGTGTCGTGTGCCGGTCTCGTTCCGGTGATGCGCCTGGCCGAGCAGGCCGGTCTGCATGACGCGGTCGCCGACCGGGTGCGGCTGCCGACGGACAAGGGCGCGAACCCCGCCGGGAAGGTCGCCACGGTCGTGGCGGGGATGCTCGCGGGCGCGGACAGCATCGACGACCTCGACATCGCCCGGCACGGTGGCATGCGGTCGCTGTTCGGCAGCGTGTACGCGCCGTCGACGCTCGGGTCGTTCCTGCGTACGTTCACCCACGGGCACGTACGGCAGTTACAGGCCGCCGCCCGCGACACCCTGATCGGTCTGACCGGCCGGGCACCGATCCTGACCGGCGCCGACACCCTGTGCTTCGTGGACATCGACTCCATGCTGCGGCGGGTGTACGGCAAGCAGAAGCAGGGCATCGGGTTCGGCCACGCCAAGGTCGGCGGCTACAACGTCTACCTGCGCGGCTACAACCCCCTGGTCGCGACGCTGTCCACCCCGCTGTCCGCGCCGGTGATCGCCGCCACGAGGCTGCGGTCGGGTAACGCCGGCTCGTCCCGGGGCGCCGCCACCATGATCGCCGAGGCCATCACGACCGCCCGGGCATGCGGCGCTTCGGGGGAGATCATGGTGCGAGCGGACTCGGCGTTCTACGCCAAGACGGTGATCAGCGGCTGCCGGCGTCGTGGCGTGCGGTTCTCGGTCACCTGCCGCATCGACCCGAAGATCCGCGCCGCGTGCGACGGCATCGCCGCCGACCAGTGGGTCGACATCACCTATCCGCAGGCCGTCCGGGACGAAGACGCCGGCCGGTGGATCTCCGACGCGCAGATCGCCGAAACCACGTACACCGCGTTCGCCGGCACCCGACACGAGGCGACCGCCCGGCTGATCGTGCGCCGCGTCCGCCGCGACGACCCGCAACAGATCCCCGGCCAGGACGAACTCCTACCGACCTACCGGTACCACGCCGTGTTCACCGACAGCCCGTACACCCTCGTACAGGCCGAAGCCCAGCACCGGCAACACGCGATCATCGAGCAGGTCAACGCCGACCTGATCGCCGGCCCCCTCGCCCACCTGCCCTCCGGACACTTCAGCGCCAACGACGCCTGGCTGACCTGCGCCGCGATCACGCACAACCTCACCCGCGCCGCCGGACACCTCGCCGCGGGCACCTGGTCGACCGCCAGACCCGCCACCATCCGGACCCGGATCATCACCGTCGCAGCCCGCCTCGCCCACCGGGCCCGCACCATCCACCTACACCTGCCCGAGTACTGGCCCTGGCAGGCGGCGTTCGACAACCTGTTCACCGCCGTCCAGCCGGCACCCGGCTGACCACACCCCACCAGCCGAAACCAGGCGGCCCGACCACAGGCCACAATCCCGTTCCACCCCGAACACTCACCCTCGGAGCAAGCCGATCACGTGATCGGCGACTCCCTCACGCCCGCCGCACCACCCAATACAGAAATGATCGACCAACATTCAGCGGCAACCGCGTCGGTGGATCGAGGCTCAGGCCCAAACGAATAGGCCGCGCGATCCTGGCTGGCGGCGCGGGCCGGGGTGCCGGTGAGGCTCTGCCGGGGGTGGGCGCGGGCTCAGGACGGGCTGGGTGCCGGGGTCGCGGACTGAGTGGTAGTCGGGGTCGCGGACGGACCGGCGGTAGGAATCGGCGATGGCGACGGGTCTGGCTCCGGTTCCGGGCCGGCGATGACGTGCCGTTCCAGGGTGACCTGGGCCTGGCCGGTGCCCCCGATCCGGATGTCGTCGTGCGCCTGCAACTGGTGTTCGGCGTCGAAGTACAGCACCGTCATCGCCAGTGGCGTCGGCTCCTCGCCCTCCAGGCCGCGCAGTCCGGCTCCGCCGGTCGAACCCTCCACCATCAGGCGGGTCGGCTGCTCCCCGGGAATCTCGGCGAGCATCCGGACCTCCCGGTTGTGGGTGTGCCCGGCCAGCACCAGCGGCGTGGTGCCGGACAGCGGCCCGGCGGACACCGGGTCGTGCACCAGGGCGATGTCGACCGGCTCGTCGGTGCCCCGGATCGTCGCGGCAAGTTGCTCGCCGACCCCGATGACCTGGTCGGTGGCCGGCTTGGACAGGCCGCCCTCGGCCGGGCTGGTCTGCTTGTCCGGGGTGAACCGGGGGTCGCCGATACCGGCGATGGTCAGCCCAGCGACCTCGGTGACCTCGTTGTCCAGCACGACCGCGTTCGGCTGGCTGGCCACCGCCTCCTGGGTGCGGACTGAGTCGTGGTTGCCGCGGATGAACACGTACGGCACCTCCAGCAGCCCGATCGAGGCGACGTAGTTCGCCTCCGGCTCGCTGCCCCAGTCGGTGATGTCCCCGGTGTCGATCACCACGTCGATGTCGAACTGCTCGACCACGGTACGGATCACCGACCAGCCGGTCGGGTTGAGGTGCATGTCCGACACGTGCAGCACCCGGGTGGTGCCCTCGGCCGCCTGGTAGACGGGCAGCGTCGACACGGTGGTGTAGATCCGGCTGACGTTGCTGACGATGTGCTGCAGCTGTTCGGCGTACTGGCTGTAGTTGGTGGCGATCCGCTGCACGTCACCGACCACCGCCGGGGCGTTGACCAGCAGACCCTCGTACCGAGGCTCCTCGATCGACTCCGGCCGGATGGTCGCCGCCGCGACGCCGATGCTGCCGCCGGTGATCAGCAGCGCCAGAGTGCCGGACCAGGCGACCCGGCGGGTGTCGCGGAAGACCAGCGCGGCGAGGATCAAGGTGGTGAGCACGGCGACCGCGATGGTACGGATACCGAGCCGCAGCACCCCCTCGGTGACGTCGCCGACCACGGTCTGACTGGCCCGGGTGATCGCGTTCGGGTCGTCGAGCAGGGCGAGGGTGCGGACCTGGTCGAGGGAGCCGAGCCGGATGGAGAGCTGGACCGGCCCTTCGTGGCTGTCCACGTGCAGCGCGCCGAGCGGCGGGATGGCCATGGTGGTGCCGCCGTCCACCGCCGGGGTCACCGACATCTCGGCCCGGAACGGGCCGATGTCGACGTCGGCGCGGGCCCCGAGCAGGACGCCGATGACGACCCCGGCCAGACTGACCGCGACGACCGCGAGCGCCACGCCGATCCGCCGGGTCGCCCGGGACCGCGCGGCCCGCCCGAATCCGCGACCAGCGGTACGGCTGACCGAGCCGAGCCGCCGCCCGGCGCGCGCCAGCCGTCGCCCGGGGCGGCCCGGCTGCTGATCCGGACGGCCCGGCTGCTGGCCGGGACGGCTCCGGTCGGCCGTCTGCTCGTCGCTCATGGTGAGATGATGCCTGTCTGATCGAGGGTGGGGAGGCGGGTAAGTCAGCTGCGCCCGGCTCCGCCGTCGGCGAAGACCAGCCGAAGGATACGGTCATCCTCCGGGGCCGGTTCGCCCCGGCCGTCCTGGTTCGAGGTGGTCACCCAGACCGAGCCGTCCGGTGCCTGCACGACGGTGCGTAGTCGACCGTACTCTCCGGTGAGCAACGCGCGGGGCTGGCCGAAGACCGTACCGGACTCGGTCAGCTCAACCAGCCATAGCCGTTCGCCGCGCAGACAGGCGGCGGCGAGGATCCGGTCCACCACGGCCGCCCCT
The DNA here is from genome assembly GCF_030345075.1 of Solwaraspora sp. WMMA2065. NCBI lineage: Bacteria > Bacillati > Actinomycetota > Actinomycetes > Micromonosporales > Micromonosporaceae > Solwaraspora > Solwaraspora sp. WMMA2065. The sequence continues at coordinate 95,429 of NZ_CP128361.1, forward strand.
GAGCAGGAGGACTCCTCGGTCGGCCAGACGACCAGCGGGTCGACGAATTGTCCGTCCCCGCCTTCACCCTCGACCTGTGGCCAACCGTAGTTTTCGCCCGGCTCGATCAGGTTGATCTCGTCCCAGGAGTTCTGGCCGAACTCGGTGGCGTACAGCCGGTCCTGAGCGTCCCAGGCGATGCCCTGCACGTTGCGGTGGCCCAGAGACCAGACCAGCGAGTCGGGGAACGGGTTGTCGGGGGCCGGCTCGCCGTCCGTTGTCATCCGCAGAATCTTGCCGCCGAGGCTCTCCTGGTCCTGGGACAGGCCGGTGTCCGAGGCGTCACCGGTGGTGGCGTACAGGAAGCCGTCCGGCCCGAAGGCGAGCCGGCCGCCGTTGTGGATGCCGGAGAGCGGAATGCCGGTGACGATCGGTTCCGGTTCGCCGCCCAGGGTCAGCCGGGCGATCCGGTTGTCCTCGGCGGTGGAGTAGTAGATGAACACCGTCTCGTCGGTGGCGTACTCGGGGGAGACGGTGATGCCGAGTAGCCCGCCCTCACCGCCGCCGTCGACCTGGTCGATGATCTGCACCTCGGTGACGTCCAGCCCGTCCGGGGTCGAACCGGGCCCGACCTGCAGAATCCTGGCGCTGTCCCGTTCGGTGACCAGCGCGGCACCGTCCGGCAGGAACGTCACCCCCCACGGCACCGCCAGTCCGCTGGCCAGCACGGTGACGGCCACCTGCTGATCGACGCCGCCGCCGGTCGGTGTCTCGGTCGGGGCGGGGAAAGTTGGGGGCGCGCCGGCCTGGTCCGGCTCCGGCTCGCCGAACGCGCAGCCGCCGGCGAGCAGCAGGGCGGTCAGGCTGGCGGCGGCGGTCGCTGTGGTCGCGGCGGTAGGGCGGCGCGACGAGCGGCGGTACGGCGGGCAAGCGTTCACCCGCACCAGACTAGCCCGCTGCCGGACATCCGCATCCGACGGCATCCCCGGAGCACTTAGGTAAGGGTAGCCAAATGGCATCGGGCGGTGTTAGGTAAGGGTTTCCAAAATTGCGAGAATTGAATACGCGCCATATATTCTGTCGTAGTGGACTACAGTTCTCCACAGTGACGACGACGCCACTGCCGGATGCTGCCGAGCTAGGAGGACCACCATGACCGCGATGATGGAGATGCCCCGGGTGCAGGAGTGCACCGCCGTGGAGTGCGCGTACAACCAGCACGAGGGCTGTCACGCCTTCGCCATCACGATCGGCACCGAGGCGGACAGCGCCAGCTGCACCACCTTTTTCGACATCTCGTCCAAGGGTGGCCTCGACGCGGTGATCGCCCAGGTTGGCGCCTGCAAGCGTGCCGACTGCCGGTTCAATGCCGAGCTGGAGTGTCGGGCGCCGGCGATCCGGGTCGGGCCGAGCCGGGAGACGGCCGACTGCATGACCTACGAACCGGCCTGACCGCCGTGCCACTTTCCTGCCCATTCACCCGTGCCGTCGTAAGGCGTGCATCCGGGAGCCAGGATTCGAACAAGAACATTGAACGATGTGGTCTGATCGACAAGGCGGCGTCGAACGAGTAACATACTCGCAAGTAGTGAGCCGCTGCCTTGCGGGGCCTCGTACCGGATGATCATGTGATGTCCGGCCTGGGCGGGCCGGACCCGGAAGGCCCGCTATCGTCGGACCGGTGAAAGTCTGGATCCCCCACGCACACGGCCGACAACTACTCGGCCGGCTGCCTGACGAGGTGACCGTCGAGGTCGCCGCCGACATCACTCAGCTGCCGTCCGACCCCGCCGGCGTGCGGTTCTGGGTGCCTCCGTTCCTGGCCCGGCCCGGAGCGGCGGAGCTGGCCGGCAAGATGCCGGACCTTCAGGTGGTGCAGTTGCTGTCCGCGGGTGCCGATGCCTGGGTGGGGCGGCTGCCGCAGCATTTGACGCTCTGCGACGCGCGCGGGGTGCACGACTCGTCGACGGCGGAGTGGATTGCCGCCGCGATCCTCACCCACGTCCGCGACTTCGCCGGCTTCATCCGGGCCCAGACCCGAGGGGAATGGTCGTACGAGCGGTTCGCCCCGACCGACGAGCTGGCCGGCAAGCGGGTCCTCATCGTCGGTGCCGGATCGATCGGTGCCGCGCTGCGCGCCCGACTGACCCCGTTCGAGGTGGAGTTCACACTGGTGGCTCGTACCGCCCGGCCGGCGGAACAGGTGCACGGCGTCGACGAGCTGCCAGCCCTGTTGCCGTACGCCGACATCGTGGTGCTGATCGTTCCGCTGACCGACCGGACCCGGGGGATGGTCGACGCGGCCACGCTGGCCGCGATGCGTGACGGTGCGCTGCTCGTCAACGCCGCCCGTGGCCCGGTGGTCGACACCACGGCGCTCACCGCCGAGCTGTCGACCGGCCGGATCTGCGCGGTACTCGACGTGACGGACCCCGAACCGCTGCCCGCAGACCATCCGCTATGGAGGTTTCCGAACGTGGTGATCAGTCCACACATCGCCGGGTCGGTACGCGGTCTGCTGCCCCGCGCGTACGCCCTGGCAGGTCGGCAGGTCACCCGGCTGGTCGCGGGCGAGCCGCTGGACAACGTGGTGGTGGACGGCTATTGAGTCGGCGTGGCCGGTTCGTCGGTCGGTGGTGCCGCTGGCGGTGGTGTCGCCGGGGCCAGCGGTTGTCCGCTGGCAGCGATCAGCCGGGGCAGGTCGGCTGCCCGCACAGCGGGCAGCCGTACCTGCTCGCCGTCGGTGAGCAGGGCCACCGCCCGGCCTTGCGGGTCGGGCGCGAGCTCGGCCACCCGCGACCAGCCGATCCGGCGCTGGCCGATCAGTGCCCGCACCCGGAGCCCGGCCGGGTCGGCATCGGTTCCGGAGCGGACCGCCCAGATCGCGATCGCCAGCGGCAGCAGCAGGACCGGCAGCAGATACCAGCGGGCACCGGCCAGCGGCAGCGACCCGACGAACGCGATCACCGCCGCCAGCATGATCGCCTGGTGCGGCCGGAACCGGACAGTTACCCTGCGACTCATCCGACAATCCTGGCATCCTGCCGGTGAGTGTCGGCTGCCGGGTAGGCCAGGTGGCACCGGCGGGTGCGCGCCGCGAGACCCGGCCGGGTACACCGGGGCGGAAATCCGACGGAAATCTTCGGTGACCGCCCCGTAACCCGGCGCCAGGCTGGTTCGTTGTGACCGGCACAGAGGGCCGACCCGGCCCAGCTGTGCCCCGACCCCTTCCGTGGAGGCGACGGCCACCGTGCCTGAGGCGTTCCCCGAACCACCCCGTACCCGTCCCCGCCCCCACCGGGCCGAACCCCCCGGCTGGACCCTGCCCGCACAGGTCGGCGCCGCCGCGCTGCTGCTGACCGCAGGCACCGTTGGCCTGCTGACCGTCCCGGTCGCGGTGCTCGGCGCGGTGCTGTTCGGCGTCGGCATGCCCGGTTGGCGGCTGTCGCGGATGGCCGTCACCGCGCACGCCCGTACCGGGGAATACCGGGACTGTCGCGGAACCGGCCTGCTCGCCGTGACCAGCGTCGGCGGCGCCACCGCAGTCTGCGTCGCCGCCTTCAGCCCGCCGGCGGCCCGGACCGGCCTGGCGCTCAGCGGGCTCATCCTCGCCCTGGCCGGTCACCTCGCGGCGATTCTGCTGCTGCCGGGCATCGCCGAGACCTGGCGGCTGCGCCTTCGGCGGGTGGTCGACGGGCTGAGCCTGGGGATCAGTCTGATCTTCGCCGGATGGCTGCTGTCGCCGGTCGACACCGTGCCGTCGGCCGTGCTCTTCGTCGAGCTGAGCGTGATCGGGGCCGGATCGATCATCGCGGTCACCGCCCTGGCGGTATGGCGGCAACGCCCGGCGGTGCTGTACTGCGGCGGCGGCTCCGGCGCGGTGCTCATCGGACTGGCCGCCCCGACGGTCTGTTTCGCGTACGGCACCGCGGGCTGGCTCTGGTGCCTGGCGATGGCCCCGGCGCTCGGCGGCATGCTGCTGCTGGTCATCGGGGCGCAGCGGGCGCAGCGCGCGGGTTCGCGGCCGGTCACCCCGGTGCGCGGCCGGCTCACCGCGTATCCACTGGTGACAGTTCCGGCGGTGGTGGCCGCGCTGGCGGCCGTATACCACGTGGCGGCCCAGGGGTCGTTCGACCGTACGTCGGTCCTGCTCGGCCTCGCGGTGATCCCGACGCTGGTGATCCGGGAGATGATGGCCGCGGCCGACGTGCGGTCCTACGCCCGGCGACTGAGCATCCAGGAGGCGCACTTCCGGTCGTTGGTCTCCGGCGGCAACGATCTCACCCTGACCCTCGGCGACGACCTGCGGGTGCGGTGGCAGTCACCGGCCGCCGCCCGGCTGTTCGGGCTGGCCGACGCGCAGGTGCTCGGCCGACCATTCATCGAGCTGATGCATCCCGAGGACGTCCCCGAGGTGATCATGGTGCTGACCGGGGTGGTGACCGGCCGGCTGGTACCGACCGGCCGGACCCCGCTGGTCACCGCCCGGCTACGGGACGGCCACGGCCGGTGGCGGGACACCGAGTCCACCGTGTCCGATCAGCGGACGGTGCCTGAGGTCGGAGCGCTCGTGGTGCACGTACGCGACGTGGGGGAGCGGGTGCACCTGGAGCGGCGGCTGTACAAGCTCGGCTTCACCGACCAGTTGACCGGGTTGGCGAACCGCCGGGAGCTGATGCGCCAGATCGCCAACCAGCGGGACCTGCCCGGCCACCCCGGTGCGTTGCTGATCATCGACCTGCACGGCCTGGTCGGCGTCAACGAGCAGTACGGGCGGGAGGCCAGCGACGCGGTGCTGGTCGAGGTGGGGCGGCGGCTGCGGGACACAGTGGAGCCGGACGATGTGGTCGCCCGGCTCAGCGGCGACGAGTTCGCGGTGATCACCGTCGCCGGCCCGATGCTGGCGTACGGCACCGGGGCGCGGCTGGTCGCGGCGCTGCGCGAGCCGTGCCAGCTGCCCGGCGCGGTGGTTGCGCTGCAGACCAGCATCGGCATGGCCGAGGTGGCCGGCGGCGCCGGGGCGGACGATGTGCTGCGCCGGGCGGATCTGGCTCGCCGCCGGGCCCGCCAGCTCGGTCGCAACCGGGTCGAGTGGTACGACTCCTACCTGGAGCAACAGCTCGTTCGGCGGCTGGATCTGGAGCGGGAGCTGCCGGGTGCGGCCGAGCGGGGCGAGTTGGACGTGGTGTACCAGCCGGTGGTGGACCTGGTCGACGGCAAACCGGTGGGGGTCGAGGCGCTGCTGCGCTGGCGCAGCCCGGTGCTCGGCACGGTGCTGCCGGCCGAGCTGCTCGCCGTGGCCCGGGAACTGTCGCTGCTGGGCCACATCGGCCGGTGGGCGCGGGCTACCGCCTGCCGGCAGTTGGCGTCCTGGTCACGGGAGGGGCACGGGCTGTGGCTGTCGGTCAACGTCGCCCCGGCCGAGATGGCCGCGACCACCTTCGTAGCCGACCTGTTGGCCATGCTGGCCGCACAGGGTGTCGGGCCGGAGCGGCTCGTCGTCGAGGTGGCCGAGTCGCTGGTCGCCGAGGAGTTGGCGGCCGCCGAGAATCCGCAGATCCTCGCGCAGTTGGCGAACCTGCGGGCGCACGGGGTGCGGATCGCGTTGGACGACTTCGGCGCCGGTCAGGCGTCGATCGCCCAACTGCGGCGGCTGCCGCTGGACGTCGTCAAGATCGACCGGTCGCTGGTCGCCGGCGCCGGTGCCGGCCCGGACAGCGTCCACCCGATGCTGGAGGCGGTGGCTGGGCTCGGCCGGCGGTTCGGGCTGGAAATCGTTGCTGAAGGGCTGGAGACGGACGGGCAGGTGAGCCAGGCGCAGGTGGCCGGCTGCCGGTTCGGTCAGGGGTACGCCCTGGCCCGCCCCGCACCTGCGGAGCGGACCGAGGCGTACATCGCCGACTTCCCCACCCCGTCGCACTGACCCGATCGGCGCAGGTCAGACGCGGATGGGCGCAGGTCAGGCCGCGTAGCCGGGCATCGGGTAGCCGGCGAGCAGGTCGGCGACCTCCCCGGCGATCCGGTCGAGGGCGGCGCCGTCGTCCTTGACCGCCGCGGTCACCGCGTCGTCCAGCCAGGAGGCGACCTGCGGCATCTGCACCTCGGTCAGACCGCGGGTGGTCAGCGCGGCGGTGCCCAGCCGGATGCCGGACGGGTCGAACGGCTTGCGCGGGTCGTACGGCACCGTGTTGTAGTTCAGCTCGATCCCGGCCCGGTCCAGCGCCTGCGCGGCCGGCTTGCCGGCGACGCCCTTGCCGGTCAGGTCGGCCAGGATCAGATGGTTGTCGGTGCCGCCGGAGATCAGTTCGAAGCCCCGGTCGACCAGCGCGGCGGCCAGCGCCTTCGCGTTGGCGACCACCTGGTGGGCGTACCGGCGGAAGTCGTCGGTGTCGGCCTCGCGCAACGCGACGGCGATGCCGGCGGTGGTGTGGTTGTGCGGGCCGCCCTGCAGGCCCGGGAAGACTGCCTTGTCGATCGCGGCGGCGTGCTGTTCGGTGGTGAGGATCATCGCGCCGCGCGGGCCGCGCAGCGTCTTGTGGGTGGTGGTGGTGACCACGTCGGCGTGGCCGATCGGCGAGGGGTGCGCGCCGCCGGCGACCAGGCCGGCGATGTGCGCGATGTCCGCGACGAGCACCGCGCCGATCTCCCGGGCGATCTCGGCGAAGGCCGGGAAGTCGATGGTCCGCGGCACCGCCGTACCGCCGCAGAAGATCACCTTCGGCCGTTCGCGGCGGGCCAGGTCACGTACCTCGTCGAAGTCGATCCGGCCGGTGTCGCGGGAGACGTTGTAGCGGACCGAGTTGAACCACTTGCCGGTGGCCGACACCGACCAGCCGTGGGTGAGGTGCCCGCCCATCGGCAGCGACATCCCCAGCACGGTGTCGCCGGGGGAGAGGAAGGCGAGGTACACGGCGAGGTTGGCGGGGGAGCCCGAGTACGGCTGGACGTTGGCGTGGGCCGCCCCGAACAGCGTCCTGGCCCGCTCGACGGCGAGCGTCTCGATCGGGTCGACGAACTGCTGGCCCTCGTAGTAGCGCCGGCCCGGGTAGCCCTCGGAGTACTTGTTGGTCAGCACCGTGCCGCTGGCCTCCAGCACGGCGGCGGAGACGTAGTTCTCCGAGGCGATCATGCGCAGCTTGTCGTGCTGGCGGCGGGCCTCACCCTCGACGAGGGCGGCGAGCTCGGGGTCGGTGGCGGTCAGTTGCGGGATCTGCGGTACGTGCACGACGTGCCCTCCTGGGGTCGGGCGGCTCCGCCGGCCGGGGCGACCCGGGCATGACGGTGCCGTCGACGGTGCACCCAGGCGCGCGGCGCACGTCGGTGGTCGCTCCCCGGTGGTCGGTTCCACCTTCGCTGCGCCAGTCGCGTGACCGGTCCGAGCATAACCCGCGGTGGTCGGCGGGTCGGGCAGACCCTGACGGTACGCGGCGAGATCTGTTGGTGTTTGCGCCGTCAAGGTTTCGGAAACTTAACCGGTTCACTGTCCGTTACGTGGCGGTGCGGTGCTGCCCCGCGGGGTCAGGTGCGGCGTCTCGTCCTGGTACGCCTGCGTCGGCTCACCGGCGATCGTCGCCAGCAGTTGCCGCGCGGCGTGTGCACCGTACGCCGGGATGTCGCGGCCAAGCGCGGTCAGCGGCGGATGCACCAGCCGGCACAGCGGCGAGTCGTCCCAGGCCACGATCGACAGGTCACCCGGCACGGCCAGCCCCATCTCCTGGGCCACCGCCAGGCCGGCGATCGCCATCACGTCGTTGTCGTAGATCATCGCGGTGGGGCGGGCCGCGGTGCTGAGCAGCCGCCGGGTCGCCCGCGCGCCCTCCTCTCCGGTGTAGTCGGACGGCACCGTGACGCACTGGTTCAGGCCGAGTCGGCGGCAGACGTCGGTGAACGCGTCCGCGCGGATCTCGGTGTGCAGTAGTCCGGGCAGGCCGCCGACCCGGGCGATCCGGCGGTGCCCCATCGCGACCAGGTACTCGACCGTCTCGACCAGGGCCGACGCGTCGTCGGACCAGATGCTCGGCAGCGAGCCGGTGTGGTCGGGGCCGCCGATCACCACCGCTGGCAGTTGCAGCGTCTCCAGTGCCGGCACCCGGTCGTCGTCGACCCGAAGGTCGCAGAGGAACACGCCGTCCACCCGGCGCTCACCCCACCAGCGCCGGTAGACCGCGATCTCGGCCTCGGTGTCGGCTACCACCTGCAGGGTCAGCGCGTACGACCGGGCGGACAACTCGGCCTCGACACCGCTGATCAGCTCCATGAAGAACGGCTCGATACCGAGGATCCGGGCCGGGCGGCTCAGCGCCAGGCCGACTGCGTTGGCGGTGGCTCCGGACAGGGCGCGGGCGGCGCTGTTGGGGTTGAACCCGATCTCGGCGGCGATGGCGAGGATCCGCTGCCGGGTCGCCTCGGACACTCCCGGCTGGCCGTTGAGCGCGTAGGAGACGGCGCCCTTCGAGACGCCTGCTCGGCGGGCGATGTCGGCGATGGTCGGCCGTTTCACCGGCGGCGCTCCTTCGGGGTTCGTTTCGGCTGGCCTTGCCCGGTTAAGTCTGCTGCCCGAAACGATATCCGGTGTCGGCCGGGCCCAGCGGCCACCCCGTCCGAGGGCACCGAGGTTACGGGTTGGCTACGGCGTTAACCAGCCATTGACATGCGTTGACGTCGCTCGTACCGTGGCCTAACTTACCCGGTTCAGTCGATGCTCCTCGATGTCTGGAGCGTCTCCAAGTGTGTTCGGAGGATGGGATGAAGCGGCGTTGGGCCCCTTGGACACGTACGGCGGCGGTCGGCGCCGCCGGCGCGTTGCTGATCGCCGGCTGCAGCGGCGAACCCGGTGGCGGCAGCGACGACGGCGGCACCACCCTGACCATCGCGTTCTGGGGCGACTTCGGCCTCGACGACCTCAAGGCCGCGTACGAGGCGGAGAACCCGGGCGTGCGGATCAACCTCAACTCCGGTGAGTACAACGCCCAGCACGAGGACCTGCAGAAGAAGCTGATCGCCGGGTCCGGCGCCGCCGACATCGCCGCCATCGACGAAGGGTTCGTCGTCCAGTTCCGCGAGCAGGCCGACAAGTTCGTCAACCTGCTGGACAAGGGCGCCGGCCAGTACGAGGAGCGCTACCTCGACTGGAAGTGGCAGCAGACCCTGTCCGCCGACGGAACCACCCAGATCGGCCTCGGCACCGACGTCGGCGGGTTGGCCATGTGCTACCGCACCGACCTGTTCGCGGCGGCCGGGCTGCCGACCGAACGGGACGAGGTCTCCGCCCTGTGGCCCGACTGGGAGTCGTTCGTCGCCACCGGTGAGGAGTACGTCGCGGCCAGCGGCAAGAAGTTCGTCGACTCGGCCACCAACATCTTCAACCCGGTGCTCGGCCAGCAGCCGGTCGGCCTCTTCGACACCGGCGACAACCTGGCCATGCAAGGCGGTCCGAAGGTCGCCTTCGACACCGCCGCCGCCGTCGTCGGCGCCGGGCTGTCGGCCAACCTCGCCGCCTTCTCCCCGGAGTGGAACAACGGCTTCGTCAACGGCGACTTCGCCGTGCTGGCCTGCCCGGCGTGGATGATGGGCCACATCCAGAACACCGCCCCCGACACCGCCGGCACGTGGGACGTGGCGGCCATCCCCGGTGGCGGCGGCAACTGGGGCGGCTCGTTCCTGACCATCCCAGCGCAGGGCGGCAACGTCGACGAGGCGTACAAGTTCCTGGAGTGGCTGATCCAGCCCGAGCAGCAGATCGAGATCTTCAAGAAGGTCGGCAACCTGCCGTCACAGCCGGCGCTCTACGAGGACCCGGCGATCGTCGAGTTCTCCAACCCGTTCTTTAACGACGCGCCGGTCGGCCAGATCTTCTCCGCCACCGCCGCCAACCTCACCCCGCAGTACCTCGGCCGTAAGAACGGCCCCGTCCGGGTCGCGGTGGAGAACGTCCTCAACCGGCTGCAGAGCGGTGACCTGGAAGGCAAGCCCGACGAGGCGTGGACGGAAGCCATCGCGGAAGCCGAAAAGGCGGCGAACGCGTAACCGCTCGCAGGCCGCGAGCCGCGCGTGCGGCTGAACCTGGAGGCAAACCATGTCCGCAACCCGCGCCGCACCACCAGCGCCACCACCCGAGCCGACCTGGCGCAACCGGATGCACCGCTTCGACATGCGGTACATGCCGTACATCCTGATCTCCCCGTTCTTTCTCCTCTTCATCGCCTTCGGGCTCTTCCCGATCATCTTCAACGGCGTGGTGGCGCTGCGGCACTGGCGGCTGGACAACGCCGACCTGACCGGCTGGGCCGGGCTGGAGAACTTCCGGCGGCTGTTCACCGACGACAGCTTCTGGAACGCGCTGTACAACACGTTCGGCATCTTCCTGCTCTCCACTGTGCCGCAGCTGTTCCTGGCCCTGATCATCGCGTCGCTGCTGAACCGCAAGCTGCGGGCGCAGACCTGGTTCCGGGTCGGCATCCTGCTGCCGTACATCACCCCGATCACCGCGTCGACGCTGCTGTTCGCGGTCTTCTTCGCCCGCGACTTCGGCATCGCGAACTGGGTGCTCGACGTGCTGAACCTGCGCGGCGAGGCACCGATCGACTGGCGGTCCAGCAAGGCCGCGTCGTGGGTCGCCATCGCCACCATGGTCAACTGGAAGTGGATCGGCTACAACGCGCTCATCTACCTGGCCGCGATGCAGTCGATCCCGCGCGACATCTACGAGGCGGCGGCGGTCGACGGCGCCGGCCCGTGGCGGCAGCTCTGGCGGATCACCGTGCCGATGATCCGGCCGGTGGTGGTCTTCACCGTGATCCTGTCCACCATCGGCGGGCTGCAACTGTTCACCGAGCCGATGCTGTTCGAGCAGAACTCGCAGGCCGCCACCGGCGGGTCCAACGGCCAGTTCCAGACCATCGCCCAGCTGATCTACAAGGTCGGCTGGAAGGACCTCAACCTCGGGTACGCCGCCGCGATGTCCTGGGCACTGTTCCTGATCATCGTGATCATCGCGGTCGTCAACGCGCTGGTCGCCAACCGGCTGGGCGGAGGCCGTAGATGAGCGCCAGCAACGTCGGCCGAGCCCCGGCCAGTACGCCGGGCAGCTTCTGGAACTACCTGTTCCTCAGCCTCGTCATCCTGTTCTCCGCGTTCCCGCTCTACTGGATGGTGGTGATCGCCAGCGGCACCGACGCCGACCTGGCGAAGATCCCGCCGCAGCTGCTGCCCGGCGGACAGCTGCTCACCAACCTCAACGAGGTCTTCACCCTCAAGAACGTCTACTTCGCGCAGTCGCTGGGCAACAGCTTCATCGTCTCGTCGGTCGTGACGTTCTCGGTGCTGTTCTTCTGTTCGCTGGCCGGCTTCGCCTTCGCCAAGCTGCGGTTCGCCGGCCGCAACGCGCTGATGGTCGTCGTGGTGCTCACCCTCACCGTGCCCAATCAGCTCGGCGTCGTCGCCCTCTACATCCTGATGGGCGAACTCGGCTGGAACGGCACCCTGGTCGCGGTCATCGTGCCCGGCCTGGTCACCGCGTTCGGCGTGTTCTACATGCGGCAGTTCATCCTCGAAGCGGTGCCCGACGAGCTGATCGAGGCCGGCCGGATCGACGGTGCCACCACGCTGCGGATCTACTGGAGCGTGGTGCTGCCGGCGGTCCGCCCGGCGATGGCCGTGCTCGGCCTGCTCACCTTCGTGGCCACCTGGAACGACTTCCAGTGGCCGCTGATCACCCTCGGCGGCACCTACTACCCGACGTCGATGGTGGCCCTGTCCGACCTGGCCAGCGGCAACTACGTGCTGTACCGGCGGGTGCTCGCCGGTGCGTTCGTGGCGACCATCCCGCTGTTGATCATGCTCTTCATCGGTGGTCGGCAGATCGTCCGGGGGATCATGGAAGGCGCCGTCAAGAACTGACCCGGCGAGCACCCGTACCGTGGCCCAGTCCCGATCCAGCACTAGTGAGGTATGGCATGAACACCGTACGACCGCTCCACGAGGGCTGGACCGTACGACCGGCCGACGGGTCCGACGTACCCGACGGCGTCGGCGACCACAGCGTCCCCGCAGCCGTACCGGGCTGCGTCCACACCGACCTGCTCGCCGCCGGCCTGATCCCCGACCCCTACCTCGACGACAACGAGACCCGGCTGTCGTGGATCGGCCGGACAGACTGGGTCTACGAGACCACGTTCGACTGGGTCGACCCGGGCGATCCCCGGGTCGACCTGGTCTGCGCTGGCCTCGACACCGTCGCCACCGTCACCCTCAACGACGTCGAGCTGGGCCGCACCGCCAACATGCACCGCGGCTACCGGTTCGACGTCCGTACGGCACTGCGCCCCGGGCGCAACACCCTGCGGGTACGGTTCGACTCCGCGTACCGGCACGCCGAAGCGGTCCGCGACCGGCTCGGCGACCGGCCCAACGCCTACCCGGAACCGTTCAACTTCATCCGCAAGATGGCCTGCAACTTCGGCTGGGACTGGGGCCCGAACCTGGTCACCGCCGGCATCTGGCAGGAGATCGGCCTGCACGCCTGGAGCGTCGCCCGGCTGGCCACCGTCCGCCCCCTGGTCACCGTCGACCACACCGGCGGCCCGATCGGCGAGGCGCAGGGCCGGGTTGAGGTGCACGTCGACGTCGACCGCGCCGACGGTGCCGACGCCCCGCTGACCGTGGTCGCCGCCGTCGCAGGGGCCCGCGCCGAAGCGGTCGTCCCCGCCGGGCAGCGCAGCGCCGTCGTAACCCTCACCGTCGCCGAGCCCGAGCTGTGGTGGCCCCGAGGGTACGGCGAACCCGCCCGCCATGCCCTCGACGTCACCCTGCACCGGGCCGACGGCAGCACACTCGACACCTGGCAGCGACTGATCGGCTTCCGGTCGGTCCGCCTCGACACCACCGCCGACGCCGCCGGCAGCGCGTTCACCCTGGTCGTCAACGAGATGCCGGTCTTCGTCCGGGGCGTCAACTGGATCCCCGACGACGCGTTCCCCACCCGGGTCGACCGGGCCCGCTACGCCCACCGGTTCGCCCAGGCGGCCGACGCCGGCGTCAACTTCCTGCGGATCTGGGGCGGCGGCCGCTACGAATCCGAGGACTTCTACGACCTCGCCGACGAGCAGGGTCTGCTCGTGGGGCAGGACTTCCTGTTCGCCTGCGCCGCGTACCCGGAGGAGGAGCCGATCGCGGGTGAAGTGGCCGCCGAGGCCCGCTACCAGGTCGCCCGGCTCACCCCGCACCCCAGCCTGGTGCTGTGGACCGGCAACAACGAGAACATCTGGGGCTGGCACGACTGGGGCTGGCAGGAGATCCTCGACGGACGCACCTGGGGGCTCGGCTACTACCTCGATGTGCTGCCCGGCATCGTCGCCGAACTCGACCCGACCCGTCCGTACTGGCCGGGCAGCCCGTACTCCGGCCGCGACGACCTGCACCCCAACGACCCGGCGCACGGCACCATGCACATCTGGGACGTGTGGAACACCGACGACTACCTTAAGTACCGGCAGTATGTGCCCCGGTTCCTCGCCGAGTTCGGCTACCAGGGGCCACCCGTGTACGCCACCCTGCGCCGGGCGATCAGTGATGACCCGCTCGCCCCCGACTCACCCGGCATGGCCCACCACCAGAAGGCCGCCGACGGCGACCTGAAACTTCAACGCGGCCTCGACGCACACCTGCCCGCTCCGCGTGACTTCGACGACTGGCACTACCTGACCCAGGTCAACCAGGCCCGCGCGATCGCCGTCGGGGTGCGGCACTTCCGCTCCCACCGGGGCGTCTGCATGGGCACCATCCTGTGGCAGCTCAACGACTGCTGGCCGGTCACCTCGTGGGCCGCCGTCGACGGCGACGGCCGCCGCAAACCCCTGTGGTACGCGCTGCGCGACGCCTACGCCGACCGGCTGCTCACCATCGAACCCCGCGACGGTGGGCTCGCCCTGGTGGCGGTCAACGACACCGGGGCCGACTGGCACCCGCAGACCGACGTCACCCGGCTCACCCTGGCCGGCGAGCCACTGGCCAAGATCGGCTACCAGCTGGCCGTACCGGCCCATTCGGCGGTCACCGTGCCGCTCTACCCAGACCTGGCCACCACCGGCGACCCACGCAGCGAGCTGCTGCTCGCCGACGCGGCCGGGCAGCGGGCCTGGTGGTTCTTCGCCGAGGACAACGAGATCGACTACCCGGCGGCCGGGTACGACGCGACGGCCGCACCGGTCGACGGCGGGCTGCGGGTCACCGTCACCGCCCGGACCGTCCTGCGTGACCTGACCCTCTACCCGGACCGGCTCGACCCGGCCGCCGAAGTGGACCGGGCACTGGTCACCCTGCTGCCCGGCGAGTCGACGGAGTTCGTGGTGCGCACCGGGGTCGAGCTGGATCCGGCGGCGCTGACCCGCCGGCCGGTGCTGCGCTGCGTCAACGACATCGTCAGCGACACCCCGGCGGCCGGCGCATGAGCGCCGGCCCGGCAGCGGTCGGTCCGGCGGCGGCCGACCGCGCCCCCGGCCCGGTTCTCGCGGTCGACGTCGGCGGCACCAAGCTGGCCGCCGCCGTCGTCGAACCCGACGGCACCATCGCCGTGCAGGGCGCGGTGCCGACCCCGGCCGGCGGGGACACCGCGACCGTCACCGCCGCCCTGCACCGGGTGGTCCGCCAGGTCGTCGGCGACGGGCACTGCATGGCGCTCGGCGAACACTGGCGCGGCGGCTACCCCGGCCGCGCCCTGCTCGGCATGGTGGTCTCCACCGGCGTCGGCGGCGGACTGGTCATCGACGGCCGGGTCCACCCGGGCGGCAGCGGCAACGCCGGACACATCGGACACATCGTGGTGGACATGACCGGCCCGGCCTGCCCGTGTGGCGGGCGCGGCTGCGTCGAGGCGATCGCCAGCGGTCCGGCGATGGTCCGCTGGGCCGTCAACCAGGGCTGGACGCCGGGGGAGCGGCCGGGCGACGCCCGTACCCTCGCCGAGGACGCCCGGGCCGGCGTACCGCTCGCCGTCGCCGCGTTCGGGCGGGGCGCGACCGCCCTGGCCGCCGCGGTGGTCTCCGCCACCGCGTTGGTCGACCTCGACGACGTCGTCATCGGCGGTGGGGTGGCCGCCGCCGGTGACCTGCTCTTCGCTCCGCTGCGCGCGGCCGTAGCGGAGCTTGCCGGACTCGACTTCGTCCGCCGGGTCCGGATCCACACCAGCAGCCTCGGCAACGACGCGGGACTGCTCGGTGCCGCCGCACTCGCCCTGGAGGCCGCAGCGCGTCAGTGACCTCCACCGCTCCACGGTCAGGAGAACCCCGTAATGCGCCCACGCTCCGCCGGCCTGCTGCTCGCACTGGCCGGGCTGCTGCTCACCGCAGCGGCAGTCCCGGTCCAGGCCGCACCGCCGGCCCGCCATCCCGGCCATCCCGGCCATCCCGGTACGCCTGGTACGCCGACCGCCGGGTTCGTCACCCGGCACGGCGACGACCTCAAACTCGACGGCCGGAAGTTCCGGTTCGCCGGCAGCAACAACTACTACCTGATGTACAAGTCGCCGACGATGGTCGACGACGTGTTCGCCGACGCCGAGGCAGCCGGGTTCACCGTGCTGCGTACCTGGGGGTTCCTCGACATCGGCAACGCCGACGGCTCCGACTCGGTCGCCGGCCCGGCCGACGGGGTCTACTTCCAGTACTTCGACGGCGAACGGCCGGCGTACAACGACGGCCCGGACGGCCTGCAACGCCTCGACTACGTCCTCGCCGCCGCCCGCGAAGCCGGCATCAAACTGGTGGTCCCGCTGACCAACAACTGGCGTGACTTCGGCGGCATGGACCAGTACGTGCGCTGGCGCGGCGGGCAGTACCACGACGACTTCTACACCGATCCGGTGATCCGCGGCTGGTACAAAGACTGGATCAGCCATGTGCTGAACCGCACCAACACCATCACCGGGGTGAGATACAAGGACGACCCGACGGTGATGACCTGGGAGCTGGGCAACGAGCCGCGCTGCAAGGGCTCCGGGGTCTACCCGCAGTCACCGGACTGCGCCACCGACACGCTGACCGCCTGGGCTGACGAGATGACCCGGCACGTCAAGTCGATCGCTCCCCGGCAGCTGGTCAGCGTCGGCGACGAGGGCTTCTTCTGTGACGATCCGACCAGCGCCGACTGGACCACCAACTGTGGTGAAGGCGTCGACAGCGTCGCGCTGAGCAGGTTGCCCGCCGTCGACGTCGTCTCCTACCACCTCTACCCGGACCACTGGGGCAAGGACGCCGCCTGGGGCACCGAGTGGATCACCCGGCACGCTCGCGAGGCAAAGAAGGTCCGCAAGCCGGTGATGCTCGGCGAGTTCGGCATCCACGACAAGTCGACCCGCAACGTCGTCTACCGCGAGTGGACCGACGCGGCGATCGCCGGCGGCACCAGCGGTTTCCTCTACTGGATCCTCTCCGGCGTGCAGGACGACGGCAGCCTCTACCCGGACTACGACGGTTACACCGTCTACTGCCCGAGCCCGGTCTGCACCACGCTGTCCAACGCCGGGGCGGCGGTGCGCGGCGACCGCCGGCCGTGGCCGCCGGTCGCCGACCACGACACCACCACCGTCGAGTTCGGCCAGGTCGCGACGCTGCGGCCGGCGGCCAACGACATCGCCCACCGGGGTACGGTCCGCGCCACCACGATCGACCTGGACCCGACGGTGCCCGGCCAGCAGAAGCAGGTGACCGTCGCCGGCGGCGAGTTCTCGCTCGGCGGCGACGGGGCGGTCACCTTCACCCCGGCGGACGGCTTCGCCGGTCGGGCCACCACCCACTACCAGGTGTGGGACCGGGCCTGGCGAGCCTCCAACGTCGCCGACCTGGTCGTCACGGTGAAACCCGACCCGGCCGGGGTGCAGACGCTGTTCTCGTTCGAGGCCGGCACCGACGGGTGGGGGCCGCCGTCGTGGGAGCCGGGCGTCGGCAGCGTCGCCCAGTCGGACGCGTTCGCCACCGACGGGGCGTACGGGCTGCGGGTCGACTCGGTCACCGGCGGCTGGTTCGGCACGTCGTTCCCCGAGCCGGTCGACCTGTCCGGCCGGGTCACCCTCAAGTACGACCTGCGTACCGACCCGTCGGTGGGGACCAATGCGGCGATCGCGGTGCAGACCGGTCCGTCCTACACCTGGTGCCAGTCAACGTTCACCTGGCTGAACCAGGACTGGACCGGCACCGCCGAGATCGACCTGCTGACCGAGATGTCGTGTGATGCCGAGGCGCTGGCCGACGTGCGGGAGTTCTACGTCTACGTCAACCCGGGCTCTGTCCACCTCGACAACATCCGGGTCGAGTAGGACGGCGCGGTCACCGGTACGCGTCGAGCCCCGGCCGCCGTCGGCGTGGGGCCGGGGCTCGTCACGTCGTTGCTGACCTGCTGATCCTACGGCTCAGCGGAGCGTGGGTGCCTCAGCGACGAAGGAGCGCCAGGCGGTCGGGCCGAAGGCGAGCGTGGGACCACCCTGGTCCTTGCTGTCGCGGACCAGGATGCGACCGGGAAGGTTGTCCGCCACCTCGACACAGTCGCTTCCGTTGCTGTTGCTGCGGCTGGACTTGCGCCACGCCGGCTCGGTCATAGTTCCTTCACCAACTTCAAGATCATGTCTCGCGACTGGTCGCGCGGCAACGCAACACCACTCAGAGCCTGCCAGGCCTGTTCGAGGGTGGCAACCCGCTTCGGATCGGTCACCAGGCGGCCCTCCAACTGGTCGTCGACATAGCCGACGGTGCCGCCGGTCTCGGCCATGCTGGCGAGCATGAACGGCCCGTTCTGCCCGGGATGCAAGCCGGCGGAAACCGGGGCCACCTGCACCAGCACCCGCGACCGGGTGCTCATCTCGGCGATGTGCTCCAATTGCTCCCGCATGATCACGGGGTCTCCCCGGCGAAGTCCGTCCTCGTCGATGATGAACTGACACACCGGCGGCTCCTCCCGCTCGAACACGGCGGCCTGTCGCGTCATCCTGAGAGCGAGGTACTCGTCGGCCTTAGCGGGAGTTAGCAGGCCGCTGTGCAGGATGGCCCGGGCGTACGCTTCCGTCTGGAGCAGTCCAGGGATGATCTGGCACTCGTACCGCCGAATTGCGGAGGCCTCCTGCTCCAACTCCGGTAGCGCCCGGAACCAGTCCGGTGGGATGCTCTTGCGGGCGTTCTCGGAGAGTCCCTTGATCAGCGGGGCGCTGCTGAACACCTGATCGATGTGGTCTGCCGTGTCGGGCATCGGTATCTGTCGACCGGTTTCGAACTTGGCGATCAACGACGTCGAGACGCTTAGTCGCTGCGCCAACTGCTCCTGTGTCATGCCGCCATTGAGTGAACGAAGAAACCTGAGCACCTGCGGAATGCCGTTGCTGCTCACTGCTGCTTGTCCGTAAGTAGTCCCAGTTCCCGTGGGTGACTTTGTGTAGTCGGACAGTTGGTGCGTGCTCCGGCAGCCGTGGTGGTGTTGATTTGCGGCCGTGACGGTCTCGGTTGGTGCTTCGGTGGAGGCGGATGCTGACGCGGGGTTGAGGTCTGCGCTGGCTCGGGTGGTGGAGGCCAACGAGCGGTGGGAGCGGTTGGCCGGGCAGTTGCGGGAGGAGAACGCGGCGCTGCGGGTGGAGAACGAGCGGTTGCGGGAACGTGATGTGCGGCGTGAGGCCGAGTTGGAGCGGGTGTCGGCGGAGTTGGCGGTGTTGCAGCGGTTGGTGTTCGGGCGTTCGTCGGAGCGGGTTCGGCCGCAGCCGACGGCGGGCGACGGTGACGGCCAGGGTGGGTATGGCGGTGAGCCTGGCGAGCGTGAGCGGGAGAGGGCACCGCGGCGGGGGCCGGGAGGGCGGGCCGGTCGCAGGGATTACTCGCATCTGCCGCGGGTGGAGGTGGTGTGGGACTTCGCCGGGGGCGGGTACTGCTGCCCGGACTGTTCGTCGCGGTTCGAGGCGTTCGACGATCACGCCTTCGAGCAGGTCGATTGGCGGGTGACGGTGCGGGTGGTGGTGCACCGTCGGCGCCGGTACCGGCGGCGGTGCCGGTGTGCCGGGGCGAGGACGGTGACCGCGCCGGGCCCGCCGAAAGCGGTCGGCAAGGGCCGGTTCAGTAACGGGTTCATCGCGATGCTGCTGGTCGAACGGTTCGTGGCCGGGCGCTCCCGGAACTCCCTGATCGCCGGGCTGGCACGCCAGGGCGCCGAGGTCAGCTCCTCGACGTTGGTCGGGACCTGCGCGGCCGCCGGGACGTTGCTGGCGCCGTTGGAGGAGCGGATCGTCGCCCGGTCCCGTGATTCGTGGCATCCGCACGCCGACGAGACGTCGTGGCACGTGTTCACCCCCGATGGTGGTGACGGGCCGGCCCGCTGGTGGCTGTGGGTGTTCATCGGCGCGGACACCACCTGTTTCGTGATGGACCCGACCCGCGCCGGCGCTGTTCTGGCCCGCCACGCCGGGATCGACACCGCCACCGGACAGCTGACCCCGCACGCTGATGGTGGGCCACGGCGGCTGGTCGTCTCCAGCGACTTCTACACCGTCTACGCCTCGGCCGGGCGTAGGACCGACGGCCTGACCAACCTGTACTGCTGGGCCCATGTCCGCCGGTACTTCGTGCGCGCCGGGGACGCGAACCCGACCCAACTGGCGTGTTGGACCCGAGACTGGCTGGACCGGATCAAGGCCCTGTACCACGCCCACGACGAGCTGACCGACGCGTGGAACGCATCCACGGCCGCCGCAGGGACGGCGGCGACCCGGCTGGACGACGCGTACACCGCCTGGGACACCGCCCTGCAGGCGATCGACACCGCCCGGCAGGCCCAGATGGCCAGCCCCGGCCTGCAACAACCCGCGAAGAAGGCCCTGGCCACCCTGGACCGCGAGTGGGACGGCCTGACCGCGCACCGCGACTACCCGATGATCAGCCTGGACAACAACACGTCCGAGCGGGCACTGCGACGGCCCGTCATCACCCGCAAGAACGCCTACGGCTCCCGCACCGACGACGCCGCGCGCCTCGCCGCGACCGTCTGGACCGTCACCGCCACCGCCGAACAGGCCGGCCTCAACGTCCTGACCTACCTCACCGCCTACCTCGACGCCTGCGGTCGCAACGGCGGCAGACCCCTGACCGGTCCGGACCTCCAACGATTCCTGCCCTGGACCGCGTCCCCCGCCGACCTGCACACCTGGGCCCAGCCACCCCCGACCGGCTGACACCCACACCGACCACCGCGACGGCGACGCCACACCCGGCCACGCCGACCATCAGCATGCCCACAAACCGCGTCGCCCAACCCCACGAGACTTGGGACTACTTACGCTTGTCCTTCCGGCCCGTATCGGGGCAGCTTCCTACCAGGAATCGACTGCCTTGCGTGCCGGTATCTTCTCTCGTCGTGCCCACATAGTCCAGGGTGGAGACGAAACTTGTATTGATCATCTTCGTCCAATTCCGTTCCGGATCGGAGATGCTCGTCGAGCTTGATGCCAGAGGTGAATCATGATGCACCTGTGGCATCAAGCTCGCGGAGACACCTTGGGTCCGCAGAGCTGGCACGGGCACTCCACCAGCAGGTCAGCCGCACATCTGGCTGACCCGTCGGCGGCGCACCCGGCTGACGGGCCGGCGAAAAGTTGTTGGTCCTCGGCCGGCCGCCGCCTCTCACCCGTGTCCGGCGACGTCGCCGGACGTCCCGCGCCCCGGGCGGGCCGGGACCCGGTTGGGCGTCGACTCACCCGGCACGGAGAGGGAGAGGCTGGAGGGCCAGATGATCTACACGACCAAGTTCGGGGTGCTGGCGCGGCGGTCGACCTGGCGGTGGGGCACCATCACCTTCGCCGCCGCCGCCGTCCTGGGCGTGCTGCTCGCGGTGGTGTTGGCGGCCTGCGGCCCGTCCGGGGCCGGGCGAGTCGGCGTAGCGTCAGACGGTGGCCAGGCGTCCGGGGCAGCAGGGCTCGGTGGCGCGCCGACCGGGGGCGGCGACAGCGGGTCGGCCGGTAGCGGCGAGCCGCAGACCGGCGGCAGCGGCGACGATCCTGACCACCCCGACGGTGGGGGTTCCGGTGACGGCGGTGACGGCGGTGACGGCGGTGAACTGGAACCGCCGGTGCAGCCTGCCGCCGAGGACTGTGTGACGTACGACCCGGCGAACCTGACGATCGAGCAGAGCGGCGACGCGTGGCGGATGCGCGACGGCGGCCACGCCATCAAGCTCTTCGCCACCAAGACCGACGCCGAGGACGGCGTCAAAGTGGCCCGCAACTGGACCCGGCTCTGCTTCATCGGCCGGGGCAACGACCGCGCCGACCGGCACCGCTACATCATCACCTACTTCCAGGGCCCGTCCGGGCTGCCGTTCGGCCCCGCTCCGCACTTCGACTGCATCACGTACGACCCGGCGGAGCTGGCGGTGCACGGACCCGACGGCGACGGCTGGGGGCTGCGGGCCGCGGCCACCCCGCTGCTCTTCCTGGCCAGTGCGGCCGACGCCGAACGGGCCCGGCTGGTCGCGGCCGGCAACACCCGGCTCTGCCTCATCGGCCACGGCAACGGGCAGCCCGACCCGTCGCGCTATCAACTGGAGTATTGGCGACAGTGACCGCCCGGCCTGGACCGCGCCGCCTAGCATTGCCCGGGTGGACGATCGCGCCATCGTGGCCGCGCTGGTCGCCGGTGACCCGCGCGGCCTCGACCGTGCCTACCGCATGTACGCCGACCGGCTGTACACGTACTGCCGATTCGTGCTGCGCGACGCGGACGGCGCGGCCGACGCCGTCCACGACACGTTCGTCCTGGCCGGTCAGCGGGCGGCGCAGCTGCGCGACCCGGAGCGGCTGCGCCCGTGGCTGTACGCCATCGCCCGCAACGAGTGCCTGCGGGTCATCCGTGGCCGGCGACGGCAGTTGCCGCTAGACGAGGTAGGCGAACTGCCCGCCACGCCGGTCGACCCGGTCACCGGGCTCGGTGCCGAACAGCTGCGGGAGCTGGTCCGGTCGGCCGCCGCCGGGCTGAACCCCGGTGACCGGCAGGTGATCGAGCTCGCCATCCGGCACGACCTGTCCGCCGCCGACGTCGGTGCCGTACTGGGGGTCTCCGACAGCCACGCGCACGCCCGGCTGTCCCGGGCCCGGGCCCAACTCGAACGGGCCATCGGCGCGCTGCTGGTGGCCCGCACCGGTGCCGACGACTGCCCGACGCTCGGTGAGCTGCTGCACGGCTGGGACGGCACCCTCACCGTGTTGCTGCGCAAGCGGGTCAGCCGGCACATCGAATCCTGCCCGACCTGCGCCGACCGTCGCCGCCGGCAGGTCAGCCCGGCCGCGTTGTTCTCCGCGTACGCGACCCTGCCGATGCTCGCCGTACCGGCGGAACTCTGGCCCCGGCTGAAGCTGACCAGCGCTGACGCCGGGCAGGCGGCGACCCGGGCGCGGATCGAGCAGCGGGCCGGCCGGTTCGACCCGGCCACCGGTTTCCCCCGCCGGGGCGGGCCGCGTCGAAATCGGCTGCTGGCCGGCCTGGCGGCGGCCGCGGTGCTGGCCCTGCTGATCGGCGGTGCCGTGGTGGTGCCCCGGCTGGGCGCGGTCGACGACACCGCCCGGTCGGTGCCGGCCGGATCGCCGGGCCTGGCCGCGCCACCGCCCGTGCCGTCGGCCAGCAGCGCACCGCCGACCACCCCGGGCGAACCGGCACCGACGACGCCGACACCGACCGCGCCGGCCGGTGGCGCTCCCGAGCCGAGCGGCCCCGCCGAGCCGGCGCCGCCGCTGACCGTCCAGGCCGAGGCGCGGGTCTCCTGCACCGGATTCAGCCGCTACCAGCTGACCGTGGTCGCCACCGTCACCGGTGGCACCGTCGAGTCGGCGGTCCTCACCTGGACCAGCGGCGCGGCCGGTCCGACGCAGCCGCCGACCACGGCTCCCACGCAAGGGCCGGGAACCGACCCGGATCCGACGTCCGGACCCGGTGCCGGCGGCCCGGGTGGCATCGCCGCGCCGGGCACGGTGCCGGCGCGGGGCGGCGAGGTGGCGATGACGGTTTCCGGGGACACCGCCACCGGGCAGGTCTGGCGGATGGCCGTCGCATCGGTCAGCTGGCAGGTCGCCGTCGTCGCAGTCGACGGGCGGCGGGCCGGTGCCGGCCCGTACCCGGCAGCCAACCCGTGCCCGGTGCCGGGCTGACCAGGGAAGACCGGCGTCGATGCGCCCGGCGGGCAAGGGTCTGTGACCGACGTCCTGCCCGGTCGACGTCACCTCGGCCGAGACGGCAGGATGTCCGGCATGCAACGTGACACCGACGACGGCGACCGCTTCGACGACCAGCTTCGGATCTACCACCGGGCCGGCACGCAGGCGGACGTCCCGGCGGTTCTCGCGCTGCTCGACGACGCGGTCCGCTGGCTGGCCGAACACGGCCGTACCGGGCAGTGGGGGACCGAACCGCAGTCGACCGACCCGCGCCGGATCGCGATGGTCACCGGCTGGGCGAAGGAGAGCGGCCTGGTGCTGGCCTGTGTGCCGACCGGCGACGGTGGTGAGCGGGTCGTCGGGGCGCTCGCCGTCGGCACGGCCCGGTCCTACGCGCCGCCGGTCAACGAACCCGAGTTGTACGTGAACCTGCTGGTCACCGACCGGTCGTGGGCCGGTCGAGGGGTCGGTCAGGCGTTACTGGACCGGGCGCGGACGCTCGCCGTCGAACGCGGCGCGACCCTGTTGCGGGTCGACTGCTACGCCGGTGGTGACCGGGCGCTGGTGCGCTACTACGAGCGGGCCGGGTTCACCGCCGCCGAGCCGTTCACCGTCGACCAGCCGACCGGCCCGTGGCCAGGCCAGATCCTCAGCCAGCGGATCCGTTGACCGACCGGCCGGTCCCGGTGGTCGGCTGGCCGGAGCCGGCACGCCAGCCGGCCGGGTCGACCCCGCCCGGCACCGCTGTCGCCGGCTGGTACGGCCCCCGGGTCAGCACCAGGGTGCCGAGATCGAGATGGCTGACCGCGCCGGCCGCGTCCCGGCACACCCGCAGCGTCTCGTCGGCGTAGAAGCCCTTGAAGCCCAACCATCGGTCATCAGCCGTACGGCGGAATTGGGTGCCCCGGTTGGCCACGCCGATCGGGGTGAGCTGCAGGGTGCCGTCGCCGAGCAGGCGGAGCGCCACCGGGCGCGCACCCCAGTACCACGGTCCGGTCAGGTCGACCAGCGCCAGGTCGACATCGGTGGCCGGCCGCCACGGAGGCGGGATCACCGGCTCCCGGTCAGCGACGATCTTGACGAGGTCGGCGGCGATCTCGTCGATCTGCGGTCCCGTCGTGACATTGGCCAGCACCACAGCGGCGACGTCCTGGTCGGGGCAGGTCCACAGCGCGGCGAGGAAACCGGGTACCGAGCCGGTGTGCCCGGCCAGCTCCAGACCTTCGTGGCGGAGCAGTTGCAGGCCGAGGCCGTACCCGCAGTCCGGGTCCGCACTCTCCGGCGGCGAGGCAGGGGTGCGCATCCGGGCCAGCGAGTCCGCCGACAACAGCCGGGTGTCCGCGCCGAGCAGCACCGCCGCCAGCCGTCCCAGGTCTGCGGCGGTGGACCAGAGTTGTCCTGCCGGGGCGAGGTGACCGTACTGCGGCGTCGGCTCGGGCAGCAGCACATCCGCCCACGGATGCACCGCCCATCCGGTGGCGTGCCGTCCACTCGGCTCGGCGCCGGTGGCGGACATGCCGAGCGGGTCGAGCAGCGCCTGCCGCAGGTGGTCGCCGCACCGGTGCCCGGACAGCCGCTCGATGAGCGCGCCGAGCAGCGCGTACCCGGGATTCGAGTAGCGGTAGCGGTGCCCGGCCGGCCGTCGGTCGGACGCCGGCCCGAGCACGTCGGACAGTTCGGGGCGCAGCTCGCCGGGGGTGCGCTCCCACCACGGGCCGGGCGGCTCGGCAGGTAGCCCGCCGGTGTGTGCCAGCAACTGCTCCACGGTCGCCGCGACCCCGCAGCCGGGCAGGTGCCGCTGGATCGGATCGGTCAGCTCCAGCCGGCCCGCCTCCCGCAGCAGCAGCACCTGCACTGCGGTGAAGGTCTTGCTGATCGACCCGATCCGGTAGCTGGTCGCCGCGTCCGGTGTGCCGTGGTCGACCTCACCTCGGCCGGCGGCCCTAACCAGCCCGTCGGCGCGGACCACCGCCGCCACCATCGACGGTGCCCGCCCGTCGACCTGGCCGACGGCGAGTCGGTGCAGCAGCGCCCGCCGGGTCGTCGGCAGGAGGCCGGCGACGGTGTGGTCCGGCGTCGACCCGGGTCGTTCCTCCGTCGTCATGACCGCCATTGTGTCGGGTGCGGCCGGCGGCGGTGCCGTTGACCGCCCGCCGCTGCGGCACCATTGACCAATGCCAGGTTCGTGGCATGGTTAGCCGATGGATACCGCAGATCCTCCGCAGGCAGGCGTTCCGCCGCGTCCGTGGCTGGCCCGCCCGGTGGCGGTGCTCGGCGGTGTGGTCGCCGGGCAACTGCTGCTGGCCCGCAGTGACCAGGCCGCGGTGATCCTGACCAGTGTGCTGGCGTACCCGACGGGTTTCGAGTTCGACATCAGCGCGATCCTGCGGGCCCCGGAGCCGGCGACCGCCGCCGGTCCGGCACGGCAGCCGGCCGGCGCGTCGGGGCCGCCCCGGCCGCGTACCCCGGTCGACGGGGTCGGCGGCCTGCAGGTGATGGTCCGGTTCGCCGACGGTACGGCGCTGAGCAGCCTGCACCGCAGCACGTCGCAGGCCGACCGCGAACCCGCCGGCCCGCTGCTGTCGCCCGTGGTGGCCAGCACCGACCAGCAGCGGCACGACGCCCGCTTCTGGGTGTGGCCGCTGCCGCCGGACGGCCCGGTGACGGTGGGGTGCGCCTGGCCGGCGCGGGACATCCCGCACAGCCGGGTGGAGGTCTCCGGTGAGTTGATCCGGCAGGCGGCGGCCGGTGCCGTCGAGCTGTGGCCGGCGGCACCGCCGGCCGACCCGGCGGTGTCGGCCGGCTGACCGGAGGCCTGACGCTGGCCATCGTCGGTGGCCGGGTCAGTCCGGCAGCAGTGGGGCGGCGGGGCCGAGGTCGCGGCCGAGCAGCACCGCGCGGTTGACCGCGCTGGACCCGAACCGGTCCCGGACGGCGTCGAGCGCGGCGTCCAGGCTCTCCTGCCGGCCGACGGGGTGTGGCGCTGCCTGCGGCGGCGCGTCGGCCGAATCGAGGGGCAGCGCCAACTGGGTGGCCTGTCCGTCGTCGAGGTTGCCGACCGAGACGCCGACCAGGGTCAGCCCGCGTTCGCGGATCATCGGACCGGCGGCGGCCAGCAGGTCGCGGGCGGTGTCCAGGATGGTCGACGTCTGGGCGGTGGCCCGGGGCAGGGTGTGGGCGCGGGTGGCCCGGGTGAAGTCGCCGAACCGCAGCCGCAGGGTGACCGTCCGGCCGGTGCGCCCGGCGGCCCGCATGCGTCGGCCGACCCGGTCGACCAGCCCGGCGAGGATCGCGTCCACGTCGGCCGGGTCCCGGTTGGCCCGGCCCAGCGCCTGCTGGGAGCCGATCGAGCCGCGTCGGCCGCCGGTCTGGACCCGGCGCGGGTCCTGATTGTGGGCGAGGGCGTGCAGGTGCCGGCCGGCGGCGGCGCCGACGATGCTGACCAGCGCCGCCTCCCCGAGGCCGGCGACCCGGCCGACCGTGGTGATGCCGCGTTCGCGCAGCCTGCCGGCGGTGACCGGGCCGACGCCCCAGAGCCGTTCGACCGGCAGCGGGTGCAGGAACGCCAACTCCTCGTCGGGCGGCACCACCAGCAGCCCGTCCGGTTTGGCGACGCCGCTGGCCACCTTGGCCAGGAACTTGGTCCGGGCGACCCCGACGGTGATCGGCAGCCCGACCTGGTCGCGGACCGCGACCCGCAGCCGGGCGGCGATGTCGGCCGGCGCTCCGACGAGCCGGCGCAGCCCGCCGACGTCGAGGAACGCCTCGTCGATGGAGAGCGGCTCGACCAGCGGCGTGGTCTGCCGGAACACCTCGAACACCGCCCGACTGGCCGCCGTGTAGGCCGCCATCCGGGGCGGCACGACCACCGCCTCCGGGCAGATCAGCCGGGCCCGCCGGGCGGGCATCGCGGTGCGTACACCGCGCGCCTTTGCCTGGTAGCTGGCGGCCAGCACCACGCCGGCGCCGACGATCACCGGCCGGTCGCGCAGCCGGGGGTCGTCGCGCTGCTCGACCGAGGCGTAGAATGCGTCCAGGTCGGCGTGCAGGATGCTGGCCTCACCCGCCACCGCGTCATCATCGCACAGATGTTCGACGAACGGGTGTGAGCTGCGCAGACGTCGCCGAAGCGGCGGTGGGTCACTGCGGGTGGCGGCGGGTCACTCCGGGACGAGACGGTACGCGCCGTCGCTGGCCGAGGTGGCCATCGAGGCGTACGCCCGCAGCGCCGCCGATACCGGCCGCTGCCGGTCGACCGGGGTGTACGGGCGGTCCCGCTTCTCCTGGGCGATCCGGCGGGCCTGCAGCACCTCGTCGGGCACGTTCAGCTCCAGCTTGCGGGCCGGGATGTCGATGACGATCTCGTCGCCCGGCTCGACCAGGGCGATCAGCCCACCGGAGGCGGCCTCGGGGGAGGCGTGCCCGATGGACAGCCCGGAGGTGCCGCCGGAGAACCGGCCGTCGGTGATCAGCGCGCAGGCCCGGCCGAGGCCACGCCCCTTCAGGAACGAGGTCGGGTAGAGCATCTCCTGCATGCCCGGCCCGCCCTTGGGGCCTTCGTAGCGGACCACGACCACGTCACCGGCGACCACCTCGCCGGCCAGGATCGCCGAGACGGTGTCCTCCTGCGACTCGTACACCTTGGCCGGGCCGCGGAAGGTCAGGCAGTCGTCGGGCACCCCGGCGGTCTTGACCACCGCGCCCTGCGGGGCCAGGTTGCCGTGCAGGATTGCCAGGCCGCCGTCGGCGGAGTACGCGTGGGCGACGTCGCGGATGCAGCCCTGCGCCGCGTCGGTGTCCAGACCGGACCAGCGGTTGGTGGTGGAGAACGGCTCGGTGGTGCGCACCCCGCCGGGGGCGGCGTGGAACAGCTCGACCGCCTCGTCGGTGGCGTTGCCGCCCCGGATGTCCCAGTCGGCCAGCCACCGGCTCAGCGACGGCGAGTGCACCGCGTGCACGTCGCGGCGCAGCGCGCCGGCCCGGTCCAGCTCGCCGAGGATCGCCGGGATGCCGCCGGCCCGGTGCACGTCCTCCATGTGGTACTTCGGGGTGTTCGGGGCGACCTTGGCCAGGCAGGGCACCCGGCGGGAGATGTCGTCGATGTCGGCGACGCCGAAGTCCAGCTCGGCCTCGCGGGCGGCGGCCAGCAGGTGCAGCACCGTGTTGGTGGAGCCGCCCATCGCCACATCCAGGGCCACCGCGTTCTCGAAGGCGGCCCGGCTGGCGACGGCGCGGGGCAGCACCGAGGCGTCGTCGCCGTCGTACCACCGTTTGGCGATCTCCACGACGGTCCGGCCGGCCTCGACGAACAGCGATTTGCGGGCGGCGTGGGTGGCCAGCACCGAGCCGTTGCCCGGCAGCGCCAGCCCGACCGCCTCGGTGAGGCAGTTCATCGAGTTGGCGGTGAACATGCCGGAGCAGGAGCCGCAGGTCGGGCAGGCGGACCGCTCGATGGTGTCGAGCTGGGCGTCGGTCACGTTGTCGTTCGACGCGGCGATCATGGCGTCGATCAGGTCGAGCTTGGCGTGCACGACGCCCTCGACGGCGACGGTCTTGCCGGCCTCCATCGGGCCGCCGGAGACGAACACGGTCGGGATGTTCAGCCGCAGCGCGGCGAGCAGCATCCCCGGGGTGATCTTGTCGCAGTTCGAGATACACACCAGCGCGTCGGCGCAGTGCGCGTTGACCATGTACTCGACGGCGTCGGCGATCAGCTCCCGGCTGGGCAGCGAGTAGAGCATGCCGCCGTGGCCCATGGCGATGCCGTCGTCGACGGCGATCGTGTTGAACTCGCGGCCCACCCCGCCGGCGTCGGCGACCGCGTCGGCGACCAGTCCGCCGAGGTCCTTCAGGTGTACGTGGCCGGGCACGAACTGGGTGAAGCTGTTGGCGATGGCGACGATCGGCTTGCCGAAGTCGTCGTCGGTCATCCCGGTGGCCCGCCACAGGGCCCGGGCGCCGGCCATCGTCCGACCGTGGGTGGAGGTCCTCGACCGCAGCTCAGGCATTCGACAAGTGTTACACCACGGTTGCCGGGCCGGCGGTCCCAGCCGTGTCGCGTTTCACGTGTCGGGATGTCTCCTGCCGGCAAACCCGCACCCCGGCACCACGGGCCGGCGCCGATCCGGCAGAGTTGTGGCGTGCACCTCCCCTCGGGCATGCAGGCGCTCGCGTTGGCGAGTGGGCTGGCGGCTGCGCTGGGCGTGGGATGGTTGTTCGTCGTGGCCCGCCGCCGGGACGGATCGTCGGACCGGGCCCACCGGCTGCTCGCGGTCGGCGCCGGGCTGACCACCGTCAGCGTGCTCACCGGGCTGGTCGGCGCCGTCGCGATGGCCGCCGAGTGGGATCGGCAGCAGCCTCAGCGGAGTCTGCTCGCCACGGTCGTCGCGGTCGGCTGCGCGCTCGGCGGACTGCTGCTGATCTGGGGCCTGCTGCGGCTGCCGGGCACCGCCGGGCGGTCCGCGCCGACCGCGCGTCACCTGCTCGACTGCCTGGCGGTCGGTGCGGCGCTGTGGTTCACCGGCTGGGTACTGGTCGCCCCACCGACCCGGCTGCTGGGCGCGGCCACCCCGACCGCCTGCCCGGCGATCCTGCTGGCCACCGCGACCGTCGCCGCGATCACCGGCGTGGCGGTGATGACCGCGCTGCACAGCGGCCGGCATCCGGCCGGTCCGCTGCTCGGCGGCGCGGGCACTGTGCTGATCGGGCTCAGCGGTATCGGCGCGGCGGCGGGCATCTGCCAGTACGGTGTGGGGCTCGTCCTGGTCGGTGCCGTCGGGTTGCCGGTCGGGCTGGTGCTGGTCTGGTTCGGTGGGGGACGGCCGGGGTGCGGCGGCAGCGCGCCGGCCGGCCTGGTGCCGCGCGGGGCCGGTTACGTGTTCCTGCCGATGGTGGTGATGGCCGCCGCAGGCTTCTACCACGTGGCCAGCGGCGGCGAGTTCACCACCGTCGCGGTGGCGGTCGGCAGCCTGGAGGGCTTCATCCTGGTGAGCCGGCAGTATCTGGCACTGCTCGACGTGCGCCGGTACGCGGCCCGGCTGGCGGCCAGCGAGGCGCACTTTCGCAACCTGGCGCACACCGACCCGTTGACCGGGTTGGCCAACCGGCGGGCGCTGCTGCGTGAGCTGTACGACTGCGTCGCCGATCGGCGTCCCGGCGGGCTGCTCACCCTGGACCTGGACGGTTTCAAGACGGTCAACGACATGCGGGGTCATGACGTCGGTGACGCGGTGCTGATCGAGGTGGGCCGGCGGCTGATCGCCGAGCTGGCCGGGGCGGGGCTGGCTGCCCGGTTGGGCGGCGACGAGTTCGCCGTACTGCTGTCGTTGCCGGACCCGGACGAGGCACACGGCGTCGCGGTCCGGATCCTGCGCGCCCTCGACGAGCCGTACCCGCATGACAAGGGTCCGATCTACGTGTCGACGAGCATCGGGATGGCCTGTTGTTCGACTGCGCAGGACGTGCCGACGCTGTTGCGCAACGCGGACCTGGCGCTGCGCTCGGCGAAGCAGCGGGGCAAGAACCGGGTGGAGCGCTACGACGTCTCCTACGACCAGGCCCAGCGTCGCCGGGTCCGGCTGGAGCACGAGATGCGCGGCGCGATCGACCGCGGCGAGCTGCGGCTGGCCTTCCAGCCGGTGGTGGCGGTGCCGTCGGTACGGCCGGTCGGTGCCGAGGCGTTGATCCGTTGGCGCCATCCGGAGCTGGGCAAGGTGCCACCGGACGAGTTCATCCCGCTGGCCGAGGAGTGCGGGATGATCAGCCGGCTGGGTGCCTGGGTGCTCGACGAGGCGTGCCGGCAGCTGTCCCGCTGGCTGGCCGAGGGGCACGACGTCTGGGTGTCGGTCAACGTGTCACCGCACGAGCTGCACGCCCCGGAGTACGTGCTGCAGGTCGACGAGGCGTTGCGACGGCACCGGGTGCCGTCGCAACGCCTGGTGCTGGAGGTCACCGAGCATGCCGTCGCCCGGGACCTCGCGGAGCTGATCCGCCGGCTGAAGGCGCTGCGCGCCACCGGGGTACGGATCGCCCTGGACGATTTCGGCGCCGGCTACTCGTCGCTCGGCCAGCTGCGGAACCTGCCGATCGACATTCTCAAGATCGACCACAGCCTGGTGGCGGAGCAGGGGCCGGTCGCGCCGCCGCTGCCGGGTCGGCGGGCGTTCGCGCCGATGGTCGACGTGGTGATGCGGCTCGGGCACCAGTTGGGTCTGGAGGTCATCGCCGAGGGGGTGACCAACCAGGCCGAGCTGGCCGTCGTGGTGGAGGCGGGCTGCCGGTTCGGGCAGGGTGCGCTGTTCGGCTGGGGGGTGCCGGCCGAGCATCTGGAGGCGATGCTGTCTGCGGCGACGTCGTCCGGTAACCGGCATGGAATCGGCGGCCGCCGCCGTCCCGGCGAAGATCAGCAGGCCAGCGCCGGTGCGGCGTCATTAGCCGCCCAGGATGTGAGATCAGTTGACTCATCGCGTGAGATGCGTCAGGCTTAGCCCCATGTCGCTGACTCTGTCGTCTCGAGTACTTACCTGAGCGCACTCTCCGATCGAGAGTGCGCTGGCCCCGTGCATCTGCACGAGGGCCGTTTTTATTGCCACATCCCTGCCGGTTCCGGCCGATCGGTCCCATCTGCCGGATACGCCGCCGAGACCCATGTCACGAGACCACTGAGCTGAAGGCCTGAATCGTCATGACGAGACCCACGCCCGAGACCCTCGCCCACCGCGCGCACTCGGCCGCGGCGGCCGCGCCGACCCCGGTCACCCTCGCCAACGCCGTGACCCCGCCGCCGGCCCCGCCGGTGCCGGTCTCCGGCGCGGGTT
Source organism: Solwaraspora sp. WMMA2065 (assembly GCF_030345075.1). Lineage (NCBI taxonomy): Bacteria > Bacillati > Actinomycetota > Actinomycetes > Micromonosporales > Micromonosporaceae > Solwaraspora > Solwaraspora sp. WMMA2065. The sequence continues at coordinate 127,388 of NZ_CP128361.1, forward strand.
GCCTGGTCCGGTCCCTGGAGGCACTCGGCGTCGACGTGGTGTTCGGCATCCCCGGCGGGGCGATCCTGCCGGCCTACGACCCGCTGTACGACTCGACGGTGCGGCACATCCTGGTCCGCCACGAGCAGGGCGCCGGGCACGCCGCGACCGGCTACGCCCAGGCCACCGGTCGGGTCGGGGTGTGCATGGCGACCTCCGGTCCGGGTGCCACCAACCTGGTCACCCCGATCGCCGACGCGTACATGGACTCGGTGCCGATCGTGGCCATCACCGGCCAGGTGGCCCGCCCGTCGATCGGCACCGACGCCTTTCAGGAAGCCGACATCCAGGGCATCACCCTGCCGATCACCAAGCACAACTACCTGGTGCAGTCGGGCGAGGAGATCCCCCGGGTGCTCGCCGAGGCGTTCCACCTGGCGGCCACCGGCCGGCCCGGCCCGGTGCTGGTCGACATCCCCAAGGACGTGCTGCAGGCGCAGACCACCTTCGCCTGGCCGCCGACGCTGGACCTGCCCGGCTACCGGCCGACCCTGCACCCGCACGGCAAGCAGATCCGCGAGGCGGCCCGGCTGATGGCCGGTGCCCGCCGCCCGGTGCTCTACGTCGGCGGCGGCGTGCTCAAGGCGCAGGCCACCGAGGGGCTGCGCCGGCTCGCCGAACTGACCGGCATCCCGGTGGTCACCACGCTGATGGCCCGGGGCGCGTTCCCCGACTCGCACCCGCAGCATCTGGGCATGCCCGGCATGCACGGCACCGTCGCGGCGGTGTACGCGCTGCAGAAGGCGGACCTGATCGTGGCTCTCGGCGCCCGGTTCGACGACCGGGTGACCGGCAAGCTGGATTCCTTCGCCCCGGGCGCGGCGGTGGTGCACGCCGACATCGACCCGGCCGAGATCGGCAAGAACCGTACCGCCGACGTGCCGATCGTCGGCGACGCGCGGCACGTCATCGACGAGCTGATCGAGGCGTACCCGGCGGCGGAGCGGGCCGCCCCCCCCGCCGGCCGCCCGGCGGTGCGCCCCGCCGGCCCGGCCGGCGACCGCAGCGACTGGTGGGCGCAGCTGGACGACCTGCGGCAACGCTACCCGCTGGGCTACGACGAGCCGGACGACGGCACGCTGTCCCCGCAGTACGTGATCGAGCGGCTCGGCAAGCTGGCCGGACCGGACGCCATCTACGTCGCCGGCGTCGGCCAGCACCAGATGTGGGCCTCCCAGTTCATCTCCTACGAGAAGCCGAACACCTGGCTCAACTCCGGCGGCCTGGGCACCATGGGGTACGCGGTCCCGGCCGCGATGGGCGCCAAGGTCGGCCAGCCGGAGACGGTGGTCTGGGCGGTCGACGGCGACGGCTGCTTCCAGATGACCAACCAGGAGCTGGCCACCTGCGCCCTGGAGGGCATCCCGGTCAAGGTGGCGCTGATCAACAACGGCAACCTGGGCATGGTCCGGCAGTGGCAGACACTGTTCTACGGCGAGCGCTACTCCAACACCGACCTGGGCACCCACAAGCACCGCATCCCGGATTTCGTCAAACTGGCCGAGGCGCTCGGCTGTGTCGGGCTGCGCTGCGAAAACGCCGCGGACGTGGACAAGACCATTGCCGCCGCAATGGAGATCAACGACGTCCCGGTCGTGATCGACTTCGTGGTCGGCAAGGACGCCATGGTCTGGCCGATGGTCGCCGCCGGCACCAGCAACGATGAGATCATGTTCGCCCGGGACGTCCGGCCCACCTTCGACGAGGACGACCTGTGACGAGGACGACCTGTCACGACCCGGCCAATCCGATGATGACGAGGAAGAAATGACCAAGCACACGCTCTCCGTGCTGGTGGAGAACAAGCCCGGGGTGCTGGCCCGGGTGTCCGGCCTGTTCTCCCGGCGCGGGTTCAACATCGACTCACTGGCGGTCGGCGAAACGGAGAACCCCGAGGTCTCCCGGGTCACCATCGTCGTCGACGCCGACTCGTCGCCGCTGGAGCAGGTGACCAAGCAGCTGAACAAGCTGGTCAACGTACTGAAGATCGTGGAACTCGATCCGGCGGTGTCGGTCGCCCGCCAGTTGCTGCTGGTCAAGGTCCGCGCGGACCGGGCGATGCGCTCGCAGGTGCTGGAGACGGTGAACCTGTTCCGCGCCCGGGTGGTGGACGTCGCACCGGACACCCTCACCGTCGAGGCCACCGGCACGACCGACAAGCTGGACGCGTTGCTGCGCGATCTCGAACCGTTCGGCATCAAGGAGATGGTGCAGTCCGGTCTGGTCGCGATCGGGCGCGGCTCCCGGTCGATCACCACCGGGCCGGCGCTGCGCGCCGCCTGACCGCCGGCCGGCAGCATCGGCTGCCGGCCCTGATGACCTGCGGCAGGCAGCTGCCGCCCGAGGAAAAGCCGGCCACCGTGGCCGGGCACACGAGAGGGAAGTCATGACCGCTGAGGTGTTCTACGACGACGACGCCGACCTGACCGTCATCCAGGGGCGGAAGGTCGCCGTGCTGGGGTACGGCAGCCAGGGCCACGCCCATGCGCTGTCGCTGCGCGACTCGGGTGTCGACGTCGTGATCGGCCTGCCGGAGGGCTCCAAGAGCCGGGCCAAGGCACAGGAGCAGGGGCTGCGGGTCCTCGGTCCAGCCGAGGCTTCGGCCTGGGCCGACGTGATCATGGTGCTGGCCCCGGACACCGCGCAGCGGTCGCTCTACGCCGAGGCGATCGCACCGAACCTGACCGCCGGCAAGGCGCTCTTCTTCGGCCACGGGCTGAACATCCGGTACGGGTTCATCACCCCGCCGGCCGATGTGGACGTGGCGATGGTGGCGCCGAAGGGCCCCGGGCACCTGGTCCGTCGGCAGTACGTCGACGGCAAGGGCGTGCCATGCCTGGTCGCGGTCGAGCAGGACGCCAGCGGTGCTGCCTTCGGTCTCGCCCTGGCGTACGCCAAGGCGATCGGCGGCACCCGGGCCGGCGTGATCAAGACCACCTTCAAGGAGGAGACCGAGACCGACCTGTTCGGTGAGCAGGCGGTGCTCTGCGGCGGCGCGTCGGCGCTGGTGCAGACCGGGTTCGAAGTGCTGACCGAGGCCGGCTACGCGCCGGAGATCGCCTACTTCGAGTGCCTGCACGAGCTCAAGCTGATCGTGGATCTGATGTACGAGGGCGGCGTCGCCCGGATGCGCTACAGCGTGTCGGACACCGCCGAGTACGGCGACTACTCCCGTGGCCCACGGGTGGTCGACGCCAGGGTCAAGGAGGAGATGCGCAAGATCCTCGCCGAGGTGCAGTCCGGGGAGTTCGCCCGGGAGTGGATCGCCGAGGACGACGCGGGCCGGCCGAACTTCGCCAAGTGGCGGGCCGAGGGCGCGGCGCACCCGATCGAGGAGACCGGGCGGAAGCTGCGCGGCATGATGAGCTGGGTCGACCGACCGATCACCGAGACCGCCTGACGCCGGACAGAGCCCATCACCGACAGTGATCGGTGATGGGCTCTGCGCCTATCTCGGGCGGAGTTTCGTTACCGGAAGATTGCGGCTTGGGGTCGGTTTCGGGTAGTCGGTTTCCGACGCCGATAATTGACCTACGGTTACAGGTAGTTAATGGCCGCCTCGGGTAATGTGCCCCGCATGCGTCTGGAGCAATCGCACCGTACGGAGCGCTTCGGGGCCGTTCGCATCCATGAGCTTCAGCGTGTCATCGAGCTGGACTCGGGGGATGTCGCCGGTGACCGCAGCCGTGGGCTGGTCTCTCAGGAGGACATCCGGGCCGTCGAGCGGGACATGGTGGTGGTCATACCCTGCATGAATGAAACACGCAGGGTGATCGAAGGAGTGCTCTCTGGTATTCCGCACGACTGTCTGATCGTGCTCGTCTCGAACAGCGGCCGGCAGCCGGTGGACCGTTATGAGATCGAGGCCCATACCGTTGAGCAGTTCTGCCGGTCGGCGGACCGGCCGGCGGTCACCGTGCACCAACGAGATCCAGGGCTGGCCGCGGCGATGAAAGCCGCCGGCATGCCGGAGCTGATCGACGAGAGCGGGCTGATCCGCACCGGCAAGGGCGAGGCGATGCTGATCGGCATGGCGGTCGCCGCGCTCACCGGGCGCCGGTACGTCGGCTACGTGGACGCCGACAACTACGTCCCCGGCGCGGTCCACGAATACTGCAAGGTGTACGCCGCTGGCCTGCACCTGGCCGACAGCCCGTATTCGATGGTCCGGATTTCCTGGCACTCCAAGCCCAAGCTGCGCGACGGTCGACTGTTCTTCAGCCGCCGGGGCCGCAGTTCGGAGATCACCAACGGATTCCTCAACCGGCTGATCGCCGAGTACTCCGGCTTCGGCACCGAGGTGATCGCCACCGGCAACGCCGGCGAGCACGCACTCAGCCTCGACCTCGGCCTGCGGCTGCGGCTGGCCGGCGGTTTCGCCGTCGAGCCGTACGAGTACGTCGACCTGTTCGAACGCTTCGGCGGCATCCTGGACACCGACAGCCCCGAGGTGATGGCGCATTCGGTGCCGGTGCTGCAGGTGGAGACCCGCAACCCGCACTTCCACGACAACAAGGGTGAGGAGCACGTCCAGGGCATGCGGATGCAGGCGCTCAACGTGCTGTACCACTCCCCGGTGTGCCTGCCGGCGGTCCGCGAGGCGATTCTCGAGTTCATGACCGACCAGGGGGCGTTGTCGCCGGGTGCCGAGCCGCCCCGCGAGCGGGTCTATCCGCCGGTCGGTTCGCTCGCCTTCGACCTGCTCTACGACACCCTGGAGGCGGAGGCCGGCACGTTCCGGCAGATCGGTGACGGCGGCATCGTCCGCAGCCGGATCCCCCGCCATCCGGTCAGTCCGGCGGCAGCCGGCTGACGGTCCGGCGGCAGCCGGCTGACGGTCCGGCGGCGGTCGGAGTGCGGCGGCGGTTGGCCGGGGGCGGGTGTTAGGTCTGATTTGTGAGGGCCCTCACCCCCGGCCCTGAGCCGCGCCGTCCACGGCTGCGCCTACGATCGCGGGTAGGCCGCCTCCGTGCCGGCGCGACACCCGGGCGGGGGAGCGTAGGGCGCAGAGCGGCGCCCCACCGCCGCCGATACCCGTCCCGGACGACTTTGAGGACCAATGAATCCTGTCGTACTGATCGCTGAAGAGCTCGCGCCCGCCGCAATCGACGTACTCGCTCATGACTTCGATGTCCGCCACGTCGACGGCACGGACCGTCCCGCCCTGCTGGCCGCGCTCGCCGACGCCCACGCGGTGATCGTGCGCAGCGCCACCCAGATCGACGCCGAGGCGTTGGCCGCCGCGCCCCAGCTGAAGGTGGTCGCCCGCGCCGGCGTCGGCCTGGACAACGTCGAGGTGCCGGCCGCCACCGCCCGAGGCGTCATGGTGGTGAACGCACCCACCTCCAACATCGTCTCCGCTGCTGAGCAGGCGATCGCCCTGCTGCTCGCGGTGGCCCGCAACACCGCAAGCGCCAGCGCCGCGCTCAAGGCCGGCGAGTGGAAACGGTCGAAGTACACCGGCGTCGAGCTGCAGGGCAAGACCGTCGGCGTGGTCGGGCTCGGCCGCATCGGCGTGCTGTTCGCGCAGCGGATCGCCGCGTTCGGCACCCGGCTGATCGCGTACGACCCGTACATCCAGCCGGCCCGCGCGGCGCAGCTCGGGGTTCGCCTGGTCGGGCTGGAGGAGCTGCTCCGGGAGAGCGACTTCATCTCGATCCACCTGCCGAAGACCCCGGAGACGCTCGGCCTGATCGGCGAGAAGGAGCTGGCGATCGTCAAGCCCGGGGTCCGGATCGTCAACGCCGCCCGGGGCGGCCTCGTCGACGAGCAGGCGCTGGCCGATGCGTTGGCCGAGGGCCGGGTCGGTGGTGCCGGCGTCGACGTGTACGCGAAGGAGCCGTGCACCTCGTCGCCGCTGTTCGCCTTCGACAACGTCGTCGCCACCCCGCACCTGGGGGCCTCGACCGCCGAGGCGCAGGACAAGGCGGGTCTGGCCGTGGCCCGCAGCGTCAAGCTCGCGCTGCAGGGCGAGTTCGTTCCCGACGCGGTGAACGTGCAGGCCGGCGGGGTGGTCGCCGAGGATGTCCGGCCGCTGCTGCCGCTGGCCGAGAAGCTCGGCAAGGTGTTCACCGCGGTGGCCGGGGTGGTCGCGGCCAGCGTCACCGTCGAGGTCCGCGGCGAGGTCGTCGGCAACGAGGTGTCGGTGCTCAAGCTGGCCGCCACCAAGGGGCTGTTCAGCTCGGTGGTCGAGGAGCAGGTCACCTACGTCAACGCGCCGCACCTGGCCGCCGACCGGGGCGTCGAGGTGGAGCTGGTCACCCACCCGGACACCGTCGACCAGCCCAACCTGGTCACCGTCCGGGGGGTGCTGCCCGACGGCGGTACGGCAAGTGTCTCCGGCACCGTGGTGCAGTCCGCCGGGCGGGACGTGGTCCGGCTGACCGAGGTCGACGGCTTCGACCTCGAGCTGTCCGCCGAGGGCATCCTGCTCTTCTTCCGGTACGCCGACCGGCCGGGCGTGGTCGGGACGATCGGCTCGATCCTCGGCGAGTCCAGTGTCAACATCGCCGCCATGCAGGTGGCTCGGCGGTCCGCCGGTGGCGAGGCGCTGATGACCCTCACCGTCGACTCCGCCGTCGGCGCGGAGTCGCTGCACAATGCCGCCAGCTCGATCGGGGCGACCGCGGCCAGCGCGGTGGACCTTCGCGAGGAGTGACCCGCCGGACGTGTCGTCCGACTTCGGCGGTTCGGGGACCCTCGTCCCCGAACCGCCGCCCGCTCAGCGGGTCGACGCGCTGGCCGGCGGCGGGTAGACCGAGCCGTCCTGCGGGTCGAGCAGCAGCAGATCGTGTTCCTGAGCCAGCCGTTCGATGGTGAGCAGCACCTCGTCGGCGCAGGTCTGACGCAGGTTCATCTCGACGTGGTCGGTTGCGGTATGTAATGGGACCTTTGCCCAGGGGCAGTCTTCTGTGGTGGAAGCGGCACCTTGATCCGGGTAACTGGCGGTCAGCGCGGCGTGGAAGGACGTGATCCGGCGGTCGGTCGCACCGTCGGCGTGCTCACCCTGCCGGCACAGTTCGTGTGCGGCGTGTACGTCCGCCGAGGTGGACTGATCGTCCAACGCCCATACGACTAGATCGAATGTCACGCCGCACAGCGTGCCATCCATCAGGGGGATCATTCCACCCAGTGCCGTGGCCGACAAGCAATGTCAGAGGAATTGGAACCTTGCGCCCGGTTGTGCGGAATCGATAGCGTGGCGGTGCGGTTGCTCAGGAGTTGCTCCGGCGCCGGTCGCGTCTTCGGGTGACGTTCCGGCCGGGCCGTGGTCTCCCGGGTGACTGCACCCCCGGTGCGCGAGCTGAGCGCACGTGTCGCCGGCCCGCTCCCGTGGTCATTTGCCGAGATCACGGGGGTGGGCCGCGCCAGGGGGCGATCTTCTTTCGCCGACCAGGTCCAGTACGTGGTATCCGTCCACTGTAGGAAACCAGTCGCGGCCGGCGGGTCCGGCGGCGAACAGCGCGGTCGCGTAGCCGTCGGCCACCGCGAGGTCCGCGCCGATCACCATGGCGGCGCTGTCCCGCTCCACTACGGCCCCGGTGTGCGGGTCGACGACCTTTCGGCTGCCGGCGGTCAGTCCGCTGGTCCCGATCGCTCCGTCCACCATGGTCACGGTGGTCGGCTGGCTGCCCGGCGTGGCGCCGGCCGGGCCGTCGCCGGTGTCTGCGGACAGCGGCTGCTGCAGGGCGATCCGCCACGGTCCGCCGTGCGGGGCGCGTCCGCGTACCACCAGATCACCGCCGCTGACCACGGCGTATTCGGTGATTCCGGCGGCGCGCAACCGACCAGCGGCCCGCTCGATGGCCCAGCCCTTGATCATGCCGGCCGGGTCGAACCCACCGGGCACCGCCCACGGGTCGAACCAGCCCTCGGTGGCCACCCGCATCGCCTCGCACCGGTGCACGATATCGGCCAGCGGCGGATAGACCTCGGCCGCGACCTCACCCCGGCGCAGCAGCGAAACCAGACTGTTCGGCCGCAGCGGACTGTACGTCACGTCGATCGCCCGCAGCTCCGCGACCGCGTCGCCGATCGCCTCGCTCAGCCCACGCCGGCCGATCCGTTCGCTGCCCACCAGAACGAGCTGGTACTCGGTGGTGGACGTGGCGACGGTGTGCCGGGCGACCAGCTGGCCGGCCGGGCGGTTGCCGTCCGTCGCCGTGGCGGTGCCGGACGACCCGGTCGGGGCGCCGGCTCCCGGCGTCGGACCGATCCGCAGATCGGGCGGTTCCGGCTGGGCGGCGCGGTACGCCAGCATCGTCGATTCTCCTTCGCCGGTGCCCGGATCCGGTCTTCACCTACAGTAGCCGTCCGAGGTAAGTATGGTGTTAAGCCCGGCTGTGTGCCCCCCCTGGGCGGCGCGGGACTCCTCGACCAGCGGGTAACGTCCGTATCCTGGGACCGACGTACCGATTTCCGGGACGATCGCTTAACGTGCGCTAGGCGGTCGACGGAGCAGACGAGGGAGTTGACGTGGCGATGGCGCGGATCGCGGTCGTGGCCGGCGACGGCATCGGATCCGAGGTGACCGCGCAGGCCCGGAAGGTCATCGACGCGGTGCTGCCCGGCGTCGAGGCGACCGAGTACGACCTCGGCGCCGCCCGCTACCACCGCACCGGCGAGGTGCTGCCCGACTCGGTACTGGACGAACTCGCCGGTCACGACGCCATCCTGCTCGGCGCGGTCGGCGACCCCAGCGTCCCGCCCGGAGTACTGGAGCGCGGCCTGCTGCTCAAGCTGCGGTTCGCCTTCGACCAGTACGTCAACCTGCGTCCGTCCCGGCTCTGGCCCGGCACCGCCAGCCCACTCGGGGGCGTCAAGCCGGGCGAGATCGACTTCGTCGTGGTTCGCGAGGGCACCGAGGGCCTCTACACCGGGGCCGGCGGCACGATGCACCGCGACACCCCCGCCGAGGTCGCCACCGAGGAGAGCCTCAACACCCGGCACGGGGTGGAGCGGGTGATCCGGGACGCCTTCACCCGCGCCGCGCGCCGGGAGCGGCGCAAGGTCACCCTGGTGCACAAGACCAACGTGCTGACCCACGCCGGGTCGCTGTGGTCGCGGACCTTCGCCGCCGTCAAGGCCGACTTCCCGGACATCGAGACCGAGTACCAGCACGTCGACGCCGCGGCCATGTTCATGGTCACCCAGCCCCAGCGCTACGACGTGGTGGTCACCGACAACCTGTTCGGTGACATCCTGACCGACATCGCCGCTGCCGTGACCGGCGGCATCGGACTGGCGGCCAGCGGCTGCATCAACCCGGAACGCCGCTACCCGTCGATGTTCGAGCCGGTGCACGGCTCCGCGCCGGACATCGCTGGCAAGGGCGTCGCCGACCCGGTGGCCGCCGTGCTGTCCGCGTCGCTACTGCTCGACCACCTCGGTCACCCTGAATCGGCCGAGCGAGTAGCCAGGGCGGTCGCGGCCGAGTTGGCCTCCCGCGCTCCGGGAGCCACGCTGCGTACCGCCGAGATCGGCGATCGGCTGGCCGCTCACGCGGTGGGCTGAGCCCAACCGCTCGACCCGCGTACCGCCGGTCGAGCCTCGCCGTTGCCACACCGCGCACCGGCCGTGCGGACCGGTGTCCGCCCACGTCACGCGCGTCGGCGGCCGGATCCGCGCCGTCCTCCGTCGAGCCCGACCGGTACGGCCTCCGTCGATTCACGCGCCGATGCGCGGATCGATCCGGGTGCCCCGTGCCGGTCGGCGCGCCGACGTACCTCGGCCGTCGACGCCACCGCCGACGGCCAATCACCAGGTGGCGGACCTACCGGCCGTCGTGCCGGTTCCCGCTGAACGAACGTTCGGGGTAAGTTGCATGACACACAGCTTCGTCGCTTTCTCGCCATGGAGGTCAGCCCGATGATCGGCGGTGACAAACTCGAATTCGAGATCCGTCCGAATCCACACCCGGTAGCCGACGCGGAACGCGCCGCGCTGCTGGCCAATCCCGGGTTCGGTCAGATCTTCACCGACCACATGGTCACCGTCCGGTACGCCGAGGGCAAGGGCTGGTACGACGCCCGGGTGGAGCCACGGGCGCCGATCCCGATGGATCCGGCGACCGCGGTGCTGCACTACGCCCAGGAAATCTTCGAAGGACTGAAGGCCTACCACGCTGCGGACGGGGGAGTGACCCTGTTCCGCCCGGACGCCAACGCGGCGCGGTTCATCGCCTCCGGTGCCCGGATGGCGATGCCGGCCCTGCCGGAGCAGGTCTTCCTCGACTCGCTGCGGCACCTGATCACGATTGATCGACAGTGGATTCCCGCCGGTGACGACGGCAGCCTCTACCTGCGACCGTTCATGTTCGCCAGTGAGGTCTTCCTCGGTGTCCGGCCGGCCCGCGAGTACCTCTACGCGGTGATCGCCTCACCGGTCGGTTCCTACTTCTCCGGCGGCGTCAAACCGGTGACGGTCTGGGCGTCCTCGGTCTACACCCGGGCCGCCCCGGGCGGTACCGGGGCCGCGAAGTGCGGGGGCAACTACGCCGCCTCGCTGGTGGCCCAGGCAGAGGCGATCGAGCACGGCTGCGACCAGGTGGTCTTCCTCGACGCGGTGCAACGGCAGTACGTCGACGAACTCGGCGGCATGAACGTCTTCTTCGTCTACGACGACGGTTCGCTGGTCACCCCGCCGCTGACCGGCGCGATCCTGCCGGGCATCACCCGCGAGTCGGTGATCACCCTGGCCCGCCGGGCCGGTCACCAGGTCGTGGAACAGCCGGTCAGCCTGGCCCAGTGGCAGGCCGACGCGGCCAGCGGCAGATTGCGTGAGGCGTTCGCCTGCGGCACCGCCGCGGTGATCACGCCGATCGGCCGGGTCCGCTCGGCCGACGGCGAGTTCACCGTGGCCGACGGCGGGCCGGGGGAGGTCACCATGGCGCTGCGGCAGAGCCTGGTCGACCTGCAGCGGGGCCGGGGCGCCGACCCGGACGGCTGGGTGCACCGGGTGTTCTGAGCAGCGCCGTGACGTGGTGACCGGGCCCCGGCCCGGTCACCACGTCATCCGGTCACTGGGTCAACAGGTGGTCGCGCAACGCCGTGATCCGGTCTGCGGGCAGCCCGGCTGCGCGCAGGTACCCCTCAACCGAGCCGTGCCGCTGCCGCAGCTCGGTGAGGAACGTCTGCATCGCCTCGGCCGGGCAGGAGAAGAACGGCACCGGCACCAGATGGTCGTTGCCGGCCTGGGTACGCAGCCAGGCGAGCAGCCGTTCGCTGCCGGCGTTGCTCAACGCGTAGTCCTCGGCGATCACCGAATCCCGGACCCCGAGCAGGGACAGCGTCATCGCGCAGACCAGCCCGGTGCGGTCCTTGCCGGCCATGCAGTGCACCACCGCCGGTGCGGTCCGTGCCTCGGCCAGCAGCGAGATCGCCGCGACGAAGCCATCCGCGGCCTGCTCGGTCAGATCGTGGTAGCGGTCGGCCAGGTAGCGGGCGGCACCCTGATCCGGCTGGTAGGGGATCTCGCCCCAGTCCTGGTGCCGTAGGTGGATGTTGTGGTATTCGAAGCCGTCCGCTGGCGGGATCCGTCCGTACGTCTCGACCTCGTGCGGCCGGCGCAGGTCGATCACGGTCCGTACGCCGAGCGCGTCGAACGCCGCCGCGTCGTCGGCGTCGAGCCGGTGCGGCGAGTCGGCCCGGTAGATCCGCTGCCAGCGGACCGTACGGCCGTCGAGCCCCGGGTAGCCCCCGATGTCGCGGAAGTTGAACATGGTCGCGAAGGCCAACGAGCGGGTGGCGGCGGCAGTCATGGATCCTACGGTAGCCAGCCCGACCGACACCGGTAAACGGTGCGGGTAGCCGGTGCCACCCGCACCGGCCACCCGCACCGGGTGGGTCGTCACCGGGTCAGATGATCCGGCCCGGCGCCATCGGCGGGACCGGGGTGCCGGTGGCACCGCCGTAGTAGGCGCTCAGCTTGTCGCGGTACGCCGGATCTGTCGAGCTGGTCCCGTCGTACTCGGGGGCGTCCTTGATCTGGCTCTTGTCGCGGTCGACGTAGACCTTCTGCTCGTCGTGGTCGACGTGGTTGACCACCCCGGCCGGCAGCATCACCTTCCGGCCGAAGATCCACGGCCCGGTGTCGACCACCAGATGGCTGCCGTCCACCTCTTCGGTGGCGGAGTCGATCTTGCCGATGCCGCCGTCGGTCGCCTCGACGTGGTAGCCGGCCAGGTTGGCGCCGTCGACCCCCGCGTCGTCGCGGTAGCGCCACGGGTCGAACGTGCCGGCCGGGGTGCCGCCCACGACGTCACCCTGACCACCGGCCGGCCCCGTCAGTGCGGTGTGTTGCGGATCGAGCCTGTCCATCGGAGGTCACTCCCTCGCTCGGCGGAACTGACTGCGTCGTCGTCCCAGGAATACCCATGGCGCTCGATCGGTACACCTGACCTCGGACGGTCCCACTGTCCCGCGATGTGGATTCGACTACCGGTCCGGGCGCGGTCGGTGGCAAAGTACCCTGCGTGACTCGCCTCGTACTCATTATTGGCAGTTAGCGCGCCCGGCAACCGTCCGCCGAGCGCGCAGACCTCCCGCATCCGCGGGGGGTCTTTTTGTTGGCCGTACGAGGTCGGCCGGACGAGCGGGTGGGGACGGCCCGGCGCGAGCAGCGGGTGGTACGGGACGTCCGTCGAAAGGATCGAGATGACTTTCCAGGTCTATGACACGACTCTGCGCGACGGTGCGCAGCGTGAGGGCATCAGCTACTCGGTGGTCGACAAACTCGCCGTCGCGCGGCTGCTGGACGACTTCGGCGTCGGCTTCATCGAGGGCGGCTGGCCCGGCGCGATGCCGAAGGACACCGAGTTCTTCCGCAGAGCCCGCACCGAACTCGATCTGCGGCACGCCGTACTCGTCGCGTTCGGTGCCACCCGCAAGGCCGGCGTCAAGGTCGCCGACGATCCGCAGGTACGGGCCCTGCTCGACGCCGAGACACCAGCGGTCTGCCTGGTCGCCAAGTCCGACATCCGGCACGTCGAACGGGCGCTGCGCACCACCGGCGCGGAGAACCTGGCGATGGTCACCGACACGGTCGCGCACTTCGTCGCCGAGGGCCGGCGGGTCTTCCTCGACTGCGAACACTTCTTCGACGGCTTCCGGCACGACCCGGCGTACACCGCCTCGGTGGTCAGCGCGGCGGCCGCCGCCGGCGCCGAGGTCGTGGTGATGTGCGACACCAATGGCGGGATGCTGCCGTCACAGATCGGCGCGGCGATCGCCGATCTGGTCGACCGGACCGGGCTGAGCGCCGACCGGCTCGGCATCCACTGCCAGAACGACACCTCCTGCGCGGTGGCCAACACCATCGCCGCCGTCGAGGCGGGCGTCCGGCACTTCCAGGGCACCGCCAACGGGTACGGCGAACGCCCCGGCAACGCCGACCTGTTCGCCGTCGTCGCCAACCTGCAACTCAAGCTCGGGCTGCCGGTCCTACCGGACGGCTGCCTGGAACAGATGGTGCGCGTCTCGCACGCCATCGCCGAGATCGCCAACATCGCCCCCGACACCCACCAGGCCTACGTCGGGGCCGCCGCCTTCGCCCACAAGGCGGGGCTGCACGCGAGTGCGATCAAAGTGGATCCGTTGCTGTACAACCACGTCGACCCGTCGGTTGTCGGCAACGACATGCGGATCCTGGTGACCGAGATGGCCGGCCGGGCCAGCATCGAGTTGAAGAGTCGTGAACTCGGTGTCGACCTGGCCGGCCATCCGGACGCGCTGTCCCGGGTCACCAAGCGGGTCAAGGAGCTGGAGGCCGGCGGCTGGTCCTTCGAAGCCGCCGACGCCTCGTTCGAGCTGCTGGTCCGCTCCGAGTTGGCGGCCGACACCGGTGCCGTCACCACCCGGCCGTTCGCCCTGGAGTCCTACCGGGTGCTGGTGGAGCACCGCGAGGACGGCGCGGTGGTCTCCGAGGCCACCGTCAAGGTCCGGGTACGCGGCGAGCGGGTGATCGCCACCGCCGAGGGCAACGGCCCGGTCAACGCCCTCGACGAGGCGTTGCGGGTGGCGCTGCGCAGCCACTACCCGGACCTGGCCGACTTCCGGTTGGCCGACTACAAGGTGCGGATCCTGGAAGGCAGCCAGGGCACCGGGGCGATCACCCGGGTGCTGGTGGAGACGGTCGACGGCAACGCCCGGGACTGGACCACCGTCGGGGTGCACGAGAACGTGGTCGAGGCCAGCTGGCACGCCCTGGTCGACGCGCTCACCTACGGACTGGCCCGCAGCCGGACCACCACTGGCGTCTGACCTGCCGGCCCGGGGCCACCGGTGACCTGCCCTGGCCCCGGGCGGGCGGTCCAGGTCAAGCGGCCGGCAGCACCAGCCCGGCGACGACCATCCGGTGGTCGCTGCCGGGCACCCGGTGCACGGTCACCGACCGCACCCCGATCCGGTCGTCCACCAGCACCCGGTCCAGCGTCACCGGCGGGATCGGGCTACCGCTGTACGGCCCCCAGGTGCCGACCAGCCCGTCGCCGGTCGCGTCGGCGGCGTCGACGTAGCCTGCCGCGATCAGCCGGCGCAGCGCCGCGTGGTCCAGGGTGGCGTTGAAGTCGCCGGCCAGGATTCGCGGCGGGCCCTGCGGGTCGGGGCGGGGCTGTCCGGCCAGGTCGGCCCGCCACGACGACAGGGTGTGCAGCGCGAACGGCGCCATCGGGTGCGCCGACTCGACCCGTACCGGCCCGCTGCCCGGCGGGCGGACCGTGCCGTACGACTGGGCGAAGCCGCCCACGTTGCGCCGCACCCCGTCGTCGGTGACCGGCCAGCGCGCGTAGACCGCCGACCCGGTGGTCCCCACCTCCGGATCGGCCCGGCGGTACGGCAACAGGTCGCCGACGCCGAGCCGGTCCAGCTCGGCCTCGGCCGCCGGAGTGAACTCCTGCATCGCCAGCACGTCCACCCGCTCCCGGCGCAGCAACTCCATCAGCACCGTCAGGTCCGCCGCCCCGGCCAGCAGGTTGGCCGTGGCGACCCGGACCGTGACCCCGTCGGCGGCGGTCGCGGTCCGGCCGCCGTCCGGCACCGCCCGGGGCAGCACCGCGACGGCCAACGACACCACCGCCAGCAGCGCGGCACCGCTGGCCCACCACCGCCGGGACCAGACCACCACCGCCAGCGGGACAACCGTCCAGGCCGCCACGTACGGGGTGAACGCGAGCAGCTGCACCAGCGGGCCGGACTCCCAGCCGGCCAGCCGCAGCACCGCCCAGAGCAGCCCCGGCAGCACCACCGGCCACACCAGCCAACCGGCCGGGCGGCGCCTGGTGCTGGCCGGGGGTTGCGGGGTGGAACTGGTCTGTGGCGCGGTCACGCCGGAACGGTATCCGGTGTGACCGGCGTCGGACCTGCCACCCCGGTTCGGTGTCGGTCCTACCACCCCGGCCGGTCAATCACCCGGTCGGCGACGGATCCCGGCGTTAGAACGGCCCGATCCGGGGCACCCCTGCGCCGGCGCCGCAGTGGCCCCGCACCGTCGGGGCCGACCGGCGATTGGCGACCAGCGTCAAGGACGGTGCGATGACGACGACCGAGCCACAAGTCAGTACGGAACAGCCAGCCGACGCCGCTCCGGCCGCGGCCGCACTGGAGCAGACGCTGTTCGAGGTCAAACGGGTGATCGTCGGGCAGGACCGGCTGGTCGAGCGGCTACTCACCGCGTTGCTCGCCAACGGACACTGCCTGCTGGAGGGCGTACCGGGGATCGCCAAGACCCTCGCGGCGCAGACCCTCGCGGTCGCCGTCGGCGGCAGCTTCTCCCGGATCCAGTTCACCCCCGACCTGGTGCCCTCCGACATCGTCGGCACCCGGATCTACCGGGCGTCGACCGAGTCGTTCGACGTCGAACTCGGGCCGGTGATGGCCAATCTGGTGCTCGCCGACGAGATCAACCGGGCGCCGGCCAAGGTGCAGTCGGCGCTGCTCGAGGCGATGGCCGAGCGGCAGGTCTCGATCGGCGGCCGCAGCTACCCGGTGCCGGACCCGTTCCTGGTACTGGCCACCCAGAACCCGATCGAGTCCGAAGGCGTCTACCAGCTTCCGGAGGCGCAACGGGACCGGTTCCTGATGAAGGTCGTGGTCGACTACCCGACCGACGAGGAGGAGCTCGGCATCCTCTACCGGATGGGGGTGGACCGCCCGCAGCCCCGCCAGGTGCTGGACGCGGCCACCCTGTGCGCGATGCAGCAGCAGGCCCGGGAGGTGTTCGTCCACCACGCGCTCGCCGAGTACATCGTCCGGCTGGTGCTGGCCACCCGCCGCCCGCAACTGTTCGGGCTGCCGGAGCTGACCGGGCTGCTGGCGTACGGTGCCAGCCCGCGCGCCACCCTCGGTCTGGTCGCCGCCGCCCGGGGCCTGGCACTGCTGCGCGGCCGCGACTACGTGCTGCCCGAGGACGTCCGGGAACTCGCCACCGACGTGCTCGCCCACCGGCTGGTGCTCTCCTTCGACGCGGTCGCGGACGGCGTCGACGCCGGGTCGATCGTCCGCCGGCTGATCCAGGTGGTCCCGCCGCCGCGGATCGCGCCGGCCCACGACCAGCGACCCGGACTGGCGGCCGTCGCGTGACTGGCGACTGCCCGCCCGGCCCGGCCACCCTGCCGGAGCTGACCCCACCGGACCCGCTGCGCCGGCTGGAGCTGACCGTGACCCGGCGGCTGGACGGCCTGCTGCACGGGCAGCACCTGGGTCTGCTGCCCGGCGCCGGCAGCGAACCCGCCGGCAGCCGGGAGTACCGGCCCGGCGAGGACGAGGTACGCCGGATGGACTGGGCGGTCACCGCCCGGACCACCGTGCCGCACGTCCGCGAGGTCGACGCCGACCGGGAGCTGACCTGCTGGCTGCTGGTCGACGGGACGGCCAGCATGGACTTCGGCACCGGTGAGCTGGAGAAGCGGGAACTGGCGGTGGCGGCGGTCGCCGCGGTCGGCTTCCTGACCGCCGGCACCGGCAACGCGGTCGGGGCGCAGCTGATCGGGGCGGGCGGCATCCGCCGGTTCCCGGCCCGCACCGGCCGGGACCATCTGCTGCACCTGCTCCGTGCGCTGCTCGCGGCGCCCCGCGTACCGGCCGACCGGTCCGGCCGGGACGCGCCGCCGCCGCTGGCCGACGGGATCGACGGGCTCCGGCGGGCGGCCACCCGGCGCGGGCTGGCGGTGGTGGTCTCCGACTTCCTCGACGGACTGCCGGACGACCCGGCCGACCGGCCGGACTGGGAACGGCCGCTGCGCCGGCTCGCCGCCGGGCACCAGGTGCTGGCGATCGAGGTCACCGACCCCCGGGAACTCGACCTGCCCGACGTCGGGGTGATCACCGTCGAGGACCCGGAGACCGGCCGTCGGCGGGAGATCAGCACCGCCAGCCGGGACCTGCGGCGACGGTACGCCGAGGCCGCCGCCGAGCAGCGTGGCCAGGTGGCCGGGGCGATCCGCCGGTCCGGCGCGGCCCATCTGGCGCTGCGTACCGACCGGGACTGGGTGGCCGACATAGTCCGGCACGTGCACCGCCAACGGCAACTGGCCGGCTGCCCGCCGGCCCGCCCCGCCCCGGTACCGGCAGGAGGAGACCGATGACGTGGCAGTCCCCGGAGCGGCTGTGGCTGCTCGCCGCGGTTGCCGCGCTGGCCGGCGGCTATCTGCTGATGCAGCGGCGCGGTGCCCGGTACGCGGTTCGGTTCACCAACCTGCGGCTGCTGGACCGGGTGGCGCCGCAGCGTCCGGCCTGGCGTCGGCACCTGCCGGCCGGCCTGTTCCTGGCGATGCTGGCGTTGCTGGTGGCCGGGTTCGCCCGGCCGATGGACGAGGTCCGGGTGCCCCGGGAACGAGCCACGGTGATGGTCGCGGTGGACGTGTCCACCTCGATGCTGGCCAACGACGTACGGCCGGATCGGCTCGGCGCGGCGAAACGGTCGGCGCACGAGTTCGTCGGCGATCTGCCGGCGCAGTTCAACGTCGGCCTGGTGGCGTTCGCCGGCAACGCCTCGGTGCTGGTCGGGCCGGGTACCGACCGGGAGGCGCTGGGAGCCGGCATCGACCGGCTCGCCGAAGGGATCACCGGGGCCCAGGGCACCGCCATCGGCGAGGCGATCAAGACGTCGCTGGAGGCGATCCGGTCGCTGGACGCGCAGGCCGCCGAGGAGATCCCACCGGCGCGGATCGTGCTGCTGTCCGACGGGGCGAACACGTCCGGGCGGTCGCCGGAATCGGCGGCGGCCGAGGCGGTGGAGGCCGGGATCCCGATCGACACCATCTCGGTCGGGACCGCCGCCGGCTACATCGACTACGGCGGCGGCCGGCCGCTGCGGGTGCCGGTGGACGGCGAGAACCTCGAAGCGGTGGCCGAGTTGACCGGCGGTGCCTACCACGAGGCGGCCAGCAGCAGCCAGTTGAGTGCCGTGTACGCCGACATCGGCACCTCGGTCGGCTACCGGCTGGAGCTGGCCGACGTGTCGGCCCGGTTCATCGGATTCGGTCTGCTGCTCGCCGTGGCTGCCGCCGGGACCTCGCTGTTGTGGTTCTCCCGGCTGCCCTGACCCGCGTCACCCCCCCCCGCGAGACCCGACCTGGACCTGAGGAGGAGCCGATGACTGTGCCCACCGGGCTGGGCGAGCCGCGTGGCCCGTGGTTCGTCTCGCCGGACGCGGACCGCTGGCCGGGGCTGGACGGCTCCGCCGTACCGCCGGCACCGACCCCGCCGCGACGGTGGCGCCGCCGGCTGCTGACCGTCGCCGCGGTGCTCACCCTGTCGGCGGCGTCCGGCGGGCTGGCCGGCGCGGTGGTCGCCGGCCGGGGCGGCGACGCGGGACAGCCGGCGGCGCTGCCGTCGCCGTCGGCCACCCCCGGGGTGTCGCCGGACCTGGTGGCGGCGGCGGCCAAGGTGCTGCCCGGTGTGGTGTCGGTCCAGGTCGAGCGGGGCAGCATGATATCCGGCGGGTCCGGCTTCGCGATCGACGACCAGCATCACATCATCACCAACGACCACATCCTGGACGGCGACAGCGAACCGGGGACTCCGCTCAACGGCCACCAGGTCAGCGTCGTCGCCCAGGACGGTAGGCGGCTCGTCGCCGAGGTGGTCGGCCGGGACCCGGGCAGCGACATCGCGGTGCTGCGGGTGCCGTCGTCCGCCGGTCTTCGTCCGCTGGCCCTGGCCCAGCCCGGCGCCACCCAGGTCGGAGAGTCGGTCCTGGCGGTCGGCTCCCCGCTCGGCCTATCCGGCACGGTCACCGCCGGGATTGTCAGCGCCCTGGACCGTGAGGTGATGCTCGGCAACGGCGGGCGGCAGACCGCGGTGCAGACCGACGCGTCGATCAATCCCGGCAACTCGGGCGGGCCGCTGGTCAACGTCGACGGCGAGGTGATCGGGGTGAACACCGCCATCGCCACGTTGGAGGGTGTCGGGTCGATCGGCATCGGCTTCGCCATCCCGATCCACCGGGCCGAGCAGACGGCCGACGAGATCATCCGGCGGGGCGGCTGACCACCGCCCAGGTGGTCGGCGCCGAGGGCGGCGGTACTGTCGGATGATGGCGGCAGGCGAGATGCGGGTCACCGACTCGGTGGTGATCCCGGCGGGCGAGTTGACCGAGCGGTTCTCCCGTTCGTCCGGACCCGGCGGCCAGGGTGTCAACACGGCGGACTCGCGGGTCGAGCTGTCGTTCGACGTCGCCGGCTCGACCGCGCTGCCGTCGTGGCTGCGCCAGCGGGCGGTGCAGCGGCTGGCCAGTCGGTTGGTCGGCGGGGTGTTGACGGTCACCGCCAGCGAGCACCGCAACCAGTTGGCGAACCGGGCCGCGGCCCGGGACCGGTTGTCCGCGCTGCTGCGGGAGGCGATCGCGCCGCCGGCGCCGCCGCGGCGGCCGACCCGGCCGTCCCGGGCGGCGAAGGAACGGCGGATCAGCGACAAGAAACGCCGGGCGCAGACGAAGCGTCTGCGCCGCGGCGATCCTGACTGACCCGGTACGCGGCCTGGTCAGCTATTCGGCCCGGTCAGCACCAGCAGGCGTTGGCCCAGCTGTCGGTGGACCAGAAGTGCGATCCCCAGTCGCCCGGCGTCCACGATCCGGTGGACCAGAAGTGGCTCGACCAGGCGGGGTCCACCCAGGACCCAGAGCCGTCCCAGGACGGCGAGGTCCAGGCCGCGCCGCCCCAGGTGCGACTGGCCCAGGAGGTGCCGGTCCAGCCGTCCGCGGCCATCCGGTGGCCCAGCCAGACGCCGCCGGACCAGGCGGTCCGGGCCGCGGACTGGCTGGCCCAGGCCGGGCTGCTGAACGGGCCGAAGATGCTCTGCTCGCCCTGCAGCGTCACGTTGTTGCGGGCCACCCGGCTGGTGCCCCGGGACGCGTCGATCGGGCCGTGTCCGTCGGACCTTGTCCACTGCTGCGGCTGCCACACCGGGGTGTAGGTCAGCGCCGTCTGCAGGTTGATGCTGCGCAGACCGAGGTTCGCGCCCCCGCCGGTGGGCAGGAAGGTGCCGCTCTCCACCAGCACCTGCTTGACCTCGTCCGGGGTCAGCCACGGCTTGGCTTGGAGCAGCAGCGCGGCGACGGCCGAGGTGACCGCGACCGCCTGCGAGGTGCCGGTGCCCCGGAACAGGGTGCTGCCGACCCGGGCACCGGGGTAGTGGTTGTCGACGTTGGAGCCCGGGTTACGCAGCGACAGCACCGATTCGCCGGGAGCCAGCAGATCCAGTTGCCGGCCGGCGGTGGCGAGGTTGGTGAACGGCGCGAGTTCGTCGTCGGCGGTGGTCAGCGTGCCCTTGGTCAGACTGGCGCCGACCGTGACGACGTACGGGTTGGTCGCTGGATTGTCCAGCCGGCCGAACCCGTTGCCGTCGTTGCCGGCGGCCGCCACGACCACGATCCCGGCGTGCCACGCCTGTTCGACGGCGAAGTGCAGCGGATCGGTCCAGAAGGCTGGGTTGCCGGCGGAGCCGTACGCCAGGTTCAGTACCCGGATCGGATGGGTGGGGTCGTGGTCGCGGTTGGTGACGACCCAGTCGACCGCCGCGATGACCTGTGAGACGTCGACCGCGCCGTTGGCCGTACCGACCTTGACCGAGGTCAGTTTCGCCTTCGGTGCCAGCCCGCGTGCGCCGCTGGTCGGATCGTCGCCGATCAGTACACCGGCGAGGTGGGTGCCGTGTCCGTAGGTGTCGAGCCAGCGCAGATTTGTCGCCTGCGACTCGAAGGACAGGTCCGGGCCGTTGACCAGCCGGTTCGCCGGCAGGCCGGGGACCGGTACCACCCCGGTGTCGATCATCGCGATGCCGATCCCGGTGCCGTCCAGTGCCGCCGTCGCCGGGGTGTCCGCGCCGACGATGCTCCGGACGTCGGCCAGTGAGGTGCCCTGGCCGATGCCGGGGGAGCCGTTCCACAGGCTGGCGAAGTCCCCGGCCGGTGCGGTGCCCGGCCGCGTCGCGGGCACGTCGTCCGGCCGCGTCGCCGACCCGCCGGCCACGGCGGCGGCGAGCACCACGACCGTCGACAGTGCAGCGATTTGTTTTCGGTATCCGCGCCGTTGGTGTACAGCGCTCATCGTCGGCACCGGTGCGATCCTCCTGGCGAATAACAAGATCATGGCTACCGGAGAGTCGATCCGATAAGGACGCGTTCCCGGTACCACGGTGGACATGTTACGTAGCAGAAACCTCTCGGCTGAGAACGAACATCCCCCTATCGTGCAGGACGTGCGTCGGGCCGGTGGACTCCCATGCCCGGTGACCGACGGATAGCATCCAATTCGGTGGTGCCGTAGTGGAGGCACCGTTAACCACGCCGACACGCCCGTCGGCCCACCAGGTCGCGGCAGGCGGGTCCGGTGACCGGCACGCCGGTGGTGACGAGGGCGGTGAGAAGTACGACGTGGCGGCGACCGATCCGGTCACGGGAGCCCGTCCGCGCGCGTCCCTTGATCCATTCCTCAGACGCCAGTTGGGTCGGGCGGGGCATCCCTGCGGGGTGTTCCTGTTCGATGTCGACTTCTTCAAGACGGTCAACGACGTCTACGGCCACCTACGCGGTGACCGGGTGCTGCGCCAGCTCGCCGAGCGGGTACGCGCCACCTGCCGGCCGCAGGACGTGCTGTTCCGCTACGGCGGCGACGAATTCGTCGTGGTGCTACCGCAGACCGACCGCACCGAGGCGGTCCGGCTCGCCCTGCGGCTGACCGAACGGATCCGCAGTACCGAGTTTTCCGGAGACCCGCCGCTGCACCTGACGGTCAGCCTCGGGGTGGCGAGCGCACCTGCGGACGGCACCACCGCCGAACACCTGCTGGACCACGCTGACCGGCGCAACTATCTCGCCAAACGGCGAGGGCGGGACAGCGCCGTCGCCGATGACGTGGAGATCACCGACGGGAGCGGCTCCCGGCTGTGGGAGCGCGACGAGGCGCTGCGCCGTACCCACGAGTTCCTGACCCGGCTGCAGGTGACCGGCCGCGGCGCGGCCCGGGTGCACGGGCAGCGGGGTGCCGGGCACACCCGTTTCCTCGTCGAGACCGCCCGGCTGGCCGCGTTGCGCGGGTTCGCCGTGGTCACGGTGCCGCCCGAACCGGAGCCGCTGCCGCTGCCGGTCTTCGCCAACCAGGTGGTGCTGATCGCCGACCTCGCCGCCGTCGACCGGGTCCCACACCTGCTGCGGGTCTGGTCCCGTCCGCGGCTGCTGCCCGCCGTGCTCGGGCTGGTGCAGGCCAGCACCGAGACGGCCGGCCCGGCCGGGCCCGCCGGTGCCGGCGAGCCGGTCTCGGTGACCGGTCCCGGACCGCTGCCCGGTGTCGGTCCGTCCGGTGTGCACCTGCCAGAGCTGGAGCAGATCGAGCTCGCCCCGTGGTCGCCGGCGACGACTCGGATCTGGTTGCGGACCGCGCTGCGCGGCGAGCCCAGCCGGACCCTGGTGAACTGGTTCGTCCGGCAGACCGGCGGGCTGCCGGCCGCCGCCGACCGGGAACTCGACCGGGTACGTGCCCGCCGTGGCCTGGTCGGTTCCGGCACCGGCGGCTGGACGTTGAGCCCGGACCTGCTCGGCCGGCCACGGCGGCGGGTGCGGCTGCCGGCCCCGCTGACCCCGCTGGTCGGCCGGGACCGCGACGTCGCCCGGATCGACGCGCTGCTGGCGACCAGCCGGCTGGTCACGCTCGTCGGCGCCGGCGGGATCGGCAAGACCCGGCTGTCGCTGTCGGTGGCCGCCGGTCTCGCGGCCCGGTTCGACGACGGGGTGTGCTTCGTGGCGCTGGCCGCCTGCCGCACCGCGACGGAGGTGCTCACCGCGGTCGCCGCCGCGCTGGACGTGCCGGTTCGCGCCGGGCAGGCGGTGCTGGACGCGGTGGTCAACCACACCGCGGACACCGAGTTGCTGCTGGTGCTGGACAACCTGGAGCAGGCGTTGGCCGCCGGACCGCCGTTGGGCCAGCTGCTGGCCGCCGCCGGGCGCGTTCGGGTGCTGGCCACCAGCCGGGAGCCGTTGGGGATCTACGGCGAACAGGTCTACCGGGTGCTGCCGCTGCCGCTGCCCCGCCTCGACGACCTGCCGCGCGGGGCGTCGGCCGCCGCCCGCGCGGTGGCGCAGCATCCGGCGATCGCCCTGTTCGACCAGCTCGCCCGAGCTGCCGACGCGGATTTCCGGCTGACCGCTGACGCGCTGCCGGCGGTGGCGGAGCTGTGCCGGCGGCTGGACGGACTGCCGCTGGCGATCGAACTGGCCGCCGCGCGTACCGACCAGTTGAGCCCGGCGGTGGTGCTGGACCGGCTCGGCCCGCATCTGGATCCGCTCGGTCCCGGGCCACGCGACCGGCCGGCCCGCCAGCGGACCCTGCATGGCACGGTCGACTGGAGTTTCGGCCTGCTGGAGCCGGCGCACCAGGACGTGTTCACCGCGACCGCCGTCTTCACCGCCGAGCCGACGGCGGCAGCCGTGGCCGCCGTCGCCGGGCTGGGGTCTGCTGCGGCCACGGCGGGGTCTGCGGCCGTCGACCGGGTCGCCGAAGCGTTGGAGGCGTTGGTCCGCAAGAGCCTGGTGGTGGCGGTGACCAGGCGGTCCGGCACCCGCCGGTACGCGATGCTGAACACCATCCAGGCCCGGGCCCGCCAGCTGTGCACCACCGGGCAGCGGGCCCGGCAACTGCGCAACCATCTGGCGTACTGCGCCGGGCTGGCGGACCGGGCGGCCGCCGGGATGGCCGGGCCGGAGCAGAGCCGCTGGGCGGACGAGATCGACCACGACTACCCGGACCTGCGGGCCGCGCTGGAGTACGCGCTCGCCGCCGACGACCTGGCCACCGCGACCCGGCTGTGCCTGGGGCTGTGGCGGTACTGGCGCAACGGCAACCAGATCCGCGACGGCCGCCAGTGGCTCGACCGGCTGCTTTCCGCCCCCGCCGGGCTGGCCGTGGAGCACCGTCGCCAACTGCTCTATCCGGCGGCGGTGCTGGCCGCCACCCAGGACGACACCGCCACCGCCGCCCGGCTCGGCGAGGAGTGCCTGCGCCTCACCGAGCAGGCCGGCGACGCCGAGGGCGCCGCGCAGGCCCGCAACATCCTCGGCGTCGCGGCGATGCTGGCCGGCCGCTACGGCGAGGCCGGCGAACACTTCCGGTACGGACTGGAGGTGTGGCGCGAGCTCGGGGCGAAGCCCGGCATGGCGATCGCGCTCGGCAACCTCGCCAAGGTCTGCCTGCGGACCGGCGACATCGCCGACGCCGACTGGCACATCAACCAGTGCCTGGCGCTGGAGCGGGAGGCCGGCAACAGTCGCGGCGTGCTGCTCGGTCTGACCTGTCTGGCCGAGATCCTGCTGGCCCGGCCGGATCCGGCCGGCGCGGCAGCCGTGGCCCGGGAAGCACACGACCTGGCCACCGGGCTGGGGGACCTGTTCGGCGAGGCGGTCGCGCTGCACCATCTCGGGCAGTGCGAGCTGGCCGGCGGGGACCGGCCGGCCGCACTGCGGTTGTTCGTCGCCGCCCTGGAACGGCGGTTCGAGCTGGGCGACCGGGCGGACCTGTCCACCTCGTTGGAGACGGTGGCCGAGGTGACCGTCGACGACGACCCGGCCCTGGCGGTACGGATTCTCGCCGCGGTCGACTCGTTGCGCTACCGGTTCGGTCTGGTCGCACCGGTGGCGGTGCAGCAGCGGCGGGACGCCGCCCTTGACGTCGCGCGGCGCGCGTTGACCCCTGACGCGTTCGACGCCGCCTGGTGCACGGGTGTGGCCACCCCGCTGGACCTGGTCGTCGACCAGGCACTGGACTGCGCACCGGAGGGACCCCGGGACCCGGCCACGGTGCTAGGGTCCCGGGGGTGATCGAAGCAGCTGTCCACCTTGCCGCCCAACCCCGTCTCGACACCCTGGTCACCGAGTGGCGTTCCGAGGCGCAGCGGCTGCGTACCGACTATGCCGGCACCGCGTGGCTCGGTGACCGCCCGGCGGACGACACCGGCCTGGCCGGCCCCGACTACACCCGCCGCAGCGTGGACGCGCAGCTGTTCCTGCCGGACACCCACTGGTACGCCGTCGATGCCCTGGATGACGTGGAAATTCAGGTGACGGGCGGGCTGGTGCAGGTGGCCGCCACCGCCCGGCAGACCCAGGGGCTGGTCGGCGCGCTCGCCGCGCCGACGGTCGACTTCTTCGAGCACCCCGACGGCGAGCCCGGTGTCGGGCTCTGCCTGTCCCTGAGCGGTGAGATCTGGTCCAACCTGGGGCTGTCCTACCGGGTGAGCGTGCTCTGCCGGCCGGACGCGGTGCTGCGGTCCGGCGCGCGGCTCGACGACGAGCCGGCCGACGAGGCCTGACCGGATCGGACCTGGCGGGCCGGCCTGACCGGGCCGGCCTACCCTGGTCGGGTGGTGACCGACACCCTGCTCGACCGGGTTACCTGGACCCGGCGCCGCGACGCGCACGCCGAGCGCGTCGACCGGCTGGTGGGCGCACACCTGGAACGCCGCCGCCGGGGCGAGCCACATCCGGTCGCCGACTTCCTGTTCACCTACTACGCGTACCGGCCGGCGCAGCTGCGTCGCTGGCATCCGGGGGCGGGGGTGCGGCTCGCCGACACCGAGCCGACGCGGTGGGGCCGGGACTACCGGACGGTTCCGAGCGGCGACGGGGTGGCGGTCACCGTGGACACCGCCGGGCTGTTGGCCCGGCGCGGCGAGTTCGTCACCTGGGTACGGGACCTGCTGGCCCGGACCGCGGCCCGGCCGGCGCACCTGGGCTGCTTCGGCCTGCATGAGTGGGCGATGGTCTACCGGCAGCCCGCCGACGAGGTCCGCCACCACCGGTGGCCGCTGCGGATGAGTCCGGCCGGCCTCGCCGAGTTCGTCGACGGCCAGCGGATCCGGTGCAGCCATTTCGACGCGTACCGATTCTTCACCCCGGCGGCCCGGCCGCTGAACCTGTTTTCCCCGCAGCGCTCCGACCAGGCCGACTTCGAACAACCGGGCTGCCTGCATGCCAACATGGATCTGTACAAGTGGTCCTTTCGGTTGAGTCCGCTGGTGCCCGGCGAGTTGGTGGTGGACTGCTTCGAGTTGGCCCGTGACATCCGGGACCTGGACATGCGGGCCAGTCCGTACGACCTGCGGGAGCTGGGCTATCCCCCGGTGCGGATCGAGACCGCGGCAGGTCGGGCCGAGTACGCGACGATGCAGCGGGATTTCGCCGAGCGGGCCGCAGTACTGCGGAACCGCCTGTTGCGGTGTATCGCCCGATTCGATGGGTTTGGTCAGTCGGATCAGCTGAGCTGACATTTCCGACTCACCCTCAGCTTTCTGCGCCAATCGTGGCCACCTGCTGAGCGCTGCCCTAATTCAGTCAGCTCCAATGATTGACCGGACCTAGACGTTCAACTAATCTCAAGCGCAGCAACAAGCTAGAACGTCAGGTGGAAGTCAAGGAGCGGCCCAGCGAACGGCTCCCGGGCCGACAAGGAGGTGCGCGATGTTGGCGGAACTGTCGACGTCCTGGGGTGCCACCCAGGACTACGACCTGGACATCGACGTGGACGGGCTGGACCTCGGGCCACTCACCGTCACCGCGATGCGGGACTCGGTGGCGTTGCCGGAGACCGGCGCCTCCTCGGCCGGTGACGGCGGTCGCGCCTCCTGCTCCTGCTGCTACGTCACCTGATCCACCGGCGCCACCGTCGGCGCCGGTCACCGACGTCCTCGCCGACCGTGCGGGGCGAACCTCTCCCGAAAGGTGCATCACATGTCCGACGAGATCATCGACGTCGAAGACCTCGAGCTGGACGAGCTGTCGGTCAGCTCCATCCGCGACTCGGCCGCGCTGCCCGAGACCGGTGCCTCCTCCGGCTCGTCGAGCTGCAGCTCCAGCTCCTGCTGCGGCGCCAGCTCGTGCTGCGCCTCCTGCGCCGAGATCGAGCAGCCCGCGCTCTGACACCAGCGACCGCCCCGACCGAGGGCACCACCGGCAGTGTCAGGGATTGCCGGTAGCCGAGGCCGGGCGAATCACGTCAGTTCGATCGAGCGGAGGGGGCGCGGTGCGCCCCCTCCGCCCGTCACATGCCCAAGGAGTGCTCGTGGAAGTCTTCGCCCGTCTCGACAGTGTCACCAAGACGTACGGCAAAGTGGTCGCGCTCGACGCGGTATCCCTCGTGGTGCCCGCCGGGGTCACCGCCGTGCTCGGCCCCAACGGCGCCGGCAAGTCCACCATGATCGAAATTCTCGCTGGTCTGCGCCGCCCCGGCTCGGGTCGGGTCGAGGTGCTCGGCGGGGATCCCGCCGACGTACGGATCAAGGGCCGACTCGGCCTCACCCCGCAGCGCACCGCGTTGCCCTGGCGGCTCACCGTCGCCGAGACCCTCGCCCTGGTCGCCGCCCACTACCCGGACCCGGTGCCCCGCGCCGACCTGGTCGAGCAGCTCGGCCTCGGGCCGTTCCTGACCAAACGGTGCGGCAGCCTCTCCGGTGGCCAGCGCCGCCGGGTCGCCCTGGCCACCGCCCTGGTCGGCCGCCCCGAACTGCTCTTCCTCGACGAGCCGACCACCGGCCTGGACGCCGACAGCCGCGACGGACTGTGGACGGCGATCGCCGCCGTCGCCGCCGCCGGCAGCGCGGTGCTGCTCACCACCCACGACATGGCCGAGGCCGAACACCTCGCCGAACAGGTCGTGGTGGTCACCGGCGGGCAGATCGCCCGCACCGGCGCGGTTACCGAGGTGGTCGCCGAGGTCGGGTTGCACCTGGTCGACATCGAAGTGACCGGCGCGCTGCCGCCGATCGCCGTCTCCGGCCCCGCCGACCGGGTGGAGACCGTCGGCAACCGGACCCACATCTACACCGCCGACCCGGACGCCACCGTCCGGGCACTGGTCCGCGCCGACGTGCCGTTCACCGGCATCCGGGTCGAACGGGTCGGCCTCGAGGAAGCGATCCGCACGATCAGCCGGTCCACCGACCCGGGTGGCGTCACCCGGCCCGGGATCCGCGTTGCCGAAAAGGTGGCCTGACATGCGCTACGTCCTGCTGCACGCCCGCGCGCACGCCCTCGACACGCTACGGATGCCCGCCTACTGGGCCCCGGCGCTGGGCTTCCCGCTGGTCTTCTTCCTGCTGTTCGGGCTGGTCAATGCCAACCGCTTCGCCGACCTCGGGTTGGGCAGCGAGTACGCGATCACCCCGTTCCTGCTCTACACCACGCTCAACGTCACGGTCGCCTCGCTCGCCGCCGGCGTCGCCGCCGACCGGGAGAACCCGTGGGAGCAGCGGCTGCGGCTGCTGCCACTGTCCCCGCTGACCCGGTTCGCCGGCCGGCTGGTCTACGTCCTCGGCTTCAACGTGGTCAGCTGGATTCCGCTGCTGGTCGTCGCCGCATTCACCACCGACCTGCGGCTGCCGCTGGCTGCCTGGCCGGTCTGGCTCGGCGCGGTGGTGCTCGGTGCCGTCCCGTTCGGCCTGCTCGGCATGGCGATCGGCTACCGGTTCGCCCCGCAGCCGGCGATGATGCTGGCCAACCTGCTGTTCATGCTGCTGGCGTTCTTCGGCGGGCTGTTCGTGCCGATCGACTTCCTGCCGTCCGCGCTGCACGCCGTGGTGCCGTACGTGCCCACCTACCAGTACCAGTACTTCGTGCTGGCGCTGATCGACCGGGCCGACCATCTGATCGGGCCGAGCTGGATCGCCTTCCTGCTGCTGGGCTGGACGACCCTGTTCGCCCTGCTCGCCCGCGCCGCGTTCCGGCGCGACGAGGGGGTGCGGTACGGATGAGCGAGGCCGCCGTCGTCCCGGCCACCGCCGACCGGCGGCCGGCGACCGACCCCACCCTGGCACCGTACGCGCTGGTCCGGCTGGCCGCGCTGCCGTACCCGCCGACGCCGGACGGTGCCCGCGAGTTCCGTGCCGCGCTGCGCCGGCTGGTCGAGCTACGGTCGCGGATCACCGAGCTGGCCCCCCGGCTCGCCGACGCGCTCTACGCCAGCGCCGACGGGCACCCGGCCGACTTCCACCGCAAGGCGGTGCTGCCGCTGCGCCGCGACGTGCACAACGGACGGCTGCCCCGGCCGGACCGGGTCGCCGAACTCGACGGCCTGCTCGACCGGGTGCCCGACCTGCCGGCCTGGCTGGCCGTCATGCGCCAGGCCGCGCAGGTGCGCGCCGAGCTCGGTGAGCTGGCCACCGGCGCGCTCGGCGCGGAACGCGCCGCGCTCGCCGCGGTCTGCGCCGCCGAACCACTGCGCCGCGCGGTCACCCTCACCGGCGCCGACCTGCTACGCGGGATCGACCGCGCGGCCGCCAGCGGGGCCAACCCGGACAGCCGGGCCCGCAAGTCCGAACCCAACGCGCTGCGGTACGCGCTGCGGGCCACCGCGAAGACCAGCCCGCTGTCCTGGTTCACCTACGTCGCCTGGGGCAACTGGACCACGGTGTCGGAGCCGGCCGGCGGTGCGGCACCGGCCGACCCGGCCGGCAGCGCCGATCCGGCCGGTGCCGCGGCCTCGGCCGGCGGGCAGCCGGTGGCCGTCGCCCAGGCCAACCGGACCCTGCTGGCCCGGCTGCTCGCCGCAGTGATCGCCGACCCCGGGCTGCGCGACACGGTGCCGCACCGGCTGGCCGCCGCGATCACCGTCACCGGTGACCAGCTGACGTTCCGCCGGGACCGCCCGGTGCAGGGCGTCGACCGGGTCATCTCGGTGCTGGAGGAGGAGGTGTCGCTGGCCTGCACCGGACCGCTGCGGCTGCTGCTCGACCGGACCCGGGCCGCCGGGCCG
Source organism: Solwaraspora sp. WMMA2065 (assembly GCF_030345075.1). Lineage (NCBI taxonomy): Bacteria > Bacillati > Actinomycetota > Actinomycetes > Micromonosporales > Micromonosporaceae > Solwaraspora > Solwaraspora sp. WMMA2065. Next base: position 157,656 of record NZ_CP128361.1, read on the forward strand.
GCCGGCATCACCCCCGGCGACCTGGTCGCCGAACTGGCCCGCCGGCTGCCCGGCGGCCCGCCGCGCACCACCGCCGCCGCGACCCGCTACGTCGGGCAGGTGCTCGCCGCCGGGCTGCTGCTCGCCGTCGAACCCGTCGACCCGCAGGACCCGAAGGCCGTACGGCACCTCGCCGACTGGCTGGACCGGCACCATCGCGGCGAGCTGGCCGACCTGCTCATCGCGATCGACGAGCAGACCAGCGGCTTCGGAGCCGTCCCGGCCGGCGACCGGGCCGCCGCCCTGGGCCGGCTGCGCGACACCTGGCGCTCGGCGTACCAGGCGGTGGGGCTGCCCTGGTACGACGCACCGGTACTGGCCGAGGACGTGGCGCTGCGCGAACCGGTGCGGCTGGGCCGGCGCCACGGGCGCGCCGCCGCCGACCGGCTGCCCCGCCTGGCCGGGCTGGTCGAGCTGTTCGACCAGTACCTGCCGCTGCGTCGGCTGGTCCGGGACCGCTTCGTCGCCCGGTACGGCGTGGGCGGACGCTGCGAGCGCGCCGCCGACTTCTCCACCGAGATGAGTCAGGTGTGGCGGGCGTACAACCTGGTCTCGCCGTCCGGGGTGATCAACCCCGACCCCGAGTTCGCCGACCTGGTCACCCCGGCGCTGCGGGAGCTGGCCGACACCCGGGCCGGGCTGCTAACCCGGATCCGGGCGGCGGCGCCGACCGACGCGGCCGAGTTCACCCTGCCCGAGGAGATCGTCCGGGACGCCGCCGCCGCGCTGCCCGACTGGGTCAGCGCCCGGCCCGCCTCGTACGCGTTCTTCGTCCAGCCGGCCCGCCGCGACGGCGACGACCTGCTGGTGCTCAACCACGTGTACGCCGGCTGGGGCCGGTTCACCAGCCGGTTCCTGGACCTGGTGGCGCCGCAGGCGAAGACGCAGCTGGCCGCGCAGATCCGGGCCACCGCCGGGCGGCACGCCCAGGTGGCCCAGTTCCGCCCGGTCACCGGGTTCAACGCCAACCTGCACCCGTTGCTGGTCGACCACGAGGTGGGCGAGGACGGGAGGTGGGCCGACCTGCTCGCCGACCGGGTCGGGCTGCGCCACGACCCGGTCACCGATCAGGTGCGGCTGGTCCGCGACGACACCGGCGCCGACCTGGACGTGCTCTACCTCGGGTTCCTCGTCCCGTTCGTGATGCCGGACCGGACCGTACCGTTGCACTTCGACCTCAGCAGCGGACTGGTCGGCCCCGGCCTGCTGGCGCCGACCGGCGAGCTGGCCGGTGTCCGGCACCGGACCCGGCTGCGCTACCACGACCTGGTACTCAGTCGCCGGTCCTGGACGTTGCCGACCGACGACGCCGGGCGGCTGCGTGCCGACCTGGACGCCGACGGCGACGTGCCGTTCGACGCGGTCAGCAGCTGGCGGGCCCGGCTTGGCCTGCCCGCCGAGGTGTTCGTCGCCGCCGCCGGCGTCGACGTACGCGGCGGCCCGGACGACTACCAGCGCTACCTGTCGCTGCCCAAACCGCAGTACGTCGACCTGGACAACGCCCTGCACCTGCGGAACCTGCCTCGGCTGCTGGGCCGCCACGACGGACCGGTGCGGATCGAGGAGGCGCTGCCGGTGCCGGGGACCGGCAGCCCGCACGGGCGGGTCGTCGAGCTGGTCGCCGAAACCTATCGGAAGGGGTGGGGCGGCAATGACTGACGCCCTCGACATCGTCAGCTACTACTATTCGCCGACCAAGCTGCCGCTACTGCGCTCGGCGGTGCTGCCGGCCGCCCGGTGGGCCGCCGACCAGGGGGTCGCCGTACACCTGGAACGGCACTGGCTGCACGGCCCGCACCTGCGGATCCGGCTGGCCCGCCGCGACCAGGTCGACCCGGCGGACCTGGCGGTGGTCGCCGCCGCGGTCGCCCACCGGCTGCGCGGGCACCTCGCCGAGCGGCCCAGCACCGAGCAGATCAGCGTCGCCGATCTGCTGGCGCAGGCCGAGCAGGCCGGCCGGATCGAACTGGTGCCGCCGCCGTACCAGCCGATCCACCCGGACAACACGGTCCGCGTCGAGCCGGTGGACGACAGCGCGATGGCTACCCTGTTCGGCTCCGCCGAGGCCGTCGAGTGCCGCGCCGAGCTGCTGCGCCTCGGGGTGCCGGCGGTCACCGCCGCCGCCGACGGGTTGGCCGCCGCCGGTGCCGGCGCCGCCGCCCGGGTACGGACCTGCCTGACCGCGATGGCGCTGCACGCCAGCCGCTACCCGCTCGGGCTCGGCAACGGCCACCAGTCGTTCCTGTCGCACCTGGAGGAGTTCCTGGTGCTCAACGACCCGGACGGCCGGGTGCGGGCGGCGTTCGACGCCCAGTGGCGGCGCTCGGCCGACCCGGCGACCGCACTGGTCGCCCGGCTGGCCGCCCCGACGCACGCGCAGGAGCCGGGACCGGAGTCGGGGCTGGACCCGGTTGAACGCGGGTGGGAACAGTGGACGGTGTCCGCCGCCGAGGTGACCGGGGTCGCGTACCAGCGCGGCGAACTGCCCCGGGTGCCGGCGTTCAGCTACCTGGACCGGGCCGAGCAGATCGGCGACCCGGACACGGTGCGCCGCTGGCATCCGGACCGGACCGAGTACAGCGAGTACCACCAGCTGCTGCGGCAGATCGACTTCGACCGGGTTCCGTACGAGCGGGAGTTCGTCACCTACCGGTTCGCCACCAATGTGCTGTACCTGCTGCTCGGCCTGCTGGACGTCCGGCCGACCGAGCGCTATCTCGCCGCCTACCTGCTGAGCCGGGCAGCGGAGCGGATCACCGGGGTCACCTGGCAGGAACGGATCAACGGCTACCTGACCAGGTTGGCCGCGACCGCACAGGAGGTGGCGTGATGAGCCCGCGACCCTCGACCGCCGAAGCTGGTTCCGCCGACCGCACCGTGACCGCCCCCGCTGTGGCCGACCGTACCGTGACCGCCCCCGCTGTGGCCGACCGCGTTGTGGCCGACCGCGTTGTGGCCGACCGCGTTGTGGCCGAACACGCCGTGCCGTCGGCGGCGGAGATCGTCGTACGGCTGCGGCCCGTGGTGTTCGCCACCCCGACCGCCACCGGGGTGCACGTACGCGGATGGTCGTCGAGCTTCACCGTCAGCGGCGGCGCCGGAGTGTGGAAGGTGTGGCAGGTCCTCGCCCGGCACCTGGCCGGTGGGCTGACACCGCAGCGGCTGGCGCAGCCAGCCGGGCGGCCAGAGGTGGACCGGGTCATCCGACTGCTCCTCGACCAACTGCGGGAACACGACATGCTGGTCGAGGTGCCGGCCGGCTGGGGCGACCGGGAGGAACCGGATCTGCCGCCGGCCGACCTGGCCCGCTGGCTGGAGTCGGTGGCCGCCGACCCGGCGGCGGCCTGGCAGCGGCTGCGGTCGACCACGGTCACCGTCGCCGGCACCGGGCCGGTGGCGACGTCGGCGGCCCGCACGTTGACCGGCGCAGGTCTGGCAGTCGACCCGGTCGGCGCCGCGACCACCCAGGACACCGTGGTACGGGCCGGCGAGGCGGCGGTCGCGGCCCGCTGCCTGCCGGAGATCGGGTACGTGACCCCGGTGTCCACGCCGGACCGGTCGCTGGCCCACGGTGCGGCGGTCGCGGCCCGCCTGTCCCGCGCGCCCGGCCCCGCGGCTGCGGGGGCGGCCGGTCCGGGCCTGAGCGAGGCGCCCGGCCCGGCGCTTGCGGGGGCGTCGGTGACACCGGCGCTGGCTGCGCTGATCGGGGCCGCCGCGGCGCACCGCATCGTCTGCGCCGTCGCCGGTCTGCCCGACCCGGCCGAGGAAGCCGCCACCCTGCCCGGCGGCGAACCGGCCGCCCCCGGGCCGTACTACCCGTCGGTCCTGGTCGCCCGGCTCGACCCGGTCCGCGCCACGTACCATCCGTGGCTGCCGGCCGCCCGCGTGCCGCTGCCCGGTGCGCCGTCCGACATCGACGCGGTCGGGCTGCGGCTGGAGGCGCTGAGCGACCCGGAGCTCGGCGTACTGCCGCCGGCGGTCCCCGGCGACCTGCCGCAACTGCCGGCGATGCTGGCCCTGGCCGGCCCGGCGCTGGGGGTCGCGGCCACCGCCGACGCCGCCCGGGTCGACGCCACCCTGCGGTACGCCGAGACCGTCCTCGGTATCGGTGCGCCGCGCGGCGACGGTGACGCGCGGGACGCCGGTGCCGAGGACGGTGCCGGGTCAGCGGTCCGCTGGGCGGAGACGGCCGCGATCGGCGTCGACGTCCGGCACGCCAGCGGGGCGGCGCTGCGCCGGCTGGTGCACGCCGTACGCAGCCGGCTCGACACGGACCCGGTGCCGGAGGCCGAGTGGGCCGGCGAACCGGCGGCGCGCCGCTGGTGGAAGGCGCTCACCCTGCGGTTCGCCGTACCGGCGCGGGTGGTGGCCCGCCGGCTGCCGGCCGGCGCGGTACACGCCGAGATCGTCACCGACGCCGGGCCGCTGGCCTGGGCGGTGGAGGCCACCGCCGCCGACGCGGTGGCGATGGCGGCGCTGGCCGCCACCGGTGTGGCCCAGGCCCGGGCCGCCGGCGTCGAGGTGCCGGCCGGGCCGGCGAGCCTGACCGGCACGGCACCGACCTGGCGGCCGGCCGACCAGCACCTGGCACCGTGGACGGACGACAGCTGGTACTGGCCGGCCGGGGTGATCGACAACGAGGAGCGGTTGCAGGCGGCGCTGCGGGCCGCGCTCACCGCCGACGGCGCGACCCTGACCGGGCGACCGGTGGTGCCGGTCGCCGCCGACACCGGTGCCGCCGACGCGCACCCCGACGCCGACTCGGTCGGCCACGCGCTGGCCGTCACCGGTTTCGTGGCGCAGTCCTTCTGGTGGACGGCGGCTGCCACCGGCACCGCCGTGGACGTCACCGGGAGCACTGTGGCCGCCACCGCCGCCGCGAGCCGAGGAGCCTGAACCATGTCGACCCGTACCGTTGCGACCCCGACCGACGATCTCGCGGCGGCGCTGGCCGCCGCCGGTCACCCGGCCGTCCCGGTGCTGGACGCGGTGACCGCGCTGGACGCCGTGACGGCGCCAGACGGCACCGGCGGCCGGACCGCGGTCGTCCTGCTGGACCACTGGACCCCGGCACTGGCCGCGAAGCTGAGCCGCCGGGCCTGGGAGACCGCCGCGACGGTCGTCCCGGTCCGCCTCGACGGCGGCCTGGTGCTGGTCGGCCCGGTGCTGCGGCCGAGAGCCGGCACCTGCCTGGCCTGCGCCGAGCAGGCCCGACTGCGGGTGTTCGGGCCGGGCGTGCCGAGCCGGGACCCGCAGCTGCGGCAGGGCGGCGTCATCCCGCCGAGCCTGCTGCCGATGGTGGCCGGCGCGGTCGGCGACGCGCTGACCGACCCGGGCCGGTTGGACGCGACAGTGGTGGCGATCCGCACCGACCACGCCACCGTCAGCAGCCACCGGGTCCGGCCCCGCCGGCAGGGCTGCCGGATCTGCCGGCCGGTGCCGCTGGACACCCCGCATGGTGCCGAGGTGCCGCTGACCGCCGCGCCGACCAGCGACCCGTACTCGCTGCGCGGCGACAACCCACGGACCAGCCGGGCCGCGTTGCGCGCCGAACTGTTCGACTGGCGGCACGGGCCGGTCGCCCACATGATCCGTACCGAGCGCTCGCCGATGGCCCTGAGCACCAGCGAACTGTCCAGCGACACGGCGGTCCGCGAAGCCGGCTACGGCCGGGCCCGCAGCTTCGCCGAGTCGGAGCGGATCGCCCTGTTCGAGGCCGTCGAGCGGGCCACCGGGATGCGGCCGCACCGGCGGCGTACCGCCGTCGAAGCGGCCTTCGCCGACCTCGGCCCGGACCGGGCGGTCGACCCGGCCCGGCTCGGCCTGCACGACCCGGCGCACTACGACCACCCGGCGTTCCGGATGGTGCCGTACACGCCGCAGACCCGGGTCCGCTGGGTGCACGGCTGGTCGCTGGGCCGCCGCCGCCCGGTGCTGGTGCCCGAGCACGTCGCCTACTGGGGACTGCACCGCAGCGACGGCCCCCGGTTCCTCTACGAGAGCTCCAACGGCTGCGGGCTGGGCAACAGCGCCGTCGAAGCCGCGCTGTACGGCATGTACGAGGTCGCCGAACGGGACGCGTTCCTGATGGCCTGGTACGCGCGGACCCCGCTGCGGCCGGTCGCCGTACCCGACGACGACCCGGTGCTGCCGCACCTGGTCGACCGGCTCGACACGGTCGGCTACGACCTGCTGTTCTTCGACGCCACGAACGACCTCGGGGTGCCGACCGTGCTGGCCCTGGTGCTGCACCGCGACCCGACCAGCGGTGCCCCGCAGGCGTTCTTCGCCGCCGGCGCCCACCCGGACCCCCGGTCGGCGCTGCGGTCGGCGGCGGCCGAGGCGGTGGTCGACGTGTTCAGTCTGCCCGAGGTGGCCCGCAACAAACCCGGCCATCTGGACCCGGACCGGCTGCAGGCGATGTTCGACGACCCCCGGATGGTCACCGGCCTGGAGGAGCACGTCGCGGTGAACACCCTGCCGCAGGCCCGGCAGCGGTACGAGTTCCTGCTCACCGGCGACGCCCCGGCGCACTGGCGGGACGTGTGGCCGGACCGGCCGGCCCCGGTGACCGACCTCGCGGTGCTGCTCGGCGAGACCGTCGAGCGGTGGGCGGCACACGGCCTGGAGACGATCGTGGTGGACCAGACCGACCCGGCGAGCCGGGACCGGCTCGGACTGCACTCGGCGAAGGTGATCGTCCCCGGCACGTTGCCGATGACGTTCGGCCACGTGCACCACCGCACCCGGGGCCTGGACCGGCTGCTGCGGGTCCCGGCCCAGCTGGGCCGGCTGCCGTCCCCACTTGACTACTCCGACCTGCCCCTCTACCCGCACCCGTTCCCGTGAGGTCGGCCATGTCGTCCAGTCAGCTCACCGCCAGTCAGCTCACCGCCACGCTCGCCGAGGTGTACGCGCACGGCCCCGGCAAGGACGTCCGGCCCGCGTCGGCGCGGCCGTACCGTCGCCGGCCCACCGGCCCGGCCGTGCCGTTCGCCGAGCTGGCGGCCGTCGCCGGGCCGACCGGTGCCCGGCTGGTCCGGACGCTCGGTACAGCGCTGGCGCCGCGCCGGTTCGAGCCGTGGAACGGCTTCAACGAGCACCGGGCGTACCCGTCGCCCCGGGCGGCGCACCTGGTCGACGTGCTGCTGCGGCACGACGGCGTCGACTGGCTGGTCGACCCGGTCCGCGAACTGCTGTATCCGACGTCCGCTGAGTCGCTCGTCGCAGCGCCGGACGGGTCGGTCGAGCTGGTGCTGCGGGAGCAGCCGACGCGGATGCCGGCCGGCTACGGCCGGCTCGCCGACGCGCTGGCCGCGCTGGAGGCCGGTCACGTCGCCGGCGCGCTCGCCGAGGCCGCCGCCGGCCACGGACTGCGGTACGCCGCCGGCACCACCGCCAGCGCCACCGCCACCAGTGGGCCGTGGCTCACCGTCACCCTCGGACCGTCGACCGCCCCCACCTGGTCACGGCACCGGCTGCGGGCGGTACGCAGCTCCGGGCTGAGCCCACGCGGGTTCGGCGCGGACCCCCGGCCGCTGCCGGCGGAGGCGTTCGAGCGGCTGGTCGCCGCCGCGTACCGACCGCCGGCCGGGTCACCGGTGACCGGGGTGCGCCTGCGGCACACCCTCGCGGTCGGCAACGTCGCCGGCCGGACGGCCGGCTGGTACCACCTCGATCCGGCCGCGACCGGCCGACCCGGGGCTGCTGCGCCGCAGCCGACCCGGCCGGGTGACGCGACCGGGCAGGTGCAGCGGGCGTACAGCTATCCGCGTACCGAGGTCGACGTCGCCGGCATGCCGCTGGCCTGGCTGGTCAGCGCCGACGTGCCGGCTGCCGTCCGCACCGGCGGCCCGGCGGCGTACCGGCGGCTGCTGCACGCGGCCGGGGCCACCGCCCAGCACGTCGGCACCGCCGCCGCCGAGGTCGGCCTGTTCTGCCGGCCGGTACGCGCGGTGCGGGAGGCAGCCGCCGAGGCAGCCGCCGGTCTGCCCGCCGGGCACGACCTGATCTACCTGTTGTTGATCGGCCGGTCACGGGTGCGTGACTTCGCCTACGACCTGAGTAACCCGGAGGTGTCGCCGTGACCGCACCGACCATCACCGTCACCACCACCCGCACCTGGGTGGGACTGCACTGTTTCGCCTACTGGTCGCCGGCCGACCTGGACACTTTCCTGGCGGTGACCGTGGCTCCGCTGCTGGCCCGGCTGCGCGCCGACGGCGCGATCGCCGACTGGTTCTACATCCGCTACTGGGAGGGCGGGCCGCATCTGCGGATCCGAGTTCGGGACCCGCTGCCGGGCGTCGGCGACCGGTTGCGGGCGGAGCTGGCCGAGCTCGCCGGCCAGGCACCGTACGAGGTGTTCCCGATGGACAGCGGAAGCTACTACCGGCGGCTGGGTGGCAGCGCCGCCCGGTCGGCCGCCGGCTGGCACGACCACGGCGACGTCCGGGAGATCCCGTACCGGCCGGAGACCGCCCGGTACGGCGGACCGCAGGCGCTGCTGGTCGCCGAGGAGGTCTTCTGCCGGTCCAGCGAGATCGCCGCCCGGATCGTCGGCGCGGTCCCGCCCGGCCCGGCCCGGTTGTCCGTCGCCGCCGAGCTGGCCACCGCCACCGCCGCCGCGTTGGGCCTGGACGAGTTGGGTGCGGCCCGGTGGCTGCGCGGCCACGCCGCCGGTTGGCGGTGGCAGAACGAGGTGGCGATGCTGCCGGCCGCGGCGGTGCAGGGGCAGGCGGCCCGGGTGCTGGCCAGCCAGGGCGCCGCGCTGCGCCGCCGGTGGGACCGGACCGTGGCCCGGGTCGACGCGCAGCGTACAGCGGCCGGGGCTGCCCGCGATGACGCGCAGCGTACCGACGCCGCGGCGGACCCGGCGGGGGAGCGGTCACCGGCCGGGTACTGGGCGCAGGTCGTCCGGGCCGCCCGCGACGCGTTGGAGGGGCCGGCCGCCGCCGGCCCGGCCGACCAGCGGTGGCGCTGGGTGTGGGGCTCCCAGCTGCACATGCTGTTCAACCGACTGGGCATCCTGCCGGATGAGGAGCGGTCGGTGTGCTGGCTGGTCGCCGGGACCGCGCTGGCGCCGGGCGGGCCCACGGACTTCTTCGCCGACGGCGCGGCGGCCGCCGACCGCCGCTACCACGAGGCGAGCAAGTTCCTGCCGGGGATGTTGCAGACGCAGAGGCCGCGCGAGGCCGTCTCGGAACGGAGCGGGACCCCGTTCCGGTTCGGCGGCCGGCCGGTTCCTCTGCCCGACGGGGACCCGCCGCGTGCCGCACTCGCTGATGTGCTGCGCCGGCGGGTCTCCGGTCGGGGGCGGCTGACCGGGCCGGTCACCGCCGAGCAGTTGGGCACCCTGGTGTGGAGCGCGCACGGGGTGACCCACCGCAGCCAGGTGCCGCTGCCCAACGGGGACCTGTACGACTACGCCCACCGCCCGTACCCGAGCGCCGGCGCGGCGTACGCGGCGCGGATGCGGCTGATCGTGCGCGACGTCGCCGGTGTCGCCCCCGGCGCGTACCACGTGGACGACCTCGACCGTCAGTTGTGGCGGCTCGGCCCGGCCCCGTCGGTGCCGGAGCTGGAGGCGTCGTCGATGTGGTTCGGGGCGGACGCCCTCGACGTCGGCGGGATCGAGCTGGCCGAGGTGCCGGCCCTGCTCGGTCTCTACGTGCAGCTGGGGGAGCTGCGGGAACGCTACGGGATGCGGGCGCTGCGGTTCGCGGTGGCGGAGGCGGGTCACCTGGCGCAGGCGCTGTCGATGGTGGCGGCGGCGAGCGGGCTGGCGCTCGGCATGATCGGCGGCTTCTACGACGACGTCGCCCACGAACTGCTCGGCCTGGACGGCATCGACGACGTGCTGGTCTACCTGCTGCCGGTGGGTCGTCTCCCGGGAGGTGCGCGGTGAGCCCCCGACCCGCAGATGGTGCCAGGTTCACAGACGGCGCCAGTTCTACAGACGGTGCAGCCCCCGACCGTCAGGGAACGTCGGGGGCTGTGTCCAGTGTGCCACGGCAACCGGGGTCCGCGCGACCGCCCGGCGGTACCGGTCCGCCGACCCCGGCGGTACGGGTGCTCGAGGGCGTCAATCAGCTGCGTGCCGTCGCCGATCCGATCCGGTTGCGGGTGCTCGCGGTGCTCACCACCGAGCCGGACCGGGCGCTGTCCGCCCGCCAGTTGGCCCACCAGCTGGGCATCACCTTCAGCCTGATGCACTACCACCTGCGGGTGCTGTCGGACGAGGGGATGATCCGGGTGGTCAACCAGCGGACCGACCAGGGCCGGGCGGAGCGGTACTTCCAGGCCGCGCAGTTGGCGCTGCGCTGGGACTTCCCGCCGGCCGACCGGTCCGGCGACGACGCCGCGTCGGCGAACCGGGCAGGCGACGACGGGTCAGACGGGAAGCAGGCCCGGTGAGCAGCGGCGGGTCAGACGGGAAGCAGGCCGGATGAGCGGACGGACAGGTCGATCCGGCCGGCCAGGTTCTCCTTCATCGGCGGGCACGGTGCGATGCCCTCCCGCCACAGTTTCGGGCAGGCGCCGCCGCACACCGGCAGGATCGGGCAGCCCTGGCAGCCGGTCTCGCCGGCGCGCAGCCCGGTGTACCAGTCGTCGAACTGGCCGGTCGGTCGCAGCTGGTCGACCGGTGCCCGGTCCACGGTGTCCAGATGCTGTTCGGTGAAGCCGGGCACCAGCGGCTGCTCGGTGCAGGAGTAGATCCGCCCGTCCGGGGCGATCACCTCGCTGTGCCGGGAGACGGCGGTGCACACCACCCGTACCGGGTGGGTGGGCAGCAGCCGGCAGTGCAGTCCGGCTGCGAGGTAGGCGGTGTACCAGCGCAGTTCGGTCTCGGCGGCCTGCTGCTGGCGCAGCCGTACCTCGCTGACGTCGTTGCCCCACGAGTGGACCGGTGCCGGGTAGAACCGGATCCGGGGGTCGGCGAGGCCGGCGTCGCGCATCGCCGCGGCGAACTCGTCGGCCCGGTCGGCGTTGTGCCGGCCGATGTTGGTCCGTACGGTCACCTGCAGCCCGGCCAGCTCCGGATCGGTGAGCACGGTCCGCAGCGCGGCGGTGATGCGGTGGAAGGAACTCTGTCCACTCTTCAACGGCCGGGCGGCGTCGTGCACCTCCGCCGGTCCGTCGATGGTGATCTCCATCCGGTCGATCCGGCAGTCCTGGTGCAGGGTACGCAGCTTGCGGGCGTCGAGCAGGGCACCGTTGGTGACCAGCATCGCCGAGTAGCCGACCCGGTGCCGGGCCGCGGCGGCCACGAACCGGGCGGACAGCGAGCGGAGTACGGCGTACCCCATCAGGGGTTCGCCGCCGAACCACCGCACCACCACGGTGTCGTGCTCGCCGCTGGCCATGGCGTGTTCGACCCGGGCGGCGATGGCGTCGCGGTGCCGGGTCGGCCGGGTGGCCGGGGTGTCCCGACGGTGCTCCTGCCCGCAGTAGTCGCAGCCCATGTTGCAGTAGCCGGTCGGCATCAGCACGAACTGCCGGTGTCGGGCGTCGTCGGCCGCCTGCGCGCCGGCGTCGATCGTCGCGGTGGTCTCGTCGAGGTCGGCGGGCACCAGCAGGCCGAGTTCGGCGAGCCGGGCCTGTTCGTCGGCGGGCAGGCCGGCCGGGCCGGGGCCGTCCAGGAGGGTCCGCACGGTGTCGGTGTCGAGCAGGAGGGTACGGGCCCGTCCGGTGTGGAACACAGCGCGCAGTTGCCGGCCGGACGGGTGCCGGTAGGTGGTCGGGCTGAACACGAGGTAGCGGCTGAGCACGAGGTCGGGCTGGGCCATGTGGGGCCTTTCGGAGGTCTCGACGAGTGGCTACCGAGGGCTACCAGGGTGGTGGAGTGGGCGGCGGTGGACCGTGGGGTGCAACGTCACCGGACCCGGAGCGGTCGCTCCGGGTCCGGTGCTGGTGAGAGCTGCGGGTCAGCTGAAGGCGCAGGCGAAGTTGACGCTGGAGCCGTCGTCGAGCAGGCCGGTGCTCTCGGCGGGCAGCTCGAAGACGACCATGCCCTGGCTGGGTGTCTCGTCCGGCTGCTGCGCTTCTACGGCGGCCTGGGTGGCCGGGGCGGCGATGGCGATCGCGGCGACGACGGCGAAGAAGGGGTTGGTGGGCACGGTCGACCTCCGGAAGGGGAGCGGGGGCGGCGAAGGAAGTGGTGACGCAGGTGGGGTGACGCGGGCAGGTGGGGGTGGTGCCGGCCCGCGTGGTGAGTCGGTGGAATCGGAAGTGATACGATCTTGCTGACGTTCAAAATAAACTGAGCGACGGATGGAAGTCAATCGTCGGGGTAGAATCAACCGTGGAACGTTGGTTGAACGGAGGTCTGCGGTGACGGAGCTGATGGCCAGCCGGGTGATCGAGGACGTGGCTACCCTCAAGGCGCTCGCCGACCCGATCCGGATGCGGGTGCTGGAGCTCGCGATGTCCGAGCCCGAGCGGACCTGGACCGCCAAGGAGCTGGCGAAGATCGTGGGCGTCGCGCCCACCAAGATCTACTACCACATCAACCAGCTGGAACAGCACCAACTGCTGCACATCCGGGACACCCGGGTGGTCAATGGCATCATCGAGAAACAGTACGGTGCCGGCCAGCTCAACCTGACCTTCCACCGCCGCTCCGGCGAGGAACCCAGCTCGGTGCACGAGGTGGTGGCCACCCTGTTGGACCAGATCAAGGACGAGATCGAGGCTGGGCTGCACGCCGGCACCATCTCCGGTAGCAGCGAGGCACCCGACCCGGTCCGGATGATGCTCAGCCGGGGGGTCGCCGAGATCCCCGTGGACCGGATCGCCGAGTTCCGCCACGAGTTGCAGGCCCTGATGCGGCGGTTCGAGCAGGCCGGTGTCCCCCGTGACGGCACCACCACCGGCGGGCACCGGTTCGCGATGCTGGTCGGCATGCACCCGCTCGGGTTGTCCTGACCCGCCTGCCGAGTCACCCCGTCAGGCCGGGCCACCGGGAGCCGACCGTCAGATCCACCGTACGGCGACCCCGGCGGAGAACGCGCCGCTACGCAGCTCCAACCGGTCCGGGATCAGCTCGCCGCCGACCGTGAAGGCCAGCGGGACCAGCATCCGACCCCCGGGTGGCACCGGCTCGGCGAAGACGTCCCGACCACCGTTCTCCTGCCGGGTCGCCGCCTCGTCCACCCCGACCCAGTCACCGGTCGGCAGGTACGCCCGCTGCAACGGCCCGTACCAGAACTGTTCGGTGTCGCTGCGGTTGCGCAGCCCGACTGTGGCGACACACCGCCGATCCTGCCTCTGCCCATCAGCCGGCGCGCAGGCCATCCGGAAGACGGTGAACTCGAAGGCGGCCTCGGTCAGCAGCACCCCGAACCCGCCGGCCGGCGGCGCACCGATCCACCCGCTGGGCGCCTGGTTGGCCCGGTCCAGCACCTCGCTGCCGTAGCTCGCCACGCGTACCGCCGCCACCGCCAGCCCGGTCAGCATCGCCAGCAGCAGGCCGAACACCAGCGGCGTAGCCGGGCGCCAGCGGCGCTTCGGGGCGGCCGGCACCGCCGCCGGCAACCGCACCCGCCGCCCGGCCGGGGTGACGACCCGGCGTCGGTCGACCCGGCGCTCCCGCAGCCGGCGGCGCCACCCGTACCCGATCATCGCCACCACGACGAGTGCCGTCAGCCCGCCGATCAGCGGCATCGACGGGCGCTGCCACCAGGCCGGGTCCGCCGCCTCGATGCCGGCCGTCGGGGTCCACCGGGCGCTCGCGCAGTCGTACGGCCGCGCGGTGTCCCGCTCGTACGCGCAGACCGGGAAGGTCTGCGCGGTGCCGGCACCGCCCGGCCGAAACGACGCGGTGACCGTTTGCCCGCTGTTCGCCGGCAGGCTCAACTGCCAGGTGATCTCCGAGGCGTCGACCCGGCCGCCGGCGCCGACCGTGGCCACTGAGGTGGTGGTCGGTACGGCCATCCGCAGGGTGACGTCGACCGGGGACACCGTCCGGTTGACCGCCTCGACCCGGTAGGTCGCCGCGCTCTGCCCGATCTCGTTGATCGTCACCGCGACCAGCTCCTGCCCTTCGGCCGGTGCCGAAGCAGCCCTCTCGGCCCGTGCCGGGGTCACGCCCGGTGCCAGGATCCCCCCGCCGACCACAAGAACGACGCCGAACAGCCCGGCCCGCAGCGCATGTCGCCACCATGACATAGCCATCTCGATTCCGCCCCCCGACCCGAACGGTAGGCCGGTACCGGCCGTCCAGTCGGTAAAGCGCGGTTCCGCACACCTGATCCGGTGACCGGTGCTAGATTTCCGCCCCTTGTCGCGCCCGTTGTCGCCCTCGTCGTGACCGTTGTCGCCCTTTGCCGTGACCGTCGGGGTGGTGCAGGCACGGGACGATACATTGACCGGGTGCGTATCGCTCGTTTCGCCCATGGCAAGGGAATGTCGTTCGGGGTCGTCGAGGGGGAGCCGGGAGCCGGCCCCGAGGCGTTGACCGTCGCCGAGGTCGACGGCCACCCGTTCGGCAAGCTGACCTTCACGTCGCAGCGCTGGGCGCTGGCCGACGTCCGGCTGCTGTCGCCGATCCTGCCCAGCAAGGTGGTGTGCGTCGGGCGCAACTACGCCGACCACGCCGCCGAACACGGTGCCGAGGTGCCGGCCGAGCCGTTGCTGTTCCTCAAGCCGTCGACCTCGGTGATCGGTCCACGGGACGCGATCCGGCTGCCCGCGCAGTCTCGGCAGGTGGAGCACGAGGCGGAGCTCGCCGTGGTGATCGGACCGCCAGGTGCCCGGCGCGCCGACCGGGCCGCCGCCGAGCGGGCGATCTTCGGCTACACCTGCGCCAACGATGTCACCGCCCGGGACCTGCAGCGGTCGGACGGCCAGTGGACCAGGGCGAAGGGCTTTGACTCGTTCTGCCCGATCGGCCCGTGGATCGTCACCGGGCTGGACGTCGCCGACCTGGAGGTCCGCTGTGAGGTGGGTCCGAAGCCGGACGAGATGGACGTACGGCAGCTGGGCCGGACCAAGCAGATGGTCTTCGACGTGCCGACCCTGGTGTCGTACGTGTCACACGTGATGACGCTGCTGCCCGGTGACGTGATCCTGACCGGGACGCCGGCCGGGGTGAGCGAGTTGACCGCGGGCGACACGGTGTCGGTCCGGATCGAGGGCATCGGTGAGCTGGCCAACCCGGTGGTCGCGGCGGACTGAGGCAAACCGCTGCGGTATCCCGATTTGGCGCGCACCATGGGGTCAGGTAGAGTTCTGTCCCGGTGCGGCGAGCACCGATGGGGTATGGGGTAATTGGCAGCCCGACTGATTCTGGTTCAGTTAGTCTAGGTTCGAGTCCTGGTACCCCAGCCACCGACGCCGGAAGGCTCCAGATGGCGTCGGGGTGCTGGTCTCTGTTAGAGTTCGGCACCGTGTCCAACAGGACACAGCAGCACGAAACGGTAGTTTGCACCAGGAAAGTTCTGGCCCCGTCGTCTAGCGGCCCAGGACGCCGCCCTCTCAAGGCGGTAGCGCCGGTTCGAATCCGGTCGGGGCTACAGCGCTCAAGGCGCCCTCCTCAACGAGGGCGCCTTTTTCGTCGGCGGGTCACCGTCCGTCGCTGACCATCTTGCCCGACCTGGCCCGGCCTGCGCCGAGTTATCCGGAAACTGGGCCTGCTCAGAGCACGGCAGGGCGCGGAGCCAATGCCCGATTCAGAGCCCGGAGAGCCGTTGACCGGCGCGGACCACGGCCATGGCGTGCCGCTCACCTGGCCGGCGGCCGAGCCGCTCGATCGGCCCGGAGACGCTGACCGAGGCGATCACCCGGCCGGTGCGGTCCCGGATCGGTGCGGAGACACTGGCCACCCCGGCCTCCCGCTCGGCAACGCTCTGCGCCCAGCCGCGCCGGCGCACCTCGGCGAGCGTACGGCCGGTGAACTTGCAGCGGGGCAGCAGCGGCATGACGGCCTCGGGCGGCTCCCAGGCCAGCAGGATCTGGGCGGCGGACCCGGCGGTCATCGGCAGCACCGAGCCGACCGGCACGGTGTCGCGCAGGCCACTGGCCCGCTCGGCGGCGGCGACGCAGATCCGCTCGTCGGCCCGGCGCAGGTAGAGTTGGGCGCTCTCGCCGGTGGCGTCGCGTAGCGCGGCCAGCAGCGGCTCGGCGGCGGTCAACAGCACGTCGGGCGCGGCATTGGCCAGCTCGCCCAGCCGGGGGCCGGGCCGCCACCGCCCCTGGGTGTCCCGGACCAGCATCCGGTGGATCTCCAGGGCCTGTGCCAACCGGTGCGCGGTGGCCCGGGGCAGCTTGGTCCGGTCGACGAGTTCGGCCAGGCTGGCGCCGTCCACGCAGGCCGCGAGGATCACCACCGCCTTGTCGAGAACGCCGACACCGCTCATACTGTGTCCCACAAGCCGAAACATACCTCCCAGAATTTAGGATGTCCAGATGGTGGGAGCCACTTCGAAGCCGACATCGCCCAGGACCCTGGCCGAGAAGGTCTGGGACGCGCACGTGGTGCGATCCGCCGCGGGCGAGCCGGACCTGCTCTACATCGACCTGCACCTGCTGCACGAGGTCACCAGTCCGCAGGCCTTCGACGGGCTGCGGATGGCCGGCCGGCCGGTGCGCCGGACCGACCTGACCCTCGCCACCGAGGACCACAACACCCCGACCGGGTACGCCGACCCGGCGTTCAACAGCCGGCGCGGCGACCTGCTGACCATCAGCGACCCGACGTCGCGTACCCAGATCGAGACGCTGCGCCGCAACTGCGCCGAGTTCGGCATCAAGCTGCACGCCCTGGGCGACGACAACCAGGGCATCGTGCACGTCATCGGCCCGCAGCTGGGCCTGACCCAGCCCGGCATGACGATCGTCTGCGGCGACTCGCACACCGCGACCCACGGCGCGTTCGGGGCACTCGCCTTCGGCATCGGCACCAGCGAGGTCGAGCACGTGCTGGCCACCCAGACGCTGCCGCAGTCCCGGCCGAAGACGATGGCGGTCACCGTCACCGGCGAACTCGGCCCGGGGGTCACCGCCAAGGACCTGGTGCTGGCGCTGATCACCAAGGTCGGCACCGGCGGTGGTCGCGGCTACGTGGTCGAGTACCGGGGCGAGGCGATCCGCCGGCTCTCCATGGAGGGTCGGATGACGGTGGCGAACATGTCCATCGAGTGGGGTGCCAAGGCGGGCATGGTGGCGCCGGACGAGACCACCTTCGCCTACCTCAAGGGTCGGCCGAACGCGCCGCAGGGTGCCGACTGGGACGCCGCCGTGGCGTACTGGTCCAGTCTGGCCACCGACGAGGGGGCGACGTTCGACGCCGAGGTGATCCTGGACGCCGGCGAGATCACGCCGTTCGTGACCTGGGGCACCAACCCCGGGCAGGGCACCGCGCTGAGCGCCGTCGTGCCCGACCCGGAGCAGTTCGACACCGACGCGGAGCGGATCGCCGCCCGCCGGGCGCTGGAGTACATGGACCTGCGGCCCGGCACCGCGCTGCGCGACGTGCCGGTCGACGTGGTCTTCGTCGGCTCCTGCACCAACGGCCGGCTGGAGGACCTGCGGGCCGCCGCCGACGTGCTGCGCGGGCGCAAGGTCGCCGACGGGGTACGGATGCTCGTGGTGCCCGGGTCGGCCAAGGTACGGGAGGCGGCCGAGAACGAAGGGCTGGACAAGGTCTTCGCCGACGCCGGTGCCGAGTGGCGGTTCGCCGGCTGCTCGATGTGCCTGGGCATGAACCCGGACACGCTCAGGCCGGGGGAGCGCTCCGCCTCCACCTCCAACCGCAACTTCGAGGGCCGGCAGGGCCGGGGCGGGCGTACCCATCTGGTGTCGCCGCCGGTGGCCGCCGCCACCGCCGTGGTGGGCCGGCTGGCCGCGCCGGCGGACCTCAACTGACCGCCGCCGGACACGCACCACGAGACGGGACCACGAACATGGACAAGTTCACCGTGCACACCGGGACCGCCGTCCCGCTGCGCCGATCTAATGTAGATACCGATCAGATCATCCCGGCGGTGTACCTCAAGCGGGTCACCCGGACCGGCTTCGCCGACGGTCTGTTCAATGCCTGGCGCGAGGATCCGGGATTCGTTCTGAACAATCCTTCGTATTCCGGAGCATCTATTCTCGTCGCTGGCCCAGAGTTCGGCACCGGGTCATCGCGTGAACACGCGGTGTGGGCGCTGCGGGACTGGGGCTTCCGAGCCGTGCTGTCCCCCCGCTTCGGCGACATCTTCCGCGGCAACGCGCTCAAGGAAGGTCTGCTGCCGGTCGAGTTGGAAATGCCCGCCATTGAGGAATTGTGGTCGCTGGTCGAGGCCGACCCGGCCGCAGGGGTGACCGTCGACCTGGCCGCCCGGGAGGTCAGGGCAGGTGCCTCCGGCTGGTCGTTCCCGATCGACGACTTCAGCCGGTGGCGGCTGATGGAGGGATTGGATGACATTGGACTGACCCTGCGTCACGAGTCGGTCATCACCGAGTATGAGCGTGGGCGGTTGTCGTTCAAGCCCGTCGTGGCATAGCGCACAACCGTCGAGCCGGCCCCTTCTCAACGGGTTCCCGACGCCGATTCCGCCCCCATCCGGTGGCCCACCAACCGTCCGGCTATACCAACCGGTCGGCCCGGGCCACCGGTTGGGGGCGAATCCGTTACGACACAAGGACTTTTTTCCGGCAGATGTTTGTGTCCTGCCGGTACAGGGCATACCGTGCGCGCAGAATGGCTCGTTGAGTCCAGTTGCACATACGGGAGGGAACTCGTGAACAAGGCAGAGCTCATCGATGCGCTCGCTGCTCGCCTGGGAGACCGCAAGACGGCGACGACGGCGCTCGACGCCGTCTTGGCCGAGGTTCAGTCGGCAGTCACCAAGGGCGACCGGGTGGGTATCACCGGTTTCGGGGTGTTCGAGAAGCGCGTCCGCGCGGCTCGAACAGCGCGCAACCCGCGTACCGGCGAGTCGGTGAAGGTCAAGAAGACCTCGGTGCCGGTCTTCCGGCCCGGCGCGGGCTTCAAGGACATGGTGGCCAGCGGCAAGGCGCCGAAGGCCACCGCGGCCAAGTCGACCGCGGCGAGGTCCACGGCGACGAAGGCCACCGCGGCCAAGTCCACGGCGGCCAAGTCCACGGCGGCCAAGAGCACCGCCCGTGGCGCGGCGAAGTCCACCGGTACGGCCGCCAAGGCGACCGCCACCAAGGCGCCGGCGAAGCGGGCGGCCGGCGGTACGGCGAAGAAGACCGCCGCCGCCAGGACCACCCGGTCCGCTGCGGCCGCGCCGGCCAAGAAGTCCACGGCCAAGAAGACCACCGCGACCCGGTCCACCGCGGCCAAGTCGACGGCGGCGAAGAAGTCGCCGGCGCGCAAGTCCACCGCCCGTAAAACCACCCGCTGAGCCGTCCGGCCACACCGGCCGGACACCACCAGCGCGAAGGCGCCCACCGCGTACCGGCGGTGGGCGCCTTCGTACATGCGACAGAGCCGCTAGAGCCGGTCCGCGCCGACCAGCCGCTCCCCGGCGAACGACAACAACCAGCCGCCGCCCTTCGCGGTACGGTGATCCGCCGCCGCCCGCCGGGTCAGCACCGTCAACGCGGCCGGGATCACCTTGCCCTGACTGCACACCGCGGCCGGCGTACCGGCCGCCGCCAGCTCGGTCAGCCGGCCCGCCGCCGCCAACGCGTTCTCGTCCGGCTGCTGGCCGGCGGCCGGCTCGTCGAACACCGACTCCACTTCGACCGGCAGATCCAGCGCCTGCGCCAGCGGGACGACCGTCTGCACACACCGCCGGGGCGACGCCGACAGCACCCGACGCGGCCCGGTCAGCACCAGCATCGCCGCCAACGCCCGCGCCTGCCGCAGCCCGGCGGTGTCCAACGGGCGGGCGCTGTCCGGACCCGGCCAGGTGTCCCGGCTGCCGGCGTGCGCGTGCCGCACCAGGGTGAGCGTCGCGGTCACCGGCGGCAGCTGCGCGAACCCGTGCAGCACCCCGACGTCGTGCCGGTACGTCAACCGCTGCCGCGCCTGCGCCAACGGCAGCCAGCACAACTCGTCAACCTCGTCGGCGGCGTCGACCGGCACCGGCCCGGCCGACGCCTCCACCGCCCGCATCGACCAGTAGTCGACCACCTTCAGGTTGCCGTCCGGCATGGTGTAACGGATCGACGGCAGCCGCACCTGCGGCACCGCCCGAATCCCGGTCTCCTCACCGACCTCCCGGACCGCCGCCGCCAACGGATGCTCCGCCGGCTCCAGTTTGCCCTTCGGCAGCGACCAGTCGTCGTGCCGGGGCCGGTGCACCAGACACACCTGCACCGCCCCGGTGTCGTCGGTGCGCCACACCACCCCGCCGGCGGCCCGGACCTCGGTCACGGCAGCCACTTCGTCCGCTGCCCCGCCGACGCCCGCTCCCAGGCGGCGGCGAACTCGGCCCGCGCCGCGCGGATCGCGGCCCGCTCCCGCTCGACCAACCGGCCGACGGTCATCGCCAACTCGTGGTCGTCCGGATGCTCGGCCAGCACCCCCTGCCAGGTCTCGGCGGCCACCGCCGCGTCCTGGTGCTCGCCGAGCAGGTTCTGCACCTTCGACAACGCCTTGGCCAGCTTCGCCGCCCCACCGCCGATCACCGGCGCCACCGCGTCCACCGCGTACCGGGCCTTCTTGCCGTTGATCCGCACCGCGTGCCAGCGTTCGTCGGAGGCGTCCAGGGTCAGATCGGCGGCACCGTCCACGCCGCTGCCGCCGTACGCCAGCCGACGCCACGGCTTGGCCACCAGCCGGGGCAGCACCTCGGTCGCCGGGCCGGACGCAGCCCCGGTCAGTCGCGGCTCCCGGGCCGCCTGCACCAGCATCTCCACCAGGGCAACGTACCGGTCCGAGCGCAGCGCCGCGTCCACCTCGGCCAGTGCCGCGGCCTGCCGGTCGGCGAGCGTCGCGTCGATCAGCTCGACCGCCGCCGACGGCAGCGGCGCCAACGGGTCCGCCCCGGCGGTACGCCGCAACCGGTCCCGCAGCACCTCGGCGTCGCGGGCACCGCCGAGCACCCCGGCGACCCACTTCAGTTCGTCGCGCAGCGCACCCGCCCACTCGCGGTCCACCAACGCCCGGAAGGTCCGCAGGTCGCTGCGCAGCCGTCGACAGCCCACCCGCATCTGGTGCACGGCGGTGTCGTCGTCGCCGACCGGGGCGTGCAGCCGTACCAGCGGGTCGTGCGCCAGGATCCGGGCGACGCCGTCGCGGACCGCCCGGGTGACCACGTCGGCGGCGGTCGGCTTGGCCGGCAGGTCCTCGACCGCCGGCAGCTCCGCCGGACCGGCGGCGGCCGCACCCAACGCCCGTACGTGCTTCGGGGTGAACCCGCCGGCGGTCGCCCCCGCCGCGACCAGGTCGGCCTCGACCCGGTCCAGCAGCGACCGCTTGGCGGCCTTCAGCTCGACCTCCACCTCGCGGAACCGCGACCGGACCGTCTTGCCGTCCAACACCGACACCGCGTCGTCGGCCAGCTCCACCAGCAGCGCTTCGTCGGCGTCGCGCAACTCCAGCACCGTGCGTACCGTGCGCACCGTCGCGGCCGGCGTCAGCTCCACCCCCCGCGAGTACGCGGTGACCAGCCACACCAGCTCCGTCGGCGGTTTGCCGCGCTTACCGGACCGGCTGATCTCATGCCGTACGCCCGGGGCGTCGGCGGGCAGCTTCACCGTCCACGGCTTCGAGTCGCCCACCCGGTGGCGCAGCGACACCCCGGCGCGGGCCAGCCGCAGATCCGGGGTGTCGTAGTAGGTGGCGGTCAGCTTCACCGCCGGCTGCTGCACCAGCCGGCCACCGTCCGGCAGACAGCCGGACAGGTCCGGCACGGTGAAACCCGGCTCGACCTCGTACTTGCGTTCCTCCTCCACCATCGGGCCAGCCTAGCGCCGCCGGCCCGGGGTCGCCGCTGCCGACAGGGCACCGCCGGCCCGCCGACGGCCGGTGACAGCAGGAGCTATTTGCCGGTGCCGATGAACCGCCGGAGCAGCCGCTCCTGCAGATGCACCAGCGGCCGCTCGTCGGTCGACCGGTGCCGGCTCCAGGTGCCGTCGGGGTGCAGCTCGAACGACTCGCACTCCGGGCTGAACGCGTCGCTCATCAGCTGGTCCAGCTCGGCGCGGGCCACCGGGTCGGTCACCTGCACCAGCGCCTCCACCCGGCGGTCCAGGTTGCGGTGCATCAGGTCGGAGGAGCCGATCCAGAACTCGACGTCGCCGTCGTTGCCGAACCGGAACACCCGGGAATGCTCCAGGAACCGGCCGAGGATCGACCGGACCCGGATGTTGTCCGACAGCCCCGGCACCCCGGGCCGCAGCGTGCACATCCCCCGGATCAGCAGATCCACCTGTACGCCGGCCTGCGACGCCCGGTACAGCGCGTCCACCAGCTCCTCGTCGACCAGCGAGTTCACCTTGATCTGGACCAGCCCGCCCCGGCCCTCGCGGACATGGGCGACCTCCCGCCCGATCCGCTCGATCAGCCCGCTGCGCACCCCGTGCGGGGCGACCAGCAGCCGCCGGTACGCGGTCTGCCGGCTGTAGCCGGTCAGCACGTTGAACAGGTCGGTCAGGTCCGCGCCGACCTCCGGGTCGGCGGTCAGCATGCCGAAGTCCTCGTACAGCCTGGCCGTCTTCGGGTGGTAGTTGCCGGTGCCGATGTGGCAGTAGCGGCGGATCTGGTTGCCTTCCTGGCGTACCACCAGGGCGGTCTTGCAGTGGGTCTTCAGCCCGACCAGGCCGTACACGACGTGACAGCCGGCCCGTTCCAGCATCCGCGCCCAGCCAATGTTGGCCTGCTCGTCGAACCGGGCCTTCACCTCGACCAGCACCACCACCTGCTTGCCGGCGGCGGCCGCCTCGATCAGCGCGTCGACGATCGGCGAGTCACCGCTGGTGCGGTACAGCGTCTGCTTGATCGCCAGGACGAGCGGGTCGGCCGCCGCCTGCTCGATGAACCGCTGCACGCTGGTGGAGAACGAGTGGTACGGGTGGTGCACCAGGATGTCGCCGTCGCGCAGGGTGGCGAAGACGCTGCGCGGCACCTCGCCCTCGACCAGCCGCGGGTGGGTGGCCGGCACGAACGGGCGGTCCTTGAGGTCCGGCCGGTCGGAGCTCTCGTACACCTGCCACAACGCGGACAGGTCCAGTAGCCCCGGCACCCGCAGCACGTCGTGGCTGTCCATGTCCAGCTCGCGGACCAGCAGGTCGAGCATGTGGTCGGAGATGGAGGCGGCCACCTCCAGCCGCACCGGCGGGCCGAACCGTCGCTGGGCGAGCTCCCGCTCCAGCGACTGCAGCAGATCCTCGTCGCGGTCCTCGTCGACTTCGAAGTCGGCGTTGCGGGTCACCCGGAACAGGTGGCACTCCACCACCTGCATCCCGGAGAACAGCTGGCCGAGCTGGGCGGCGATCAGATCCTCGACCGGCAGGAACCGGGCACCCAGCCCTTCCTGGCTGACCACCACGAACCGGGGCACGTTGTTCGGCACCTTGATCCGGGCGAACAGCTCCGGACCGCCGTCCGGGTCACGGACCGCGACGGCCAGGTTCAACGACCGGCTGGAGATGTACGGGAACGGGTGCGCCGGGTCGACGGCCAGCGGGGTCAGCACCGGGAAGATGTGCTCCCGGAAGTAGGTGCGCAGCCCTTCCCGCTCACCGGTGCTCAGATCGCTCCACCGGATCAGGTGGATGCCCTCGGCGGCCAGCCGGGGCCGGACCTCCTCGGTGAAGCACCGGGCGTGCCGGGCGACCAGGCCGGCGGTCTTCGCGGCGATCAGCTCCAACTGGGTACGCAGCGGCAGCCGGTCACCGCCGCGGACCGGCAGCCCGGCCTGCAGCCGGCGCTTCAGCCCGGCGATGCGGACCATGAAGAACTCGTCGAGGTTGCTGGCGAAGATGGCCAGGAACTTGGCCCGTTCCAGCAGCGGCGTCTGCGGGTCCTCGGCCAGCTCGATCACCCGGGCGTTGAAGTCGAGCCAGGACAGCTCCCGGTTGAGGAACCGGTCGTCGGGCAGCGGCTGGCGGGCCAGGGTGGCCGGCTCGTCCGGCTCGGCGGTGTCCGACACCGGGTTGGCCGGGTCGGGGGCCTGCAGCGGCAGCGGCGCGGCCGGTGCGTCGGTCGCGGACTCGGCCACCGCCTGCGGCGCCGGCTCGGTGGTCTCCGGCGCGGCCACCGCCTCCGGTCCAGCGGTCTCCGGTGCCGGTTGGGGCGCCGCCTCCGGTGCCGCCCTGGTGCGTCGGCGGGCGGTGCCGCCGGCTGACTTGCGGGCGCTGCCGGCCGTGGATCTCCGGGCGGTGCCGGGCGTCGACTTGCGGGCCGTGCCGGCCGATGCCTGGCGGGCGGTGCCGTTCGACGACTGACGGCGGGCCGGCCGTGGCGTCGCGGTCGCGCCGCCGTCGGCTGCGGGCTGGTCGGCGGCAGACTGGCCGGTGCCGGCGGGCTGGTCAGCGGTGGGCTGGTCGGCTGCGCGGCGCGGACGGGCGGCGGCGCGCCTGGAGGGGGCGGGCGTCACCCGGTAATCATGACCTGATCACGGTGAACTTGGCATGAATTCGCCCGGCTCCAGCTAGCCGAATGTGGGCAACGTAACGCGGTTGACGTGCCCGGACTCGTCACGCTCGATGCGTACCCGCTGACCCAGCCGCAGCAGCCGCAACCCGGAAGCGTCGAACGCGGCCGCCGGGAACGCCAGCTCCGCCCCGTCGTCGAGCAGCACCGTGCCGCTGCGGGTCGCCGGATCGAAGGTCGCCACCGTGCCCTGCATCTCAGCTCACCGACCTCTGCCGCATGTCAGCACGGTACCCGCTGGCGTACAGCGCGGCGGTGTGCCGACCCAGGCCGAGCCGGGCCGCGTCGGCGAGATCGGCGGCGGTGTCCACGTCGCGGCGCAGCGTCGGCCAGTCCCCGCCGCGCCGGACGGCACCCGACCGTTGATGCCGTACCGCCGATCCGGCGCCGAAACCCGGCCGCAGCGCGGTGCCGACGGCGGCCGCCAGCAGCACCGTGCCGGTGCCGGCGGCGTCCGGCACGAACCAGCGGCGGGCCCTGGTGCCTGCGGTGTCGACGGCGCTGGCGGTGTCGGTGTCGAGGGCGGCGGCCAGCTCCGCCGGCCGCAACGCCGGCAGGTCCGCGGTCAACGCGGCGACCGGCCGGCTGCCGCCGACAGTCGCGGCCCCGTGCGCCACCGCCGCGTTCAGCCCGCTCACCTCCGGTGCCCCGAGGTCTGGGGCGGCTAGGTCTGGGGCGGCGAGCTCCGGGTCGGCGACGGTACGGGCCCCGAGCGCGCCCAACGCGGCGGTGGCCGCCGGATCCGAGGTGACCACCACCACCTCGGCGACCAGCGGGCAGGCCAGCGCGGCGGCGACGGTGTCGCGGGCCAGGGCCAGCGCCAGCTCCTCATGCGGTACGCCGTCGAGCGCGCCCCGCAGCCGGCTCTTCGCCACCGCGAGCCGCTTGACCGGCAGCACCACCGACCAGGTCGCGTTCCGCACCGCTCCATCCTGCCGGCTGGGCTCGCATTGGCTCTGGCCGGGTCGGACAGGGCATGATTCGCTGCGTCGGTCGGCAAGACGGCGGTCGGGTGCGGTGACCCGGTGGTGGCCAGGGTGGTGGCCAGGGTGCGGTGACGAGGAGGATCGGGTGGCGCGGCGGAAACTGGGCTTCTGGCGACGCTTCATCGTGATGGTGGTCAAACCGACCCTGCTCGTATGGACGAAGCGGAACTGGTCCGGGATGCAGCACATTCCCGGCACCGGTGGGGTGATCGTCGTCGCCAACCACATGTCGCACGCCGACCCGATGGTCATCGGTCACTTCCTCTACGAGACGGGCCGCTGGCCCCGGTTCCTCGGCAAGGCCAGCCTGTTCACCATCCCGGTCATCGGGCGCTGGCTGCTCAAGGTGAAGCAGATCCCGGTGCACCGGGGCAGCGTCGACGCGATCAAGTCGCTGGAGGCGGCGATCGTCGGCGTCGACGAAGGCGGCGCGGTGGTGATCTACCCGGAGGGGACCACCACCCGCGAGCCGGACCTGTGGCCGATGCGCGGCAAGACCGGCGCGGCCCGCCTGGCGTTGACCACCGGTGCCCCGGTCGTGCCGGTGGCGATGTGGGGTCCGCAGCAGATGTACGACCCGCGGACCGGGAAACTGAACCTGCTGCCCGGCCGGAAGGTGACCGTCGTCGCCGGTGAACCTCTCGACCTGAGCAGATGGGCCGAGGTCGAGCCGACCCGGGCGGTGCTGGAGGAGATCACCGAGACCATCATGCTGCGACTGCGGGACATGGTCGCCGAGATTCGGGGCGGCGAGGCCCCGCCGCTGTACACCCCGAGTGCCCGCCGCAACAACCGGACCACCGGCGCCCCGGAGCCGGGACAGTGACCGGGACCGGCCGGGCCGTCGTCCTGGGCGCCGGCTCGTGGGGGACCGCGTACGCCAAGGTGCTCGCCGACGCCGGGGCCGACGTGGTCCTCTGGGCCCGGCGCGAGCAGGTCGCCGCCGCGATCCGCGAGTACGGCACCAACCCCGACTACCTGCCCGCGGTGCGGCTGCCCGACCGGGTCACCGCCACCAGCGACGCCGCCGAGGCGATCAAGGGCGCGGGGCTGGTCGTGCTCGCCGTACCGTCGCAGACGCTGCGCGGCAACCTGGGCGACTGGGTCGCGCACATCGGCCCCGACGCGACCCTGGTCAGCCTGATGAAAGGGATCGAACTCGGCACCACCAAGCGGATGAGCGAGGTGATCGTCGAGACCACCGGGGTCGGCCCGGACCGGGTCGTGGTGGTCTCCGGCCCCAACCTGGCCGCCGAGATCGCCGCCGAGCAGCCGGCCGCCAGCGTCGTCGCCGGCACCGACACCGCGCGCACCGCCGCCGTGCAGCGGGCGATGCTCACCGGCTACCTGCGGCCGTACACCAACGACGACGTGATCGGCTGCGAGCTGGGCGGGGCCGTGAAGAACGTGATCGCCCTGGCGTACGGCATCGCCACCGCGATGCGCCTCGGTGACAACACCAAGGCCACCCTGATCACCCGGGGGCTGGCCGAGACGGCCCGGCTGGGGGTGGCGCTCGGCGCCGACCCGCTGACCTTCTCCGGGCTGGCCGGCCTCGGTGACCTGGTCGCCACCTGCTCGTCGCCGCTGTCGCGCAACCGGACGTTCGGCGAGCACCTGGGCCGGGGGGAGACCCTGGAACAGGCGCAGGCCGCCACCCGGCAGACCGCCGAAGGGGTGAAAAGCTGCCTGTCGATCCGGGACCTGGCCCGCGCGCACGGGGTGGAGATGCCGATCACCGAGCAGGTCGAGCGGATCTGCCACGAGGGCCTGGACCCGCGTACCGCGTTGACGCTGCTGATGACGCGGGCCACGAAACCGGAATAGGCTCTGCCACCGGCCGGCGACCTTGGCCAGGATGAAGGCCATGACCGCTACTTCCCGCGACCCGGGGTACGGCGACGGCACCCGGTGCGTCGCCGCCGGGCTGCCCGAGCCGACCCCCGGCCAGCCGTTCCTGCCCGGCCCGGTGTTCGCCGCCCCGTACCACCTGGACCCGGTTTCCGGGCCGTCGCCGGACCGCGACGGCTACGCTCGGGAGGACAACCCGACCTGGCGGGCGCTCGAATCGGCCATCGGTGACCTGGAAGGCGGCGACACGCTCGTCTTCGCCAGCGGCCAGGCGGCGATCACCGCGCTGCTGCTGACCACGCTGCGCCCCGGCGACACGGTGCTGCTGCCCGCCGACGGCTACTTCACGGTGCGGGCGCTGGCCGCCACGGTGCTGGAGCCGATCGGTGTGACCGTGCGGCTGGTGCCGACCGCCGGGCCGTACCCGGATTTCGCCGGGGTGCGACTGGTGCTGCTGGAGACCCCGGCCAACCCGGGCCTGGACGTCTGCGACGTCGCCGCGCTCGCGGCGGCGGCGCACCAAGCCGGCGCGCTGGTCGCGGTCGACAACACCGCCGCCACCCCGCTCGGGCAGCGTCCGCTGGACCTGGGTGCGGACATCGTGGTCGCCTCCGGCACCAAGGCGCTGACCGGTCACTCGGATCTGCTGCTCGGCTACCTGGCCACCCGTTCGGCGGCGGCGCTGGCCGATGCGAAGCGGTGGCGCAAACTTACCGGGTCGGTGCCGGGCCCGTTCGACTGCTGGCTCGCCCACCGGTCCCTGGCCACACTGGACCTGCGGCTGGCCCGCCAGTCAGCCAACGCGGAAGCGGTCGCCGCCGCGCTGGTCGGGCGCCGTGACGTCACCGGCGTACGCTGGCCCGGCCTGCCGACCGATCCGTCGTACGCGGTCGCTACGGCCCAGATGCGCCGTATCCCGGGGATCGTGTCGTTCGACCTGGGCGACGCCGAGCGGGTCGGCCGGTTCCTGACCGCGTCGAAACTGGTGTCGGCGGCCACGTCGTTCGGTGGTCTGCACACGGCCGCCGACCGGCGGGCCCAGTGGGGCGACGACACCTCACCGGGCTTCGTCCGACTCTCCTGCGGCATAGAGGACACTGTGGACCTGGTACGCGACGTCGTCGCCGCCCTGGATGCCACCAACTGAGTCGCCATGGCAGTTATTGGCTCGGACTCGGCGGCCTACTGGTAGATGCATCGCGGTTCGGTTAGGCGGTGCGGGTTGGTGTCAAGAGATATGTAAGGCCCTGATCGTTAAACGGGCCATCTCCAAGTACAACGCCTGCGGACCCGATATGGACCGCGTCAGCTACCGGACCACGATCGACATCACGATCATGACCAGCCCCTTGACACCACCCACACCGCCCAACTGAAACAGCGATGGTATTGGCTGATGCCGGACCGGCAGGACCCGGGCAGCGATGTCCGCCTGGTAAACGGCGAAGTTCAAGCCACTGTCCGGCATACCGTCCGTGTTCGGCGCACCGTCGTAGTCGTATGACCGCCGCAAGATCTTGTACCGGCCGGCGCACTTGTGGGAACCACTCCCAAACTCCGATGAGGAGGTACGGCAGCGTCACCACTGACAGCCGTTGCGTTGACCAGCATCAACGATCACCGAAGGCGAAGGGACCGATGTCATCGACGATCTCAACGGCCAAACCCGCCTCGTGAAGATCATCGATCAAGACTTGGTCACCTGTGATCAGGACAGGCGACGTCCTGGGGCCCAGCCGTCGTAAGAAGTCGACGACCGGGCGCCGGCGAGCCGCCGCCGTTACTGGCACGTCGAGGATCGCGTACCCGATACTGGCCAAGGCGTGTCGGAACGTTGCGAGTCCTGGCACGTCAGGGCAGCACAGGATACCGACGGCGGTCGAACCCCCGATCTCCGCCAACAGACGGCCGAGATCAGCGCGGGGCTGGCCACGCAGCCATGCCTGGTCGACAAGTACGACGCGGCCGGTGAGCGACTCCGGCGCCGGTAATGTGCGTGGCGTCGCTGCCCGAAGCTCGAGGTGCGGCGTACGCTCAGCTACGGCGGCGGACTCAGCCTCGGCCGCATCGACGGGCACCGGAGTCACCAGATCGAGCAGGCTAGCGCCCCCGTTTCGGTCGGCGACCAGCAGACCGCCCTCCCATTCGACGATCCGCAGAGGGATACTCGCTGGGACCAGCTTCGCGGAAGGTTCGGACGCCTGAGTCCGCGCCTGGGCCTCCCAACAGCACACCGCTCCATCGTCGCCGCCCGTCACGACCCATCTTCCGCCGGCCAACGGCAGGACGGCCTGGATGCTCGCGCCACCCAGGTGATGCCCTAGCGTCTGCTCCTTGACTGCGCTTGGCCGCTGGCCGTCGGGCAGGGACCAACGCACGAGCCGACCTGCCTGATCTCCGGTGAAAACGGCTTTGCCATCGCGAGAAAAGGCGAGCTGCTTGACGGAGTGCGGATTTCGAGAAAACTCCTGCGCAGAGCCTCCCGTCAGCTTCCAGAGCACCAGCCTGCCATCCTCCCCGGCGGATACCGCCCGTAAGCCGAAGGGGCAGACCGCGATCCGAAGGGCTTGCCCACTGTAGCCTCGATCCACCGATGAAGGTCGGACCGGCAGGACCCCGGCTATAGAAAGTGCCCTCTGAACTGGAAGGATAGGAGTTCTGACGCTTCTATCGCTCGGTTCGAGAGGGCACCTCGCAGGTGAGAATACGCCAGGACGCGCCGGTGGTGCGCGCGACGTTCGACGATCCGAATCTGGTGTCGTGTGCCGGTCTCGTTCCGGTGATGCGCCTGGCCGAGCAGGCCGGTCTGCATGACGCGGTCACCGACCGGGTGCGGCTGCCGACGGACAAGGGCGCGAACCCCGCCGGGAAGGTCGCCACGGTCGTGGCGGGGATGCTCGCGGGCGCGGACAGCATCGACGACCTCGACATCGCCCGGCACGGTGGCATGCGGTCGCTGTTCGGCAGCGTGTACGCGCCGTCGACGCTCGGGTCGTTCCTGCGTACGTTCACCCACGGGCACGTACGGCAGTTACAGGCCGCCGCCCGCGACACCCTGATCGGTCTGACCGGCCGGGCACCGATCCTGACCGGCGCCGACACCCTGTGCTTCGTGGACATCGACTCCATGCTGCGGCGGGTGTACGGCAAGCAGAAGCAGGGCATCGGGTTCGGCCACGCCAAGGTCGGCGGCTACAACGTCTACCTGCGCGGCTACAACCCCCTGGTCGCGACGCTGTCCACCCCGCTGTCCGCGCCGGTGATCGCCGCCACGAGGCTGCGGTCGGGTAACGCCGGCTCGTCCCGGGGCGCCGCCACCATGATCGCCGAGGCCATCACGACCGCCCGGGCATGCGGCGCTTCGGGGGAGATCATGGTGCGAGCGGACTCGGCGTTCTACGCCAAGACGGTGATCAGCGGCTGCCGGCGTCGTGGCGTGCGGTTCTCGGTCACCTGCCGCATCGACCCGAAGATCCGCGCCGCGTGCGACGGCATCGCCGCCGACCAGTGGGTCGACATCACCTATCCGCAGGCCGTCCGGGACGAAGACGCCGGCCGGTGGATCTCCGACGCGCAGATCGCCGAAACCACGTACACCGCGTTCGCCGGCACCCGACACGAGGCGACCGCCCGGCTGATCGTGCGCCGCGTCCGCCGCGACGACCCGCAACAGATCCCCGGCCAGGACGAACTCCTACCGACCTACCGGTACCACGCCGTGTTCACCGACAGCCCGTACACCCTCGTACAGGCCGAAGCCCAGCACCGGCAACACGCGATCATCGAGCAGGTCAACGCCGACCTGATCGCCGGCCCCCTCGCCCACCTGCCCTCCGGACACTTCAGCGCCAACGACGCCTGGCTGACCTGCGCCGCGATCACGCACAACCTCACCCGCGCCGCCGGACACCTCGCCGCGGGCACCTGGTCGACCGCCAGACCCGCCACCATCCGGACCCGGATCAT
The DNA here is from genome assembly GCF_030345075.1 of Solwaraspora sp. WMMA2065. Taxonomy (NCBI): domain Bacteria; kingdom Bacillati; phylum Actinomycetota; class Actinomycetes; order Micromonosporales; family Micromonosporaceae; genus Solwaraspora; species Solwaraspora sp. WMMA2065. The sequence continues at coordinate 189,057 of NZ_CP128361.1, forward strand.
CACCGTCGCAGCCCGCCTCGCCCACCGGGCCCGCACCATCCACCTACACCTGCCCGAGTACTGGCCCTGGCAGGCGGCGTTCGACAACCTGTTCACCGCCGTCCAGCCGGCACCCGGCTGACCACACCCCACCAGCCGAAACCAGGCGGCCCGACCACAGGCCACAATCCCGTTCCACCCCGAACACTCACCCTCGGAGCAAGCCGATCACGTGATCGGCGACTCCCTCACGCCCGCCGCACCACCCAATACAGAAATGATCGACCAACATTCAGCGGCAACCGCGTCGGTGGATCGAGGCTGAGGGACGGCAGTGTGGCGCTACGGGACAGCAAGGACATGTCCGGTCCGGTGCTGCGGTTCGACCCGGGCACGTGGTCGACCTTCGTCGACGGTGTGAAGGCGGGCGGGCTCGCCTGCGCATGGCGCCGGTAGCCCGCCGCCCGACGAACGCGGGTCCCGGGTCCTCAGCTACTCGGCGGTTACTCCTTGCATCATCAGGAGGATCCCGGGCCGGTCAGGGCACGGTGGGCGGGTACGCAGAGTAGGGTCAGCCGCGTGAGCGCGAAGACGTGAACCGCGTACCGCCGGGCTCCCCCGACCTCGCCCGGCGGGCGCGTGCAGGCCGCGAACGAAAGGCACCCCTGTGACCAGCCCAGCCAAGACCCGCGTCGCCATCGTCTTCGGCGGCCGCAGCACCGAGCACGCGATCTCCTGCGTCAGCGCCGGCAGCATCCTGGCCGCCCTGGACACCGACGAGTACGAGATCGTCCCGGTCGGCATCACCCGCGCCGGGCGGTGGGTGCTCACCACCGGCGACGGCAGCCAGCTGGCCATCACCGACCGGCAACTGCCGGAGATCACCGACCGGTCCGGCTCGGCCGTGGTGCTGCCCGCCGACCCGACCGGCAACGGGATCATGGTGCTGGACCCGGCCGACGGTCCGGCCGCTGCCCTGGCCGGCGTCGACGTCGTCTTCCCGGCGCTGCACGGCGCGTACGGCGAGGACGGCACCATCCAGGGGCTGCTGGAGATGGCCGGCATCCCGTACGTCGGGGCCGGGGTGTTCGCCTCGGCCGCCGCGATGGACAAGGAGTTCACCAAGAAGCTGGCCACCGTCGAGGGCATCCCGACCGGCCCGTACGCGGTGCTGCGCCCCGGGGTGAGCCTCAGCGACGCCGACAAGGAGCGCCTCGGCCTGCCGGTGTTCGTCAAGCCGTCGCGGGCCGGTTCGTCGTACGGCATCACCAAGGTCTCCGACTGGGCCGACCTGGACGCCGCCGTCGCCACCGCCCGGGAGATCGACCCGAAGGTGCTGGTCGAGGCGGCGATCGTCGGCCGTGAGGTCGAGTGCGGGGTGATCGAGGGCGAGGCCGGCGGCGGCCCCGAGGCGTCCCTGCTGGCCGAGGTACGGGTGGTCACCGACCACGAGTTCTACGACTTCGATGCCAAGTATCTCGACAGCTCCTGCGAGTACGACATCCCGGCCGGGTTGTCGGAGCAGGTCACCCGGCAGGTGCAGGACTACGCCTGCCGCACGTTCACCGCGCTGGACTGCGCCGGGCTGGCCCGGGTCGACTTCTTCGTCACCGACGACGACCAGATCTACCTCAACGAGATCAACACCATGCCGGGGTTCACCCCGACGTCGATGTTCCCTCGGATGTGGGCGGCCGCCGGCCTGGAGTACCCGAAGCTGGTGGACCGGCTGATCCGTACCGCGCTGAGCCGGGGCACCGGGCTGCGCTGACCGACCGCCGGGACCCCAGACCGGACCAGACCGGACCAGACCGGATCCGGACCGGACCCGAATCAGGCGCGGCAGCCGCGCGGGGCGGCGTCCGCGTCGCTGGGCACCGTCTCGATCAGCGGGTCGGCGAACGCGGTCACCCACTGGCCCGGCTCGTCGTAGGAGCCGGGCACGCTCACCCGCACCGGGATCTCCCGGTCGACGGTGGTCCAGACGGTGGCGTCGGCCTGCTCGGCGGCGTGCCAGCAGACCCCGTCCAGCGCGTACACCAGGTCGGTCGGTGGGAACTGCGCCGCCGGCACCCCGCAGGCGACGGTGATCGGCGGTTCGCCGTACGCGGCGTTCTGCTCGGCACCGTCGGTGACCCGCCGCTGCGGCAGGTCGCGCAGCGTACCCGGTAGTTGGGAGACCAGCGCCCGGCAGACGATCTCGGCGCGTTCGTCCAGCGTCGGGGCGGCGATCTGCACCGGCGTGGTCGGCACCGGCGCGCCACCGGCGGACGTCGCCGCCGACGGGTCCGCGGCGGCCCCGGGGTCGTCGTCGGACCCGGCCGGGGCGAGCCGGCTGAACGCGGCGAGCGCCACGATCACCGTCAACGGCAACGCCACCACGGTCGCCCAGATCGCCGCCTGCCGGGTCGTCCGGTCCGGCCCACCCGGAGCCGCCGGCCTGTCCGGAGACCGTCCGTCCGGAGCCGGATCGCCGGCCGGCGACTCGGCGGCAGAGACGTCCACCTGCTCAGTCGTCACAGTCGTACCACCGAACACGTCAGGGTCCGGGTGATGCCCGGCACCATCTGGACCCGGCTGACTATCATCGTCCCGAGTTCGTCCACGGTGTGCGCCTCGGTGAGCACGACCACGTCGTACGGCCCGGTCACCGCGTCCACCCGGACCACGCCGGAGATGTCCGCGATCGCGTCGGCGACGTCGCGTGCCTTTCCGACTTCGGTCTGGATGAGGATGTATGCCTGGACCACGACCCGACTCCTATCCGCCGCCCGGGAGCGGCTCGAACGTGAAACTACCGTACGGAGCAGGCCGGATTCATGACGGTGCCCGAGTGGAGACGACAATGATCGAGGTGGACCGGTGAATGTGGCACAGGCCGGTGAATTCGGGCTCATCTCCCGGGTCACCGCGCGGCTGCACCCGGGGGCCGCCACCCTGCTCGGCCCCGGCGACGACGCGGCCGTGGTGGCCGCCTCGGACGGCCGGGTGGTCGCCTCCACCGACGTGCTCGTCGAGGGCCGGCACTTCCGGCGGGACTGGTCCAGCGCCGTCGACGTCGGCCACCGCGCCGCCGCCGCGAACCTCGCCGACATCGTGGCGATGGGGGCGGTGCCGACCGCGTTGCTGGTGGCGCTCTGCGCCCCGCCCGAGACCGACGCCGGCTGGGCCGAGGACCTGGCGGTCGGCCTGTCCGACGAGGCGGCCAAGGTCGGCGCGAGCGTGGTCGGCGGCGACATGTCGGCCAGCCCGACCCTGACCATCGCGGTGACCGCCCTCGGCGACCTGCACGGCGCCATCCCGGTGCTGCGCGGCGGCGCGCACGCCGGTGACGTGCTGGCCATCGCGGGCCGGCTCGGCTACGCCGCCGCCGGTTACACGGTGCTGTCCCGGGGCTTCCGGTCACCGAAGCTGCTCGTGGAGGCGTACCGACGCCCCGAGGTGCCGTACGCCGCCGGCCCGGCCGCCGCGAACGTCGGCGCCAGCGCCATGATCGACATCTCGGACGGGCTGATCGCCGACCTGGGCCACGTCGCCACCGCCAGCCGGATCGGTATCGACCTGCGCCGGGCCGCCTTCGAGGTGCCGCCGCAGATGCGCGACACCGCCAACGCGCTCGGCGTCGACCCGTACCAGTGGATCTTCGGCGGTGGTGACGACCACGCCCTGGCCGCGACGTTCCCCGAGGATCTGCCGCTGCCGAAGGGCTGGCGGCGGGTCGGCCACGTGGTCAAGGGCGCCGGGGTCACCGTCGACGGTCAGCCCTACCAGGGCGTCGCCGGCTGGGAACACTTCCAGTGAGGCCGCGCCGGTCACCGCTGAGCCACCGCCGGTGACCGCACTACGCTTTACCGCGTGACTGATCTGCTTCAGACCGGCGTCGAGATCCGCCGGGTCCGCTACACCGACGCGGTGGCGCAACGCCTGGTGGCCGCCGCCATGGCCGATCTGGGTGCCCGCTACGGCGGCACCGGCGACGACACCCCGGTCGACCCGGCCCACTTCGACCCGCCCGGCGGTGCCTTCCTGATCGCCCACCTGGACGGGGCGCCGGCCGGCTGCGCCGGCTGGCGCAGCCATGGCAGCTCCGGCGAGGACGCCGAGCTGAAGCGGATGTACGTCGCCGACGCCGCACGCGGTCGCGGGGTGGCCCGCGCGCTGCTGGCCGCCGTCGAACGCTCTGCCGCCGGCCAGGGCCGCCGCCGGGTCATCCTGGAGTGCGGCGACAAGCAGCCCGAGGCGATCGCGCTCTACAGCAGCTGCGGGTACGCCCGGATCCCGAACTTCGGCTACTACCGGGACTCGCCGGGCTGCCTGTCCTTCGGCCGGGTGCTCAGCGCCGACTCGTGACGGGTGCTCACCGCCCGACTGGTGACCGTACACAGTCAGCCGCCGGACCCGATCGGGTCCGGCGGCTGCGCTGAAACGTCGAGGTCGTGGGCGGCGCGGTCAGGCGCCCCGGACCACCTTGCCGGCCTTGAGGCAGGAGGTGCAGGCATTCACCTTGCGGGTGTTGCCGCCACCGGCCGGGGTGCGAACGGTCTGGATGTTCGGGTTCCAACGGCGGTTGGTCTTCTTCTTCGACCACGGCACGTTGTGACCGAAGCCCGGCCCTTTGCCACAGACGTCGCACACGCTAGCCACGGGATACTCCTGGGGATTTGTCGTTCATCAGGTCGCCGGTCGCCGGGACACACCACGCCCAGACAACCTGGCCAGGCTACCCGATCGACCACCCGGGCGGCCAATCGCCCCGGCCCGACCGTCCCGATGCCGCCGCCCGGCCGGATCGGGTCGTCTCCGCGCGCCGACCGCCCGGCCCGCACCCGGGTCGTCTTCACGGCGGCTGTCGGCGCGCGCCAGTAGGCTCATCGCCGTGCTGGACACCCTTGACGCCGCCGCCGTGCGCCGGTGGTGTTCGGGTGCGCTGGCAGCGCTGCATCGCCACCAGGGCGAGATCGACGCGCTCAACGTCTACCCGGTGCCGGACGGTGACACCGGCACCAACCTGGTCCTCACCCTCACCTCGGCGCAGCATGCCCTGGCCCTCGACCTGGACAACTCCTCGGAGGGGGAGCAGACCTCGCACGGGCGGGTGCTGCGGCTGATGGCCCGGGGTGCGCTGCTCGGTGCCCGGGGCAACTCCGGGGTGATCGTCTCGCAGATCCTGCGCGCGTTGGCCGACGCGCTCACCGACACCGCCGTGGTGCGCGGCCGGGCCCTCGCGTCGGCGTTGACCGCCGCAACCGACGCGGCGTACGCGGCGGTCGCCCGCCCGGTCGAGGGGACGGTGCTGACCGTGGTCGCCGCCGCCGCGCGGGCCGCCGACCGGACCGGCTCCGACGACCTCGCCACCGTGGTACGGGCCGCCGCCTCGGCCGCCCGCGACGCCCTCGCCGCGACGCCCGGTCAGCTGCCGGTGCTGGCCCGCGCCGGGGTGGTCGACGCCGGCGGCCGCGGCCTGTGCCTGCTGCTCGACGCGCTGGCCGCCGTGGTCGGCACCCCGGTCACCGACAGCACCGGCGATCACCCGGCCGACCCCGGCGACACCGGCGATCCCGCCGACCGGGTCCCTGGTAACCCCGGTGACGTCGGGCCCGCCGTCGACCCCCGCAGTGGGACCGGCTCCGAGGGGTACGCCTACGAGGTGCAGTTCCTGCTCGAAGCGCCGGCCGGGGCGGTCGACCGGATGCGGGCCGCACTCGCCGAGATCGGCGACTCGCTGGTCGTCGTCGGCTCCGACGCAGGGGGCGAAGACGACGGGGGCGAAGACGCAGGGGGCGAAGACGACGGGGACGGTCCGGTGTGGAACGTGCACGTGCACGTCGACGACATCGGCGCCGCCGTCGAGGCCGGCATCGCCGCCGGTCGCCCGTACCAGATCTCGGTCACCCGGTTCGCCGACCAGCCGGCGCCGCCGCTCGCCGGCCGGGCCGCCGTGGTGGTCGCCGCCGGCACCGGCCTCGCCGCCCTGTTCACCGGCGAGGGCGCAGGCGTGGTCGGCGGCTCCCCGTCCACCGCCGAGCTGCTCGACGCCATCCGCCGCACCGGCGCCGCCGAAGTGGTGGTGCTGCCCAACGACCCGGACACCCAGGCCGTCGCCGGCCTCGCCGCCCGGGAGGCCGAGGCCGGCGGCGTCACCGTCGCCGTCGTGCCGACCCGATCACCGGTGCAGGCCCTCGCCGCCCTCGCCGTCCGCGACCCGCGACGCCGCTTCGACGACGACGTGATCGCGATGGCCGAGGCGGCCGGGGCCTGCCGGTACGCCGAGGTCTGCCACGCCGCCCGGGAAGCGCTCACCGTCGCCGGCCGCTGCCGCCCCGGTGACGTGCTCGCCCTGGTCGAGGGGGAGGTGCTGCTGATCGGCACCGACCTGGCCGGCACCTGCCGCAACCTGCTGGACCAGCTGCTCAGCGGCGGCGGTGAACTGGTCACCCTCATCATCGGCGAGCAGGCACCGGACGGCCTGGGCGAGGCGGTGGCGGCGCACGTCGCCCGCTGCTGGCCGTTCGTCGAGGTGCACACCTTCGTCGGCGGGCAGCCGCACTACCCGCTGCTGGTAGGAATCGAATGACGCAGCCGTTGTTGGGGGCCGGATGACGCAGCCGTGCACGATGGACAGTCCGCTGAAGGTCAACCTGGGCGCGAAGACCGCCAAGGCGATGGCCGACCACCTCGACCTGCACACCGTCGGGGACCTGCTCTACCACTTCCCGCGCCGCTACGACCAGCGCGGCGAACACACCGACATCCGTTCGCTGGAGGTGGGGGAGCAGGTCACCGTCCTGGGCCAGGTGCGGCGGACCACCGTACGGCCGATGCGCCAACGGCGCGGCAAGCTGCTCGAAGTGGTCGTCGAGGACGGCACCGGCGGCACCCTGACGTTGACCTTCTTCGGCAACCAGGCGTGGCGGGAACGGGACCTGAAACCGGGCCGCTGGGGGCTGTTCGCCGGCAAGGTGACCGAGTTCCGGGGCGTACGCCAGCTCAACGGCCCCGAGTACGTGCTGCTCGGTGACGGTGCCGCCGACGGCGAGGTGGCCGCCGAGGACCCGGTGGAGGAGTTCGCCGGTGCGCTGATCCCGGTCTACCCGGCCGCCGCCGCCGTACCGACCTGGGTGATCGCCCGCTGCGTACGGACCGTGCTGGACGTGCTCACCCCGCCTGAGGATCCGATGCCGGCGGCGGTCCGGGCCAGCCGCAACCTGCTCGGCCTGCATCCGGCGCTGCGGCAGATCCACCGCCCGGCCGACGAACCCGAGCTGTTCCAGGCCCGGCGGCGGCTCAAGTGGGACGAGGCGTTCGCCGTACAGCTGACGTTGGTGCAGCGCAAGCTGCGCGCCGCCGACTGGCCCGCACGGCCCCGGCCCCGCGCGGACGGCGGCCTGCTGGCCGCGTTCGACGCCCGACTGCCGTACGAGCTGACCGACGGTCAGCGGCGCATCGGCGAGGAGGTCGCCGCCGACCTGGCCACCGCGCATCCGATGCACCGGCTGCTGCAGGGCGAGGTCGGGTCCGGCAAGACGGTGTGCGCGCTGCGGGCGATGCTGCAGGTCGTCGACGCCGGCGGGCAGGCGGCGCTGCTCGCCCCGACCGAGGTGCTGGCCGCCCAGCACCACCGGGGCATCCAGGAGCTGCTCGGCCCGCTGGGGCGGGCCGGTGAGCTGGACGGCGACCCGGCCGGCACCCGGGTGACGCTGGTCACCGGGTCGCTGGGTGCGGCGGCCCGCCGGGCCGCCCTCGACGAGGTCCGCGACGGCCGGGCCGGCATCGTGATCGGCACCCACGCCCTGCTGTACGAGGGCGTCGACTTCGCCGACCTGGGTCTGGTCGTCGTCGACGAGCAGCACCGGTTCGGGGTGGAGCAGCGCGACGCGTTGCGGGCCAAGGCCGAGCAGCCGCCGCACGTGCTGGTGATGACCGCCACCCCGATCCCGCGGACGGTCGCCATGACCGTGTACGGCGATCTGGAGGTGTCCGCGCTCACCCAGCTGCCCGGCGGCCGGTCGCCGATCGTCTCGCACGTGGTGCCGGCGGCGGAGAAGCCGGCCTTCCTGGAGCGGGCCTGGCGGCGGGTACGCGAGGAGGTGGCCGCCGGCCATCAGGTGTATGTGGTCTGCCCGCGCATCGGTGACGCGACCGGAACCGGCGTCGATGAGGAGCCCTCCGGTGACGGCGACGATCCCGGGGCGCGGCGGCCGCCGCTGGCGGTGACCGAGGTGGCGCCGCTGCTCGCCGACGGGCCGCTGCACGGGCTGCGGATCGAGGTGCTGCACGGCCGGCTACCGGCCGACGCCAAGGACGCGGTGATGCGTGCCTTCGCCGCCGGTGACGTCGACGTGCTGGTCGCCACGACGGTGGTCGAGGTGGGGGTGAACGTGCCGAACGCCACCGTGATGATCGTGCTGGACGCCGACCGGTTCGGGGTGTCGCAGCTGCACCAGCTGCGTGGCCGGGTCGGTCGGGGCTCGGCGGCCGGGCTGTGCCTGCTGGTCACCGACGCCGCCGACGGTACGCCGGCCCGCGAGCGGCTGGACGCGGTCGCGTCGACCACCGACGGGTTCCGGCTGGCCGAGCTGGATCTGGAGCAGCGCCGCGAAGGTGACGTGCTGGGCGCGACCCAGTCGGGTCGCCGGTCCCACCTGCGGCTGTTGTCGCTGCTGCGCGACGCCGACCTGATCGGGCAGGCCCGGGCCGAGGCGATCGACCTGCTCGGCGACGATCCGGAGCTGACCCGGCATCCGACGCTGGCGGCATCCGTCGGCACTTTGGTCGACGCCGAACGCGCCGAGTACCTGGAGAAGGGCTGAATCCACGGCCAGGGCTGCGGCGGACCGGGGAACGGCTGCGGCCGGACAGGCGGAAGGGCGCCGACCGGGGGGATGGTCGACGCCCTTCCTCGGGGTGGTGCGGGGGGATGACTTGTCAGTCAGTCACGACCCAGGGTGGCTGACTCAGGCAGTGAAGGTGACCCGCCGACGACGCGCCAGGTAAAACAGCACGCCACCGATGGCCAGCAGCGCGACGGCGCCAGCGGCGAGTCCGCCGGCGGCGGCACCGGTGACCGGCAGGGAACCGCCGCCCTCGCCACCGGTGTCACAGTCCTCCGGCAGCTCCCAGGCGATCGTCTCGTCGAGCGCTGCCTCGCTGCTGAGCACGTGGACCTGGAAGCCTTTGGCGGCGTCGAACTCGACGACCTCGGTGACGCCCGGCTCGACGGTTACCACGATGGCGTCGCCCTCGCTCGGGGTCAGGGTCACGGTGAAGGTTGCGCCGTCCTCCGGATTGGCGAAACCGACGACCAGCTGGTCGCAGGTGGACTCGTAGCCGCCCTCGGGCTCGCCCGGCTCGACGCAGTTCTCCGGCTCAACCCACTTGTAGGGCTCGCTGACCGGCTCTTCGCCGTGGGTCACGGTGACCGGGCCGGCATCGCCAGGAACCTGAATGTCGTCCTTTCTCCGGCCCGGCTCAACGGTGTAGGTCTCGGAGAAATCCCCGGCCGTGACAGTCAGCTCGGCCGACTCGGTTGCGTTCTCGCCGTTGCTTACCGTAACCCAGACGGTACCCGTACAGTCGGACAGGAAGCTGGCCGCCGGAATCACGACCGGGTCCTGGACATCTGGGGTCGGCGTGACATCGGGCGACGGGGTCGGCGACGGCGACTCCTCCGGAGACGGGGTCGGCGACGGCGACTCGGGGATGTCAACGGTGCAGTCGCCGCCGAGTTCGATCTTCCCCTTGCGGAACTTCTGCTCGGCATACCCGTCGTTCCACGCGCCCTTGACCGCCAGCGTGGCCTTGGTGGTGGTGCCCGGCACCCGCTGGGTACCGATGATGGCCGAGTTGACGCTGTACGGGTAGCCGTCCCGAATTCGGGTTCGGGCGATGCCGTCCAGCGTGGTGTCGGCCGGGGTGTGGTACACCGCGCTCAGCCGGAACTTGGTCGCCCTGAAATGCCACTCGCTGCGGACACTCCAGGTGATCTCCCATTCCCCGGTGGCGGTGTCACAGACGGCACTGCCGGTCGGCGCGGTGTAGTGCGCGCTGGCGGGGGTGGCGAGGGCCACCGCGCCGACCATGCCGATCGTCGCGCCGGCGGCGATGGCCACAGCGCGCCGAAGCGGAGACTTCAGACGGTTCACAGGTACTCCCGAGTGAGGGGGTTCAGGTGCCCGGCGCGGGCGTGCGCAACCGGACTGGTGAGGTGCAGTCCATGGTTCGGCGCGACAACGTCCCCGCGTCGTGCGTTGTGCCGGCGTATCCCGCGGCACAGCGCCAGACCTTAGCTGTTCCTGAACTGATGCGGTGACCCACAGGTCTGGCTAAGGATGATGTTGTCGATCCGAGACAATTGATATACGCAACGTGTTTGCTCTCCGCGTACCGGGTGGCCTTTCTTGCCCTCACCTTTCTGCGGCAACAAGGGATGTGCTCGGTCACCTGAAAAGGGACTCGGTCGTCCGGGTCGGCATTCGACCGGTTTGGCTGATCGCGTAGCGTGCCGGGGATGAGCGCACCGGCCGCCGTTGGGGTCCGCCGCCGATGACCCGGATCATCTCCGGCCGGCTCGGCGGCCGGCGGATCGCCACGCCGCCCGGCGCGAACACCCGGCCCACCTCCGACCGGGTCCGCGAGGCACTGTTCAGCACCCTCGGCACGATGACCGACCTGGCCGGGGCGCGGTTCGCCGACCTCTACGCCGGCAGCGGCGCGGTGGGTCTGGAGGCGCTGTCCCGGGGCGCCGAACACGTCCTGCTGGTCGAATCCGACGCGCGGGCAGCCCGTACCGTCCGGGCGAACATCGCCGCGCTGGGAGCCGGCACCGGTGCCCGACTGATCACTGCCAAGGTCGCGACCGCGCTGGCCACGCCGCCGGACGGCGGCGGCTACGACGTGGTCTTCGCCGACCCGCCGTACGCGGTGACCGACGCCGAACTCCGGACCGCCCTGGACTGTCTCGTCGCCGGCGGGTGGCTCGCCCCGCACGCCGTCGTGGTAGTCGAGCGGTCAGCCCGGGGACCGGCGTTGACCTGGGTGGAAGGCGTCACTGCCGAACGCGGGCGGCGTTACGGCGAGACCATGCTTTGGTACGGTCGGCGATCATGAGACGAGCGGTGTGCCCCGGCTCTTTCGACCCGGTCACCAACGGACATCTCGACATCATCGGCCGGGCCAGCCGGCTGTTCGACGAGGTCATCGTGGGTGTCCTGATCAACCAGTCCAAGGCTGGCCTGTTCACCATCGACGAGCGGATATCGATGCTCCGCGAAGTGACCGGATCGTACCGCAACGTTCGGGTCGCGTCGTTCCGTGGCCTGCTGGTGGACTTCTGCCGTGCCCAGGAGGCGGCCGTCGTGGTCAAGGGCCTGCGGGCGGTCAGCGACTTCGACTACGAACTGCAGATGGCGCAGATGAACATCGGCCTGGCCGGGGTGGAGACGCTGTTCATGCCGACCAACCCGCTCTACTCGTTCCTCTCCTCCAGCCTGGTCAAGGAGGTCGCCAAGTGGGGCGGTGACGTCTCGGCGCACCTGCCCGAGGCGGTCCACGACCGGCTGCTCGCCCGGGTCACCGCGCCACCGACCCAGCAGGTGTGAATTGGGCCGGCCCGGCAGCTCCGGGCGGGCCGACCGAGCCGCGATGAACCGCCCGGCGCGTCGCGACGCGCCGGACCCGGGGTGGGATGGACCACATGTCGTCCGGGGTCGCATCATGATGGAGCGCCGACCGGTCCGGCAGTTGGGATGATGACGTTCTGGCCCGGCCTTGCCATCATGGTGGGTCGACCCTCCGACAACAGGGAGTGAGATGCCGGTGGATCCATTCGACCGCATCGACGAGATCATCGCGATGGTGGAGACCGCGCGGGCCGTGCCGATGTCCCGGAACAACTGCATGATCGACCGGGCCGAGATGATCGGTGTCCTGGACCAGTTCCGGGCCGAGCTCCCCGCCGACCTGCGCCGGGCGGCGGCGCTGCTGGAGGAACGCGACAAGATCATGGACGCCGGCAAGCGCGAGGCGGACCGGATCATCAGCGAGGGCGAGGCCGAGCACGCCCGGCTGGTGTCGGTGAACGAGATCACCGTCTCCGCCGAGCACGAGGGCGCGCGCATAGTAGCCGAGGCCCGCGCCGAGGCGCAGCGGCTGCGCGCCGAGGTCGACGACTACGTCGACACCGCGCTGGCCAACTTCGAGCAGTTCCTCACCCGGGCGCTGGCCTCAATAGAGCGTGGTCGGGACAAGATGCACGCGCTGCGGGAGATCGGTACCTTCTCAGGTGAAGAGAACGAACGCCCGCTGCCCTTCTGACTGACCGGTGCCCCGGTTCGACGCCGCCGCCGCTGCTCGGGTAACCTGTTTTGTCGGCCTCTACCAGGCCGGAGTCCAACTATGCGCAATCACTCGTCGAAGACACTCAACCCCAGGTCGCCGCTGGTTCTCGATACCCGGGAACTGCCGCGTCGCCCTGGCGCGTTGCGTACGGTGAGCCGGGTGGTGCCCGCGCCGGCGGACCTCGGGCTGGAGCTGAACGGCGTACCGGAAGGTGCCGACCTGAGCCTCGATCTGCGGCTCGAGTCGGTCTCCGAAGGGGTACTCGTCTCCGGGACGGTCTCCGGGCCGGTCTCCGGCGAGTGCGGGCGTTGCCTGCGCCCGATCAGCGAGTCGCTGACCGTACCGATCCAGGAGCTGTACGCGTACGAGAACAGCACCACGGACGAGACGACCGACATCGACGAGGTGGGCCGGTTGCAGGGCGATCTGATCGACCTGGAGCCGGCACTGCGGGACGCGGTGGTGCTTGCACTGCCGACCACCCCGCTGTGCCGCAGCGACTGCCCTGGGCTGTGCCCCGACTGCGGGGTGCACTGGGACGAGCTGCCGGACGACCACAACCACCAACAGGTCGACCCGAGGTGGGCCGGCCTGTCGCAACTGACCCGCCAAGAGGAGTAAGAGCCGTGGCCGTTCCCAAGCGCCGGATGTCCCGCAGCAACACCCGTTCCCGCCGGTCCCAGTGGAAGACCACGCCGGTGGTGACCGTCGAGTGCCCGCAGTGCAAGTCCGCGAAGCTGCCGCACACGGCGTGCACCGTCTGCGGCACCTACAACGGCCGCCAGGTCATCGAGGTCTGATCCGGTCGTCGTGACGCCGCCGGTCTCCGACCGGGCGGCGCGGACCTCCCGGCGAACGCCGGGTGCCTCGTCTCAGGAGCGGGCCGGTCGGCCGGAACCGGCCGGCGCTGACTCCGGGACCGGCACCTCGCGGATCGCCGTCGACCTCCTCGGCGGGGATGGGGCACCCGCCGTCGTGGTTGACGGCGCTCTGCGCGCCTGCCGCGCCGATCCCGATCTCCAGCTCCTGCTCGTCGGCCCGCCGGACGCGGCGGACGACGTTCGCGCCGCGCTGCCCGACGACCAGCGCCGGCGGATCACCGTACGCCCGACAGGCGCGGCTGGCGGGTCGGCGGCCGGTACCGCCGCAGAGCCCGGCACCGGCCGGGCCGACGAATCGATCTGGGCCGGCATGGCCGCCGTCGCCGACGGCACGGCCGACGCGTTCATCTCCGCCGGGTCAAGCGGCGCGATCGTCACCGCCGCCGCTCTCGGCCTCGGCCGGTGGCCGACCGTACGCCGGCCCGCCCTGGTCGTCACCCTCCCGGCGGTCTCCGGCCCGGTGGTGCTGCTCGACGTCGGCGCGACGGTCGAGGCGCGCCCGGCGACCCTGACCCAGCACGCCCTGTTCGGGGCCGCCTACCGTGCCGTGCGGCTCGGCCTGGACCGGCCCCGGGTCGGACTGCTCTCGATCGGTGCCGAGCCGGGCAAGGGCGACCGGGTCCGGCGTACTGCCGACACCCTGCTGCGGAGCCTCACTCTGCCCGCCGACGGCCGGTACGTCGGGCTGGTCGAGGGACAGGACGTCACACTCGGCGATGGCGTCGACGTGGTGGTCACCGACGGTTTCACCGGAAATGTGCTACTCAAAGGCATCGAAGGCGCGTACGCGATGGCCGGCGGCCCAGAGCCGGGCCGGATCGCGCCCCGGGCGGCAGCCCTGCTCGGCGTCAACGGGACGGTGGTCGTCTGCCACGGCGCCGCCAGCGGCGCCGACATCGCCGCCGGTATCACCCTCGCCGCCGGACTGCACCGTGGCCGGGTGACCTCGACTGTCGCCCGGATGCTCGATGACATCACCCGGCTGATCGCAGAACAGGACGAGGTATCGCCATGAGTAACAACCAGTTCCGTCGTCCGCCGGTTGCCCACCTGGAGGCCGCGTTCGGTGTGGCGTTCGAACCGGACCTGCTGGAACGGGCGTTGACCCACCGGTCGTACGCGTACGAGAACGGCGGTCTGCCCACCAACGAGCGGTTGGAGTTCCTCGGCGACTCGGTGCTCGGTGTGGTGATCACCTCGGCGTTGTTCCACAGCCACCCCGACCTGCCGGAAGGGCAACTGGCCAAGCTGCGGGCCAGCGTGGTCAACATGCGGGCGCTCGCCGAGGTGGCGCGTGCCCTCGGCCCCCAGGGGCTCGGCCCGTACCTACTGCTCGGCAAGGGGGAGGAGAGCACCGGCGGGCGGGACAAGGCGAGCATCCTGGCCGACACCCTGGAGGCGCTGCTCGGCGCGATATACCTGCAGTACGGGCTGGACACCGCGTCGATCGTGATCCGCCGGCTGTTCGACCCGTTGATGGCGGACTCCGCGAGCCGGGGTGCCGGGCTGGACTGGAAGACCAGCCTGCAGGAGCTGACCGCGACGCTTGGACTGGGCGTGCCCGAGTACCGCATCGACGACGCCGGTCCGGACCACGCCAAGACCTTCACCGCCTGGGTGGTGGTCGCCGGGCAGCGCTACGGCGGGGCCGAAGGCCGCAGCAAGAAGGAAGCCGAGCAGCGGGCCGCCGAAGCCGCGTGGCGTACCCTCTCCGCCCAGATGGCGGACTCCACTGCGGTCGCCGGCACCGCTGCGCCTGCCAACGAGAGCGGTCCGGCTGTCGACGAGCCCGGTCCGGCTGTCGACGAGAACAACGCTGATGATGATCCGCCTGCCCAGGTCTGAGCAGGCAAACACCACCGGCACCGGTCACGGAAAGGCCTGTCATGCCTGAGCTGCCCGAGGTCGAGACGGTCCGGCAAGGACTGGCCGGCTGGGTGATCGGCCGGCGGCTGGACTCCGTGCAGGTGCACCACCCCCGGGCGATCCGCCGGCACCTGCCCGGCCCGGTGCACTTCGCCGCCGTACTCTCCGGCCGGCAGATTCGTGACGTCCGCCGCCGTGGCAAGTACCTGTGGCTGCCGCTGGACAGCGGCGACGCGATCGTCGGCCATCTCGGCATGTCCGGTCAGCTGCTGCTGCAGCCGGCCCACGCCCCGGACGAGACGCATCTGCGGGTCCGCTTCCGGTTCGCCGAGGGCGACCCGGAGCTGCGCTTCGTCGACCAGCGGACGTTCGGCGGGCTCGCCGTGTCACCCGGCGGCGCCGAGTTACCGGCCGAGATCGCGCACATCGCCCGGGATCCGCTCGACCCGGACTTCTCCGACGCCGCGTTCGTCGCGGCGGTACGCCGACGTCGCACCGAGATCAAGCGGGCCCTGCTGGACCAGTCGCTGATCTCCGGGATCGGCAACATCTACGCCGACGAGGCGCTGTGGCGGGCCGGCCTGCACGGCACCCGGCCGACCGACCGGCTGCCGGCCGCGACGGTCACCAGGCTGCTCGCACACGTACGGGACGTGCTGCGGGCGGCGGTCACCGAGGGTGGCACCAGTTTCGACGCGCTCTACGTCAACGTCAACGGCCAGAGCGGCTACTTCGACCGGTCACTCAACGTGTACGGGCGGGAGGATCAGCCCTGCACCCGGTGCGGGGCGCTGATCCGCCGGGAGTCGTTCATGAACCGGTCGTCGTTCAGCTGCCCCCGCTGCCAACCTAGGCCGCGGGCCGTCCGCCGCTGACCGACGTCAGCTCAGCGCTCCGACCCGAACATCTGCGTCCAGTAGAGGGTCCCGTTCGACGAGGTGGCCGTGCCGACCCCCATGGCGACCGCGTCGCAGTTGAGGATGTTGGCCCGGTGGCCCGGGCTGTTCATCCAGCCCTCCATGACCGCCTCGGCGGTGGGGTAACCGGCCGCCACGTTCTCGCCGATCGCCTGCTCGTAGCCGGCCCGCCTGGCACGTTCCCACGGGTCGCTGCCGTCGCTGCCGTCGTGCGACATCTCGTTGTTGGCTGCCTGGTCCTCGCTGTGCAGCCGGGCAGCCTCGGCCAGCTGGTTGTTGATCGTCACCGCGCCGCACCCGTTGTCGTCGCGCGCCGCGTTGACCAGCACCAGGACCTGCTGCTGCCGGCTGGTGTCCCCGGTGGCGGTCTGCTGCGGCGCGGCGCTGGTCTTCGCCGGCGCGGCGGTGGTGCGCTGCGGCCGGGAGCTCTCCGGGGCGGCGGTGCTGCGGCGTGGGCTCGGGGCAGCCGAGGTCGGCGGTGGCGGTGCCGGGCTCGCAGCCGGGGTCGGGGCGGCGCCGAGCTCGGCGTCGAGCACCTCCGGCTCGCCGATCTGCGGATCCTCCGTACCAGCGGACTGTTCGGTGAGTGGGTCGGTGACCGAATCTACATCCGTTGCCACGACGGTGTCGTCGGTGCCTTCGGTTGAGTCGTCGCCGAACCCGGCGCGCAGCATCGCGCCGCCGCCACCGATCGCCACCAGCAGCACGACGACCAGCGTGGCCAGGGTGACCGGCCCGACGGCGAGTCGGCGCCGTCGGCCGTCGGCAACCTCCGGGTCGGAGTCGTCGCGCGCGTCAGACCGCCGCCGACGGGCCACGCGGGTCAGCGACCCGGTGTCGGTCGGGTCCTCACGCGGCCCCCGGTCGTCGTCGGTCCAGCGATCGTCGCCGCTGGCCCAGCCGTCGTCACCACCGGGCCAGCCGTTGGCGTCGCCGGGCCCGTCGGACAGGTCCCGCAGCACGCTGTACCGGTGCGTCTCGGTCTCGTCGTGCCAGGCGTCGCTGCCGGTCCTGTCGTACCCGTGCGGAGCGTCGGCGTACCCCGGCCCGTCGGCGTACCCCGGCCCGTTTGGGCGGGCGATGAGGTGGGTGTCGTACCCCTCATCGGCGGGGCGGCCGTACGGCTGCGGGTGGTACCCGGCCTCGTGGGGGAGCTGCTGGGTCGGGTCAACGGGGTAGCCGCCGTGGGGTACGCCGTCGTACCCCGGGTGCCCGTCGTACCCCGGGTGCCCGTCGTACCCCGGGTGCCGGTCGTATGACTCCTGTCCATGGCGGTCCGCTCCGTACGCCGGGTAACCGCCGTCGCCGTAACTGACGCCGTCGTAGCCGCCATCGCCGGGTGACCGGCCGGCGGTCGGGTAGCCGTCGGTCGCCGCCGGGCCGGGGTAGCCGTCGGCCGATGAGGGGTCGGGCCGCCAGCCGGCGTCGAGGTGGTCGCGCCAGGAACTCTGCCCGAACCGGTCGGTGTCCCAGCCGGCGTCACCGGGTGCGGTGTGGTCAGCGGGCGGCGTCGGATCGCCGGGGATGGATCCATCGGCCCGGTCGTTGCGCCGGTACAAGGTCGTTGCCTCCGCAGGTGGGTGGTCGGCCAGCGAGCCGCGTCCGGTGGGACCGGGGGCGCTGTGCCGGGTGCGACGCTAAGGCGTCCGGCGGCGCCCGGCAACGCTGCTAAGACAAACCGGCGATCCAGCTAAGGAAGAGATAAGGCGGACAGCTGTCCGGCTGAGGTTCTGCCGGTGAAACTGTGATCTGTGCCGCTAAACCGCCGCTGTTCGCACCTTTTGGGCGATAGATTCGATGGAGGAGGTGGGGTCCTCGTCTGGTGGAACTTGACGAAGCGGCGACTTCGGCGG
Organism: Solwaraspora sp. WMMA2065; assembly: GCF_030345075.1. NCBI lineage: Bacteria > Bacillati > Actinomycetota > Actinomycetes > Micromonosporales > Micromonosporaceae > Solwaraspora > Solwaraspora sp. WMMA2065. Next base: position 206,889 of record NZ_CP128361.1, read on the forward strand.
ACCATGGGGGTGTCGCCAGTCGCGCCCAGTCGCGCCCCCGCATGCCCGGGGGTTGACCGACACGAGGGTTCACGGGCGCGCGTTGGCCGGCCTTTCCGGCAGCGCATTACAAGGAGACGAAATGGCGAAGGCCCTCTACGGCCACGTTGGTGCAGCACCCGACCGGCGCCTGCTCGACGAGGTCACCCGATTGCGTGCCACGGTACAGGCACTGGAGTTCGAGATCACCCGGCTGCGGGCGGAGAACGACCGGCTCGCCGCAGCGGTCGCCGAGAGCGACGACCTGCTGCGGATCCCCGAGCCTGCGCTCACCTGATCTCCACGGGCGCCGGTGCAGGCCGGCGCCCGCCGCCAGTGACCGTACGTACCGCTGATCGCACGCACCCCGCGCGCCGACACTCAAGTGCCGGCGCGCAGCTTTTTGTCCGGGCCCGTCTGTGGCCCCGTTCACGTCCCATCCGTCGGCGGCCGCTGTGGCCCCGTCCGGGCCCCGGTGACGGCGCCCCAGCCGCGTCGGATCCGGTGACCGTCCGACCGACGGGTTAGCCTGTGCGGTACTGACCAGCACTGACGGCCGCACGGCGACCCGTCGGACGAGGAATCGGACCGTGCATCTCAAGAGTCTGACGGTGAAGGGCTTCAAGTCCTTCGCCTCCGCCACCACCCTGAAGCTGGAGCCCGGGATCACCTGCGTGGTCGGCCCGAACGGCTCCGGCAAGTCCAACGTCGTCGACGCCATCGCCTGGGTCCTCGGCGAGCAGGGCGCGAAGGCGCTGCGGGGCGGCAAGATGGAGGACGTCATCTTCGCCGGCACCGCCGGCCGGGCCCCGCTGGGCCGGGCCGAGGTCACGTTGACCATCGACAACACCGACGGTGCGTTGCCGATCGAGTACACCGAGGTGTCGATCACCCGCCGGATGTTCCGCTCCGGCGAGAGTGAGTACGAGATCAACGGCAACCACTGCCGGCTGCTCGACATCCAGGAACTGCTCTCCGACTCCGGCATCGGCCGGGAGATGCACGTCATCGTCGGCCAGGGCCAGCTCGACGCCGTACTGCACGCCAAGCCGGAGGACCGGCGGGCCTTCATCGAAGAGGCCGCAGGTGTGCTGAAGCACCGCAAGCGCAAGGAAAAGGCGCTGCGCAAGCTGACCGCGATGCAGACCAACCTGGACCGGCTGACCGACCTGACCGGCGAACTGCGCCGCCAGCTCAAACCGCTGGGCCGGCAGGCCGAGGTGGCCCGCCGGGCCGCCGGCATCCAGGCCGATCTGCGCGACGCCCGGCTGCGGCTGCTCGCCGACGACCTGACCACCCTGCGGACCACCCTCGACAAGGAGATCGCCGACGAGACGGCACTGCGGCAGCGCCGTACCGAGGTGGAGTCCGAACACGCCGAGGTGCAGTCCCGGCTGGCCGAGCTGGAGTCGGCGCTGGCCGAGGACGCGCCGCTGCTCGCCGCCGCCCAGGACACCTGGTACAAGCTCGCCGCCCTGCAGGAACGCTTCCGGTCGACCGAGCAGCTAGCCGGTGAACGGCTGCGGCACCTGTCCGGCGTGCCCGACGACGAACGACCCGGGCGTGACCCGGACCAGCTCACCGACGAGGCGCACCGGGTCCGCGAGCAGGAGGAGGAGCTGCGGGCCGCACTGACCGAGGACCAGATCCGCCTCGCCGAGGCGGTGGAGGGCCGCCAGCAGCTGGAGGCGCAGCTGGCCCAGGCCGAGCGGGCGCTGGTCGCGGCCGCCAAGGCGATCGCCGACCGGCGGGAAGGGCTGGCCCGGCTGACCGGCCAGGTCAACTCGGCACGCGCCCGCACCTCCAGCGCCGCCGACGAGATCTCCCGGCTCACCGCCGCGCACGCCGACGCGCAGGCCCGCGCCGACCGGGCCCAGCAGGAGCTTGATGCGGCCGCCGAACTCTCCACCGAGGCCGACCGGGACAACGCCGACCTGGACGCCCGGCACGCCGAGGCGGTCACCGCGCATGACGCCGCCGCCGCGCAGGTACGGCAGCTGTCCGACGCCGAGCGCCGGGCCGAGAAGGAGGCCGCCACCTGGCAGGCGCGGGAGGACGCGCTGGCGATGGGGCTGCGCCGGGGCGACGGCGCCGGGGCGCTGCTGGCCCGGGCCGACCAGGTTCCCGGGCTACTGGGCAGCCTGGCCGGCCTGCTCACCGTCGCGCCTGGACACGAGGCGGCGCTGGCCGCCGCGCTGGGTGGTCTCGCCGACGCGGTGGCGGTCACCGGCATTGACGAGGCGGCCGAGGCGATGCGGCTGCTCAAGATCCAGGATTCCGGCCGGGCCAGCCTGCTGGTCGCCGGACCCGCCGGGCCGGGAATGATCGGCTCGCCGGACACCCTGCGGCCGGTCATGCCACCCGGGGCGACCTGGGCGCCGGACGCGGTCAGCTGCCCCGATGAGCTCCGCCCGGCGCTGCACCGGGCGCTGCGGGACGTGATCCTGGTCGGCGACCTCGCGGCGGCCACCGCAGCCGTCGCCGACCATCCGCAGCTGCGGGCGGTCACCCCGGACGGCGACATCGTCGGCGCCTACGCTGCCGCCGGCGGGTCCGCCAAGGCCCCCAGCTTCATCGAGGTGCAGGCGGCGGTCGAGGAGGCCCGCAGTAACCGGCTCACCGCCGAAGCCACCGTCGCCGAACTGCGCGGGCAGCTCGACACCGCTCGGGAGGCGGCGGCCGGCCTCAAGGAGCAGGTCGCGCAGGCCGCCGCCGAGCGTCGACAGGCGGAGGGGCAGCGTAACGCCGCCGCCCGCCGGCTCGCCGAGCTCGGCGCTGCGGCCAGGTCGGCACGGGCCGAGGCGGAGCGGCTCGGGGCCTCCCGGGACAAGGCCGCCGAGTCCCGGGACCGAGACCTGGCCACGCTGGAGGAGCTGGAGGAGCGGCTCCGGCTGGCCGAGGCGACCCCGATCGACGAGGAGCCGTCGACCGCCGAACGGGACGAACTCGCCGCGATGCTGCCCGGTGCCCGGCAGAACGAGATGGAGGTCCGACTCGCCGTCCGTACCGCAGAGGAGCGGGTGTCGTCGATCGCCGGCCGGGCGGACTCACTGTTGCGGCAGGCGGCGGCCGAGCGGGCCGCGCGGGAACGCGCCGCCGCCCGCCGGGCCGCCCGGGCCCGGGGCGCGCAGATCGCCCGCGCGGTCACCGCCGGCGCTCGCTTCGCGCTGACCCAGCTGGCCGACTCGATGGTCGACGCGGCCGCCGCCCGGGACGAGATCGCCAGCGCCCGCGCCGCGCGGGAGGCCGAGCTGCAGGAGGTACGCGGCGCGGCAAAGCGGCTCGGGGCCGAGCTGGAGCGGCTGACCAGCGCCGTGCACCGCGACGAGGTGGCCCGCGCCGAGCAGCGGCTGCGTATCGAGCAGCTGGAGGCGAAGGCGGCCGAGGACTTCTCGCTGGACGTGGAGACCCTGCTCGTCGAGTACGGCCCGCACCAGCCGGTGCCGCCCACCCAGGCCCAGCTGGCGGCGGCCGCCGCCGACGGCAAACCGGAGCCCACCCCGGTGCCGTTCGACCGGGCCACCCAGGAGAAGCGGTCGGCGAAGGCCGAACGGGAGCTGGCCCTGCTCGGCAAGGTCAACCCGCTGGCGTTGGAGGAGTTCGCCGCGCTGGAGGAGCGGTACAAGTTCCTCTCCGACCAGTTGGAGGACCTGAAGGCGACCCGCAAGGACCTGCTCACCGTCGTCGCGGACGTGGACGACCGGATCCTCGAGGTCTTCTCCAGCGCATACGCCGACACGGCCCGCGAGTTCGAGCAGGTGTTCACCGTGCTGTTCCCGGGTGGCGAGGGGCGGCTGGTGCTCACCGACCCGGACGACCTGCTGACCACCGGGGTGGAGGTGGAGGCCCGGCCACCAGGCAAGAAGATCAAGCGGCTGTCGCTGCTGTCCGGCGGGGAGCGGTCGCTGACCGCCGTCGCCATGCTGGTGGCCATCTTCCGGGCCCGGCCCAGCCCGTTCTACATCATGGACGAGGTGGAGGCGGCGCTGGACGACGTCAACCTCGGCCGGTTGATCACCCTGATGGCCCAGCTGCGGGACCGCAGCCAGCTGATCATCATCACCCACCAGAAGCGGACCATGGAGGTCGCCGACGCGTTGTACGGGGTCACCATGCGCAACGGCGTCACCCAGGTGATTAGCCAACGGCTCAAGTCGGCTGACGAGTCAGCGGCGCTGACCGGGCCGGAGTCGCCGGAGCCGAGCGCGTCGGAGCCGAGCGCGCCTACTGCGCAAGCCCCGCAGCCTGCTGAGGAGGCTGCGGCGTCGGCTGCGCCGCCGCCGAATCGGTGAGCCGGCGGCGGGCCACCTCACGCAACGCGCCGTCGGTTGTCGTGCCCTCCAGCGTCACCTCGGCCGTCGCGCCGTCGTGCAGCAGCGTGCTGACCGCGTTGCCGAAGTATGGGCCGTCCAGCTTGCGCCAGCGCACCGATGGCCTTGGCAGTCCGGCGGTGCGGGCCAGCGCCCGCAGCGCCGCCGTCGGCCCCCGCCACCAGCCCAACCGCATCAACGGCCGCATCAGCGCCGGCACCTGGTTGTGGATCGGTGAGCAGGTGAGCTGGTGCACCGGGGTGCGAACCCGCCCAGGCAGCACGGCCCGCGCCACGTACGAGTGGTGCACGTCGCCGGAGAGCATGCTGATCGAGGCCGGTGGCGGATGGCCCGGCCCGGTGCCGATCCGGTCCGGTTGCGTCCTGTCGGCGGCAGACGGCCCCGCGCCGATCCGGGCGAACAGTTGCCCGAGGTCGTCGAAGGAGCGCCGGAACGCGGCCCAGTGCTCCAGGTCCAGGGCCTGGCGCAGCCACTCCGACGCAGCCGCGACCCACCGCCGGGGCGACTCGGCCAGCCGTTCGTTCCACGACTCGAGGTGGTGGATGCCGGGCGGCATCAGCCAGGGCAGCGACGCGCCGACCACCAGATGGTCGTAGCGGCCGTGGGCCCGGTCGGTGAACCAGGCCCACTCACCGGCCGGCAACATGCTGCGTGCCCCCGGCCGCAGTACCCGGCTGCACCGGTTGTCCAGCACGATCACCCGGGTCCGGCCGACGTCCAGCGAGAAGCTCCACTGGTACTGCACCTGCGACCAGCGCTGCGGGTCGTGCGCGACGTCCGCCTCGGCGTCCACCCGGGCGCCGAATTCGCGCAGCACATCGGTGGCGTCGTCGGCGGCGGTGACCGCCCGGAACACCGGGTCGGCGGCGACCTCGTCCGGGGCCAGGTTGCCCAGGTGCTGGTAGACCCAGTAGGAGGCGAGTCCGCGGCTGATCCGCTCCGGCCACCAGGGCTCGCCGCGCATCCGTGCCCGCCAGGCGGCCGAGGTGTTCCAGTCGTCGATCACCTCGTGGTCGTCGAAGATCATCACGCTCGGGACGGTCGACAGCAACCAGCGGATCTCCGGGTCCCGCCACGACTCCAGGTACAGCCGGGTGTACTCGGGGAAGCTGACCACCTGATCGGCTGGGGCACCGGGCGGTAGCCCGCGATGTCGGCGCCGCCGCCGCAGGAACCGTCGGATCACCGGCGACGTCTCGTCGGCGTACACCTGATCGCCGAGCAGGAGCAGCAGGTCGGGCCAGTCGTCGCCGGCCGGGTCCAGGCCGGCCAGCCGCCGGGCGTACGCGTCGAGCGCGTCCGGCGGCAACCGTCGGGCGGTGGAGTGCTGGGTGGTCTCCCGGCAGGATCCGAAGATCAGCCGCACCGGCTGGGCGTCGTCGTCGGCCCGCCGGGTCCGGATCACACTGCCCGGGTACGGCGAGTCCGCCTCCGGCCAGACCCGCCGGTCGTCGAGGAAGACCTCGTAGCGGTGGCTGGAGCCGGGGGCCAGCCCGTTGACCACCACGAGCGCGTAGTGGTGCCCGAACGCGCTGAAGGTGCGGGCCGAGCCGCCCGCCGTGCCCGTCGTCGCGACCCGTACCGTGGCCGGGGCGTCGGTCTCCACCCAGACGGTGGCCTGCCCGCCGACCACCCGCCGCAGCAACGGCCCGATCAGTAGCCGGGGGCCGGCCGCCGGTCGGAGCTGCGGGTCCGGTCCACCGGCGGTTGTGCCGTCGGTCACCGGTGGTCCCTGCCGAACTGGTGTGCAGACATGGTCGACCTTTCGCGAGGGACGCGGGACGGCCTCTTTTCTACCCCGCATGCAGGCCCGTCACCCAGTTCCCTGACCGGTACCTGGGGTGTGGTCGCCGGCCGGCGACACTGTTCCCGGGGGGGTGTGGTCGCCGGCCGGCGACACTGTTCCCGGGGGGTGTGGTCGCCGGCCGGCGACACTGTTCCCGGGGGGTGTGGTCGCCGGCCGGCGACACTGTACCGGGGGGTGGGTGTCACCGATGGGTGCGGTGGGCGGGACTCGGTCGCGGCCATCTGTCAGGATTTCCGCATGGATTACCTCGTCCTCGCCGCGATCCTGCTCGGTGTGCTGCTGCTCGCCGGTCTCGGGCTGGTGGTGCCCCGGATGCGCCGGCAGCCTCCGCTGCCGCCGGCACCGCCGACCCCGCTCGGCGGCGAGCAGCCGCAGGAGCGCCCACCAGCCGACGGCGAGCGTCCGGCCGGCGTCGCCGTCGAGGAACGTCCGGTCGCGCCACCGGCCGAACCGGAGCAGGCGCCTGCGGAGCCGGTGGCGCCGGCGCCACCGACCCTGGAACGTCCGGAGCCCACGGCCGGGCGGCTGGTCCGGCTGCGGACCCGGCTGTCCCGGTCGCAGGGCCTGCTCGGCAAGGGACTGCTGAACCTGCTCTCCCGGGACCGGCTGGACGAGGAGGTCTGGGAGGAGATCGAGGAGAGCCTGATCACCGCGGACGTCGGCATCGAGCCGACCCGGGAGATCGTCGACCGGCTGCGGGAGCGTACCCGGGTCCTCGGCACCCGCAGTGCCACCGAACTGCGTACGCTGCTCACCGAGGAGCTGGTCGCCGCGCTGGACCCGCAGCTCGACCGGGCGTTGAACACGGGCGGCGAGCCGAGCGTGATGCTGGTCGTCGGGGTCAACGGGGCAGGCAAGACCACCACCTGCGGCAAGATCGCCCGGGTGCTGGTCGCCGATGGCCGTACCGTGCTGCTGGGCGCCGCCGACACGTTCCGCGCCGCCGCCGCCGACCAGTTGACCACCTGGGCCTCTCGGGTCGGCGCCGAGGTGGTCCGCGGCCCGGAGGGTGCGGACCCGGCCAGCGTCGCCTTCGACGCGGTGAAGCGGGGCATCGACACCAAGGTCGACGCGGTGCTGATCGACACCGCCGGCCGGTTGCAGAACAAGATCGGCCTGATGGACGAGCTCGGCAAGGTCAAGCGGGTGGTGAGCAAGCATGGTCCGGTGCACGAGACACTGCTCGTGCTGGATGCCACCACCGGGCAGAATGGGTTGGAGCAGGCCCGGGTGTTCACTGAGGCGGTGGAGGTGACCGGGGTGGTGCTGACCAAACTCGACGGCACCGCCAAGGGCGGTATCGTCATCGCGGTGCAGCGCAAACTTGGCATTCCGGTCAAACTGGTCGGTCTCGGCGAAGGTCCGGACGACCTCGCCCCGTTCGATCCGGCGCAGTTCGTCGACGCCCTGATGGGCGCCGATCCACGTGGAATGGATGCGTAGCCTCGGGTGACGTACCGCAATCAGGAGCCACGTCTCGGGAGACCGTACGTGACCCAGCAGGAGATCCCACTGCGTGGCGGCAACGTCAGCACCGTGGTGCGGGTCGGAGACACCGTCCGGCGCAACGTCGGCCCGTGGACGCCCTCGGTGCACGCGCTGCTGCGGCATCTGGAGTACGTCGGGTTCACCGGCTCGCCCCGGGTCCTCGGCATGGACGAACGCAACCGTGAGGTCCTCTCCTACGTCGAGGGGGAGTGCGGCGAGTATCCGCTGGCGCCGCACTGGGTCAGCGACGAGGCGCTGGTCACCGTCGCGACGATGTTGCGGATGTTCCACGACGCCCAGTACGGGTTCAATCCGCCGCGTAGCGCGGTCTGGCGTTCGTTCGGCCCGCCGCCGCCGGACACCGAGGTGATCTGCCACCACGACGCGGCCCCGCACAACGTGATCTGGCGTCCGGACGGTACTCTCGCCCTGATCGACTTCGACCTGGCGTCGCCGGGGGCGCGGATCTACGACGTCGCGTACGCCGCGTGGACCTGGGTGCCGCTCTTCTCCGACCGGGACTCCTACACGCTGGGTTGGCGGCACCCGGACCGGCCGCGCAGGCTGCGGCTGTTCGCCGACGCGTACGGGCTGATCCCCCGCGACCGGCACCGGCTGGTCCGGACCATCCGCAAGCGGGTCGTCGACCACGTGGAGGGAATTCGTCGGATGGCCGCCGCCGGAGATCCGGCGTTTGTTCGGATCGTGCACAAAGGTCATCTTCGTCGGCCGATGCGGGATCTGCGGCTGCTTGACTACGAACGGCACATCTTGGAGTACGCGCTGCGCTGACGGGCGGCGAGTACCAGTTGCGCTGACCGGTCGCGGCCCGGGGCGGCAGCGGTCCGGGTACGGGTGACGAGTTCTGTCGCCTTCCGGACAGTAGGCGGTGGCTATTCGGTTGATATGACCCTGCCTGATCTGGCGATAGTGAAGTGTTCTTCACATGTTGGAAACAACCCGTCACGTGTTGGAAACGGCACGGGCACCCTGCGTGAAACAGCTGCCCAGCAAGCTTCGCGCAACCGGCGAGCGGGCGATGCTGCCTCTTGGAGCCGGTTATGTTTCCAACTGAGAGGAGGCAGCGTGCCGGAACTAGATTCTGGTGCCACCGCCTGGATTTTGACTTCAGCCGCCCTGGTGTTGCTCATGACGCCCGGATTGGCGCTGTTCTATGGTGGCATGACGCGGTCCAAGTCCGTGCTCAACATGATGATGATGAGCTTCGGCGCGATCGGCCTGGTCAGCCTGCTGTGGGTCTTCTACGGCTACAGCATCGCCTTCGGTGAGGACGTCGGCGGCGTCACCGGTGACCTCTCCATGGCCGGCCTGCGCGGCATGCTCGAGTCGGGCTCCGAGGGCGGCATCCCGGACCTGCTGTTCGCCGTCTTCCAGATGATGTTCGCGATCATCACCGTCGCACTGATCAGCGGTGCGATCGCGGACCGGGCGAAGTTCGGCGCCTGGCTGCTCTTCGCCGGCCTGTGGGCCACCCTGGTCTACTTCCCGGTCGCGCACTGGGTGTGGGGCGGTGGCTGGATCTTCGAGCTCGGCGTCCTCGACTTCGCCGGTGGTACCGCGGTGCACATCAACGCCGGTGCTGCGGCACTCGCGCTGGCCCTGGTGCTCGGCAAGCGGGTCGGCTGGCCGAAGGACAAGTTCAAGCCGCACAACCTGCCGATGGTCCTGCTCGGCGCCGGCCTGCTGTGGTTCGGCTGGTTCGGCTTCAACGCCGGCTCGGCGGTCGCCGCCGACGGTGCCGCCGCGGTCGCCTTCATCAACACCCAGGTGGCCACCGCGGCCGCCGTGCTGGGCTGGATCGTCGTCGAGTGGTTCCGCGACGGCAAGCCGACCACCCTCGGCGCCGCCTCCGGTGCCATCGCCGGTCTGGTCGCCATCACCCCGGCCTGTGCCTTCCTGGAGCCGCTCGGGGCGATCGCGCTCGGCATCATCGCCGGTGTGGTCTGCGCCCTGGCGGTCGGCCTCAAGTACAAGCTCGGGTACGACGACTCGCTTGACGTGGTCGCCGTGCACATGATCGGCGGCATCATCGGCTCGCTGCTGATCGGCTTCCTGGCCGTCGAGGTGCTGGCCGGAGAGGGCAACGCCGGACTCATCTACGGCGGTGGCATCGACCTGCTCGGTCTGCAGGCGCTCGGTGTGGTCGCGGTGCTGGTCTACTCATTCGTCGTCGCCTACATCATCGGCTTCGCGATCGACAAGACCATCGGCTTCCGGGCCAGCGCCGACGCCGAGGTCGAGGGCATCGACACCGCCGAGCACGCGGAGAGTGCCTACGAGTTCGGTAGCGCCTCGGGTGGCGGCTTCGCCGCCGCCGGCATCGGGAAGGCGCCCGCCGGTTCGGGCGAGTCCGCACCGGTCAGCGAGAAGGTCGCCGGTTAACGTTCCCTGATGGAGGGGTTAGACATGAAGCTGGTGACCGCGGTCATCAAGCCGTACCAGCTCGACGCGGTCAAGGAGGCCCTGCACGCCCTCGGCGTCGCCGGCCTGACCGTGAGCGAGGTCCAGGGGTACGGACGCCAGAAGGGCCACACCGAGGTGTACCGGGGTGCCGAGTACACCGTCGAGTTCCTGCCGAAGATCCGGATCGAGGTGCTGACCGACGAGATCGACGTCGAGAAGGTCGTCGACGCGGTCGTCACGGCGGCCCGCACCGGAAAGATCGGCGACGGGAAGGTCTGGGTGACGGCCGTTGAGGACGTCATCCGGGTCCGCACCGGCGAGCGTGGTCTCGACGCGCTCTGAGTCGGCGAGCCCACCCAACCGGTAGGGAGAACACATGACCGACGGAGTCGGGGTCCGGCAGCGTCCTGCGGCCGGCCCCGGCCCGTCGCTGTCCGACGGCATCGGTGCCGCCGCCCGCGTGGACCGGGCGGCGGCACTCGATGTCTGGCTGACCTCGCTGATGCCGGCCGGGCTGACCGGTATCGCCCTGGTGGCGGTCGGCGGACTCGGCCGGCTGCAGTGCTCGCCGTACAGCGATCTCGATCTCGTGCTGATGCACCGCGGCGTCGCCGGGATGGACGAGATCGCCGCCCGCCTCTGGTACCCGGTCTGGGACGCCCGCCTCGGGCTGGACCACTCGGTGCGTACCCTGCCGGAGGCGCTGTCCGTCGCCCACGACGATGTCAAGGTCGCGCTCGGCCTGCTCGACGCCCGGCACGTCGCCGGCGACCGGGAACTCACCGCCGAGCTGCAGGCCGCCGCGACCGACCAGTGGCGGCGCACCGCCGTCCGCCAACTGCCGGCGCTGCGTGAGGTCACCGAGGCCCGTTGGCGGACCCACGGCGAGTTGGCCTTCCTGCTGGAAGGCGATCTGAAGGAGGCCGCCGGCGGGCTGCGCGACGTCGGGATCCTGCGCGGGATCGCCCTGGCCGGCATCGCCGACAGCATGCGTCCGGCCGCCCGCGCGGCCCATCTGCGGCTGCTGGACACCCGCGACGCGCTGCACGTCGCTGTCGGCCGGCGGGTGGACCGGCTGGTGGCCCAGGAACGCGCCACCGTCGCCGGCCTGCTCGACCTGGACGACCCGGACACCCTGCTGCGCCGGGTCGCCTCGGACGCGCGCACCATCACCCACGCCCTCGACGACGCCTGGCGCAGCGCCGACCGGCTGCGCTCGGGCCGTCGGCGCGGCGGCGGTCCGCCGGTGCGCCGGCCGGTGGCCCGCGACGTGGTCGAGCACGACGGTGAGCTGGTCCTCGCCCGGACCGCGATCGGGGCCCGCCCGGACCCCAGCCTGTCGCTGCGGGTCGCCGCGGCCGCCGCCACCAGCCGGCTGCCGATCGCCCGGGCGACCTGCGAGTGGCTCGCCGCGTACTGTCCGCCGCTGCCCGCGCCGTGGCCGGATGCTGCCCGGGCCGCGCTGATCACCCTGCTCGGCGCCGGTCCCGGTCTGGTGCCCACCTGGGAGACCTGCGACCGGTACGGGCTGGTTGACGGCTGGCTGCCGGAGTGGCCCCGGATGCGCAGCCTGCCGCAGCACAACCCGGTGCACCGGTTCACCCTGGACCGGCACCTGGTCCAGGCGGCACAGGAGGCGACCGCGTTCACCCGCGAGGTGGACCGGCCCGACCTGCTGCTGCTCGGTGCGTTCCTGCACGACGTGGGCAAGGGGCTGCCCGGCGACCACAGTACGGTCGGCGCGCCGGTGGCGACGCGGATCGCCGCCCGGATCGGGCTGCCCCCGGCCGACGTCAACATGATCGACAAACTGGTCCGGCTCCATCTGCTGCTGCCAGAGGTGGCCACCCGGCGTGACCTCAGCGACCCGGTGACGATCTCCCAGGTCGCCGCTGCGGTGGGCGACACCACCACGCTCGGTCTGCTGCACGGTCTGGCCCGCGCCGACGCCCTGGCGACCGGCCCGGCGGCCTGGTCGGACTGGAAGGGGCGGCTGATCGCCGAACTGGTCCGCCGAGTGCACACCGCGCTGGACACCGGGGTGCTGCCCCAGCCGCCGCGACCCGATCCGGCGCTGGTGGCGGGTCCACTGCCGGCCGTACACATCGACGGTGACGACCGGGTCGCGGTGGCCGCTGCGGACCGGCACGGCCTGCTCGCCGCGGTCGCCGGCTGCCTGGCCCTGCACCGGCTGGACGTGCTGACCGCGGACGCCTCCACGGTCGACGGGCGGGCGCTGGTCGAGTTCCGGGTCCAGCCCCGGTACGGCACCCCGCCGGACACCATCGCGCTCGCCGCCGACCTGCGGCGGGCGGTCGCCGGTGACGTGTCGGTCACCCAGCGGCTGCGGGGTCGGGCACTCGCCGCCCGGCGGGCCGGAGCCGACCCTCGGGTGGTGTGGCACCGGGAGGCCGCCACCGACGCGGTGGTGCTGGAGCTACGGGCGGCCGACTCGGCCGGTCTGCTCTACCGGGTGACCAGCGCACTCGACGAGGCCGGCGCCCAGGTGCGGGCGGCCCGGATCTCCACCCTGGGCGGTGACGTGGTCGACGCCTTCTACCTGGTGGGTGCCGGCCCGGACGACGCCGAGCGGGCCCGCCTGGAAGCCGCGGTGCTGGCCGCCGCCGGATGACCGGGCGGCGCAGCGGCGGAGCCGGATGCCGGAGTGGCGGAAGCGGGCGGCGGCCGCAGGCGCTGGAGTGGCAGGAGCGGGCGGAGCGGGCGGCGGCTAGGCTTGCCAGGTCGGGCGGAGTCGCGTTCCGACGCCGCCGTGAGTTGCCCTGCCGGATCGACATACAGGATGTTGCGTCGTGTTTGACACTTTGAGTGATCGACTGTCCGGGATCTTCGGCAAGCTCCGGGGCAAGGGTCGGCTCACCGACGCCGACATCGACGCGACCGCCCGGGAGATCCGGCTGGCGCTGCTGGAGGCGGACGTCGCGCTGCCGGTGGTGAAGGCGTTCATCGGCCGGGTCAAGGAGCGTGCCCGTGGCTCCGAGGTCTCCCAGGCGCTCAACCCGGCCCAGCAGGTCATCAAGATCGTGCACGAGGAGCTGGTCGGGGTCCTTGGCGGCGAGCAGCGCCGGCTCCGGTTCGCCAAGCAGCCGCCGACGGTGATCATGCTGGCCGGGCTGCAGGGTTCCGGCAAGACCACCCTCGCCGGCAAACTGTCCAACTGGCTCAAGGCGCAGGGGCACCAGCCGCTGCTGGTCGCCGCCGACCTGCAACGCCCGAATGCGGTCGGTCAGCTGCAGGTCCTCGGCGGGCGGGCCGGGGTCGAGGTGTTCGCCCCGGAGCCCGGCAACGGGGTCGGCGACCCGGTGGCCGTCGCGAAGGCGTCGATCGAGCATGCCCGCCGGTCGGCGCGCGACGTCGTCATCGTCGACACCGCCGGTCGGCTCGGCATCGACGCCGAGATGATGGCCCAGGCCGCCGCGATCCGCGACGCGGTCGACCCGGACGAGGTCATCTTCGTCATCGACGCGATGGTCGGGCAGGACGCGGTCCGCACCGCCGAGGCGTTCCGCGACGGCGTCGGCATCACCGGCGTGGTGCTGTCCAAGCTCGACGGCGACGCGCGCGGCGGTGCGGCGCTGTCCGTCCGGCAGGTCACCGGCGAACCGATCCTGTTCGCCTCCACCGGTGAGAAGCTGTCCGACTTCGACGTCTTCCACCCGGACCGGATGGCCAGCCGGATCCTCGGCATGGGCGACATGCTCACTCTGATCGAGCAGGCCGAGCAGGCCTTCGACGCCGATCAGAAGGAGAAGATGACCGCCAAGTTGATGGGCGGCGAGCAGTTCACCCTGGAGGACTTCCTCGACCAGCTCATCGCGGTGCGCCGGATGGGGCCGATCGCCAACGTGCTGGCCATGATGCCCGGGATGGGGCAGATGAAGGACCAGTTGGCCGAGGTCGACGACAAGCACTTCGACAAGGCCACCGCGATCATCCGCTCGATGACCCCGGGCGAGCGGACCAACCCGAAGATCATCAACGGTTCGCGCCGGGCCCGGATCGCCAACGGCTCCGGGGTCACCGTGATGGACGTCAACCAGCTGCTCAACCGCTTCGCCGAGGCGCAGAAGATGATGAAGCAGATGGGCGGGATGATGGGTCTGCCCGGTGGCGGGCGGCGCAAGGCGACCAAGTCGCCGAAGAACAAGCGCAAGGGGAACAAGGGCGGCAACCGGGGCGGCGGTGCCCGGCAGCGGGGCGGCGGCGGGGTGCCGGCCGGCTTCCCGGGCGGCATGCCGCAGCTGCCACCCGGCCTCGACCCGAACGCGCTGGGCGGCGGCGACGGTCTGCCGCCCGGCTTCAAGCTCCCCAAGATCGACTTCAACAAGTTGAACAAGCGGGAGAAGGGCTGAGCGCCGTCGACCCCGCACCCGTGCCGCTGCACGTCCGCGGGGTCGTGCTGCCCGAGGACCGAACCCGGGACCTGTGGCTGGTCGGCGACCGGGTGACGCTGCACCCGGTGCCCGGCGCGACCACCGTGGTCGACGGCGGCTTCATCCTGCCCGGGCTGGTCGACGCGCACTGCCACATCGGCATCGCCCGGGGCGGGACGCCGATCGGCTCGCTCGACGACGCCCGCCGGTTGGCCGGCGTCGACCGGGACGCCGGTGTGCTGGCGCTGCGCGACGCCGGGTCGCCGTACCCGTACCCGCAACTCGACGACGAACCGGACCTGCCCCGGCTGGCCCGCGCCGGCCGGCACGTTGCACCGCCCCGGCGCTACCTGCGCGACATCGGCGTCGAGGTGCCGGCGGAGCGGCTGTCCGACACGGTGGCCGAGCAGGCCAAGGCGGGCAACGGCTGGGTCAAGCTGGTCGGCGACTGGATCGAGCGGTCCGCGGGGGACCTCGCCCCGGCCTGGTCGGCGGAGGCGATGACCGACGCCATCGCCACCGCGCACCGGGCCGGTGCCAGGGTCGCCGCGCACACCTTCGACGAGGAGGCGGTACGGATCCTGGTCCGGGCCGGGGTCGACTCGGTCGAGCACGGCACCGGGCTGAGCCCTGACCTGATCGACGAGATGGCCCGGCACCGGACTGCGCTGATCCCGACGATGATCAACATCGCGACGTTCGGCGGGATCGCCGACCGGGCCCGGGAGAAGTTCCCCCGGTACGCCGCCCACATGATCAGCCTGCGGGACAGGTTCCCCGAGGTGGTACGCGCCGCGCACGAAGCCGGCGTGCCGGTCTTCGTCGGCACCGACGCCGGTGGCGGCATCGCCCATGGCCGGGCCGCCGACGAGATGCTGACCCTGCACACTGAGGCGGGCATGCCGGCCGAGGCGGTGCTGGCCGCCGCCTCCTGGGGTGCCCGGGACTGGCTCGGCTTCCCTGGCCTGGTCGAGGGAGGGCTCGCCGACCTGGTTGTGTACCCGGCGGACCCGCGGGCCGACCTGCGGGTGGTCCGCGCACCCGAGCGGATCATCCTGCGCGGGCGGGTGCTGCGCTGACCCGGTGGCCGGGGCGGCCCTGAGCCGGCTGCGGCGGGTGCGTCGCGCAGCCGCCACCGGCGGCGCATAGGATGTCCGGTCATGGCCCGCGTGCTCACACCTCGTGCGGAGGACTTCCCCCGCTGGTACCAGGATCTGATCGCCAAGGCGCAGCTCGCCGACAACGGACCGGTGCGCGGCACCATGGTGATCCGGCCGGCCGGGTACGCCATCTGGGAGCGGATGCAGTCCGAGATGGACAACCGGATCAAAGCGGCCGGCGCGGAGAACGCGTACTTCCCGCTGTTCATCCCGGAGAGCTATCTGCGCCGCGAGGCCGAGCACGTCGAAGGCTTCTCCCCGGAGCTGGCGGTGGTCACCCACGGTGGCGGCAAGCAGCTCGCCGAGCCGGTGGTGGTCCGGCCGACCAGCGAGACGGTGATCGGCGAGTTCATGGCCAAGTGGGTCGACTCCTACCGGGACCTGCCGCTGCTGCTCAACCAGTGGGCCAACGTGGTGCGCTGGGAGCTGCGCCCCCGGGTGTTCCTGCGGACCAGCGAGTTCCTCTGGCAGGAGGGGCACACCGCGCACGCCGACGAAGCCGACGCACGGGCGTACGCCCGACGAATCCTGCACGAGGTCTACGAAGACTTCATGGTCAACGTGCTCGGCATCCCGGTGCTGGTCGGGCGTAAGACCGCCCGGGAGCGCTTCGCCGGAGCCACCAGCACGTACACCCTCGAAGGGATGATGGCCGACGGCAAGGCGCTGCAACTGGGCACCTCGCACGAGCTCGGGCAGAACTTCGCCCGCGCGTTCGACATCACCTACACCTCCGCGGAGCGGGCGGTCGAGCACGCCTGGACCACCTCCTGGGGGGTCTCGACCCGGATGCTCGGCGGGCTGATCATGGTGCACGGCGACGACAACGGGCTGCGGGTGCCGCCACGGCTGGCCCCGGTCCAGGCGTACGTCATGGTGGTCAAGGCCGGCGACGGGGTCGCCGAGGCGGCGGCCAAGCTGCGCGACGCGTTGCGCGACGCCGGGGTACGGGTCGGCCTGGACGACCGGGTGGACACGCCGTTCGGCCGCCGGGCCGTCGACGCCGAGCTCAAGGGATATCCGGTACGCGTCGAGGTCGGCCCGCGCGACCTGGCCGCCGGCAATGCGGTGCTGGTCCGGCGTACCGACGGGTCGAAGACCCCGGTACCGGTCGCCGACGTGGTCGGCGCGGTCCGCAACGCCCTCGACGCCGACCAGCAGCGGCTCTACGACCAGGCGCTGACGCTGCGTCAGACGCGTACCATCGAGGTCGGCACCCTCGCCGACGCCGTCGCCGCTGCGGCGACCGGATGGGCCCGGGTGCCGTGGTCGGTGGTCGGTCCGGCAGGTGAGGCCGAGGTCAACGCGCAGGGCGTCACCGTACGCTGCCTGCTGCGTCCGGACGGCTCGGTGCCCGACTCCGACGACGAGCCCGACCTGGTCGCGGTGCTGGCCCGCTCGTACTGACGCCCTGCCCTGCCGTCGGTGAGCGGCGCCGCCCGTTCGCGGGCGGCGCCGCTGTCGGGTCGTTCGTGCGGGCCCGCCGGCGGGCCGTTCGTGGACGGTGTCGCTGTCGTTGGGCATGGTGAGCGAGGGAGATGAACATGCGGTTTCAGCCCGGTCAGTTGATCATGCATCGGAATGTGCGGCGCGGGCGTCTCGGCTGGGTCCGTCCGGCCCGGGTCGTCGTCGACGACGAGCGGGGTCTGCTGGTCTGGGTCGACCGGGGCTCGCCAGTGGTCAACGAGGTGGCCGACGACGGCCGTGGCATGCGGGCGATGCCGTTCACCGAGTGGATCACCCGGTCGTACCGGATCAAGCACGGCCGCTGGCTCGGCCCCCCGGTGCTGAAGTTCCTGCCCGCCGGGGCCGCCCACTCGGTGTGGTGGTTCCGCGACGACGCCGGGAACTTCCTCAACTGGTACGTCAACCTCGAAGAGCCCGGTGTGCGCTGGGCCGACGGCGACCTCGCCGGAGTGGACGTAATCGACCAGGACCTGGACGTGGTGGTCCGCCCGGACCGCAGCTGGGTCTGGAAGGACGAGGAGGAGTTCGCCGAGCGGCTCGCCTTCCCGGAGCACTACTGGGTGCGTGACGAGGCGGCGGTACGGGCCGAGGGGCGGCGGGTGATCAAGATCGCCGAGTCGGGTGACTTTCCGTTCGACGGGACCTGGTGCGACTTCCGGCCGGACCCGGCCTGGGCGCCTCCGGCCGAGCTGCCGCCCGGCTGGGACCGCCCGCCGGCAGCCGGCTGACCGCCGGGCACCTCGGGCTGACCGGCGACCCACCGGGGCCACCGGGTGTGGCGGTACGCCGCGGGTCTGGCAGAATAGTGTGTTGGTATCCGGTACGTGTTCGGCGCCCTCTACCCGGGCACGTCGCCAGTCCACCCGAGCTGCCTCTGGCCCAACCCCACTGTGCCGGTCGGCGTTCACCCGCGCACCGCCCTCGGGGGCCGGTGAAGATCGCAACAGGAGCGAACAAACCGTGGCCGTAAAGATCCGGCTTCTGCGGATGGGCAAGATCCGCAACCCGCAGTACCGCATCGTCGTCGCCGACTCGCGTACCAAGCGCGACGGGCGGGCGATCGAGTTCGTCGGGATCTACCACCCGAAGGAAGACCCGTCGGTCATCGAGGTGACCTCGGACCGTGTCCAGTATTGGCTCTCGGTCGGCGCTCAGCCGAGCGAAGCCGTCCAGCGTCTGCTGGAAAAGACCGGCGACTGGCAGAAGTTCAAGGGCCTGCCCGCCCCGGCGCCGCTGCTGGTGGCACCCGAGCGGGCCGACCGCAAGGCGGCGTACGAGGCGGAGGCCAAGGCCGCCGCAGGCGTCGCGGACACGCCGACCAAGCCGGCGAAGAAGGCCGAGAAGAAGGCCGAAGCGAAGTCCGAGCCGAAGGCCGAAGCGAAGTCCGAGCCGGCGGCTGCCGAAGCGCCGGCCAAGACCGAGGAGCCCACCGGTGCCGGCTCCGGCGAGCAGGCCTGACATGGTCCTCCGGCCCGCGCTGGAGCACCTGGTCAAGGGGATCGTCACCCACCCCGACGACGTACGGGTCCGGCTGGTCGACTCGCGCCGGGGCAAGCGCCTGGAGGTACGGGTGCATCCGGAGGACCTCGGCACCGTGATCGGCCGCGGCGGGCGCACCGCCAAGGCGCTGCGTCAGGTGATCGGGTCGATCGGCGGGCGTGGCGTGCGGGTCGACATCGTCGACTCGTACTGATGCTGTTGATCGTCGGTCGGATCGGCCGACCACACGGAATCCGTGGCGAGGTCACGGTCGAGGTCCGGACCGACGAACCGGAGATCCGGTTCGCCGCCGGATCGGTGTTGATCACCGATCCGGCGGCGGTGCCGGCCGTCCGCGAACCGCAGCAGCCGCCACCGCCCGGCGCGACCCTGGTCCGCGTCCCTGACCGGTTGACCATCGAGACGGTCCGCTGGCATCAGGGCCGACCGTTGGTGCAGTTCGCCGGGGTTGTCGACCGCGACCTCGCCGAGGCGTTGCGGGGCGTACTGCTCTGCGTGGACAGCAGCGACATCGCCACCCCGGAGGATCCGGACGAGTACCACGATCACCAGCTGGTCGGCCTGACGGCGGTCACGTCGTCCGGCGAGGTCCTCGGCGAGGTGGCCCGGATCGACCACGCGCCCGCATCCGATCTGCTGGTGCTCCGCCGGCCCGGCGGCGGGTCCGCCCTGGTGCCGTTCGTCCGGACGATCGTGCCGGAAGTGGATCTCGCCGGTGGGCGGGTGGTCGTCGACGCCCCACCCGGCCTGCTCGACCTGTGAGCGCTCCGATGCCATCCGGCGCGGTGGCGCTGCAGGTGGACGTCGTCACGATCTTTCCGGACTACCTGGCGCCGCTGGACCTGTCGCTGATCGGCCGGGCACGCCGAGCCGGCCTGCTCAGCGTCGAGGTGCACGACCTGCGCCGCTGGACGCACGACGTGCATCGGACGGTGGACGACACCCCGTACGGCGGTGGTGCCGGGATGGTGATGCGCCCGGAGCCGTGGGGCGCGGCGCTGGACGAGCTGGCTGCTGCCGGACGGCCGCCCGCGCGGCTGGTGGTGCCGACCCCGGTGGGGGAGCGGTTCGACCAGGCGATGGCGCAGCGGTTGGCCGCCGAGCCTCGACTGATCTTCGCCTGTGGCCGCTACGAGGGGATCGACCAGCGGGTGATCGACGAGGCGGCGGGAGCGCTGCCGGTGACCGAGGTGTCCCTCGGCGATTTCGTCATCTTCGGCGGTGAGGTCGCCGTGCTGGCCATCCTGGAGGCGGTGACCCGGTTGATTCCCGGAGTGCTCGGCAACGCCGGATCGCTCGTCGAGGAGTCCCACTCGGACGGGTTGCTGGAGGGGCCGGTCTACACCAAGCCGCCGCAGTGGCGGGGACGCGAGGTGCCGGAGGTACTACGATCGGGCGATCACGGCCGGATCGCCCGGTGGCGGCGAGACCAGGCGCTGCTCCGTACCGTATCGCGTCGGCCGGATCTGCTCGCCGGACTGCCGGCCGGAAAACTTGACAAAAGAGACATTGCGCTGCTGGTTGCGGCCGGATTTCAACTGCCGGCCGGTGATGTGGCAGAGTAGTGGGGTTGCCGCAGACGGGCATGCGTGTCCGGCTGCGAGGATCCCGCCAGCGGGAAGGCGTCGAACGTTGCGGCATCGAATGCTGAGGCGTCGAGCGTTCCGGCCCGGGATCAGAATCATCCATCCGCGCACCGCGAGACGGTGCGCCTTGAGTAGCCCAAGGATGCAGCGATGAACACGCTGGACGCTCTCGACGCCCAGTCGCAGCGGACCGACCTTCCGGACTTCCGCGCCGGTGACACGCTCAAGGTGCACGCCCGGGTCGTCGAAGGTAACCGTTCCCGGGTGCAGGTCTTCCAGGGCGTGGTGATCCGCAGGCAGGGTGCCGGCCTGCGGGAGACCTTCACCGTCCGCAAGGTCAGTTTCGGTGTCGGAGTCGAGCGGACCTACCCGGTCAACAGCCCGGCCATCGACCGGATCGAGATGGTGACCCGTGGTGACGTCCGTCGCGCCAAGCTGTACTACCTGCGGGAACTCCGTGGCAAGGCCGCCAAGATCAAGGAAAAGCGGGAGAAGCAGGTCAGCTGAGCCCGCTGATCCCGGTTCCCGATCTCAGGACTGCCGCTGGGAGCTTTCGCCAACTACCCTTGCGGTAGTGACCGATGGGGAGCGCTACATCCGCGGCATCCGTCGTGGCGGCGGGAGTCAACTGTGCTACCGCTCGTGGCGCCTGACGAGAGGCGCCGTGGGCGGTAGCGCCGTGTCTCGGGACCGGGGAGATGCGTAGCGTGTATCCACAAGGAGACCAGGATCAGTGGCAGCGGCGTGCCTCGTCGGGGGCGCGGTCGCAGCGCAACCGTCGGGACGGCCGGGCGGTAGCGCGCCCGCGTCGGTCGGGCCAGTCCGGCATGCAGATGGTGCAGCGCAGGCGTCGGCAGATGCCGCTGTGGCAGGAGTTGCCGCTGCTGCTGGTGGTGGCCTTCTGCCTGGCGGTGCTGATCCGCTCCTTCCTGCTGCAGGCGTTCTTCATCCCGTCCGGCTCCATGGAGGACACACTGCTGGTCGGTGACCGGGTGCTGGTCAACAAGGTCGTTTACGACGTCCGGGATCCGGTGCGCGGCGAGGTCGTCGTCTTTCGGGGCACCAACGACTGGGCACCGGAGCACACCGACGACCCCGACCTCGGTTTCGTCGCCAAACTCGGCCGCACCGTTGGTGATCTGGTCGGGGTTGGCCGGCCCGGTGAGAAGGACTTCATCAAGCGGGTCATCGGCGTACCGGGCGACCGGATTCGCTGCTGTGACGACCAGGGCCGGCTGACCGTCAACGACCAGCCGTTGGACGAGGCCGGCTACGTCCTGGAGGACTCGCCGCTGGACGTCCCACCGAGCCCAGGTGAGTGCCGGTCCCGGCAGTTCGCTGAGGTCGTGGTCGAGCCTGGACACCTGTTCGTGATGGGTGACCACCGACTGGTCTCACAGGACTCCCGCTGTCAGGGCTCGGTGCCGATCGAGAACGTCATCGGCCGGGCCTTCGTGATCGTCTGGCCCCAGGATCGCTGGGACGGCCTGTCCGTGCCGGACACCTTCGACAGCCTGCCGCCGACGGCTCCGACTCCGGCGGCGGTCGATCAGCCGGGGGACGTTCCGGAGACCTCCGGTGACCTGGTGGTTGTGCTGCCAGTGATGATTCCGCTACTTTTCGCTTCGCGCTCCGTGCCGCTGTTCTCAGCCAGACGTCGTAGGCTCCGGTTGTGATCGACGAGCAGACCGAGAAGAAGCCCAGTTCCTTCTGGCGTGAACTACCGATCCTGTTGGGTGTGGCGGTCCTCGTCGCGGTCCTGGTCCGGGCGTTCGTCCTGCAGACCTTCTACATCCCGTCGCCGTCGATGGAGCACACCCTCGACATCAACGACCGGGTGCTGGTCAACAAGGTCGTCTACCACTTCCGGTCGCCCGAACGCGGCGAGATCGTCGTGTTCCGGGCCCCACCGGAGTGGAGCAGCAACCCGGACGGTGAGGACTTCATCAAGCGGGTCATCGGGGTCGGCGGAGACCGGGTCGAGTGCTGTGACGCCGAGGAACGGTTGATCATCAACGGCCAGCCGCTGGACGAGCCGTACATCTACTCCGAGGGCGGGATCAGCGATCCCGCAGCGGTCGGTCCGTTCGACATCACCGTGCCGGAAGGACGGCTCTGGGTGATGGGTGACCATCGCTCGGCATCGGGTGACTCGCTGGAGCACTGGGACCGCAGCGGCGACATCGACTACGCGACCATCACCGAGGACTCCGTGGTCGGCCGGGCGTTCACCGTCTTCTGGCCACTGGACCGGGCCACCTGGCTCACCGTGCCGGAGCCGTTCGAGACCGTGCCGAGTTCGGGACCGTGACCGGTCACGTCACGCCGTCCCGGACGGTGCGGTCGGCGGTGGCAGCGGCCCACGTGTCGTGCCGGTCGGCTTGTTCTCCTACTCTGGTCGGGTGACCGACGCGGAGCTGACGGTGGACCGAGCGCCAAAGCCGGCGTGCAACCGGCACGCGGCCCGGGTCCTGCTCGTCGACTCGGCGGGTCGGGTGCTGCTGCTCCGCGGGTACGACCCGGCCCGTCCCGGGCACCGGTACTGGTTCACCCCCGGCGGTGGACTGGAGCCCGGCGAGACCCCGGCCGACGGCGCGGTCCGCGAGTTGGCCGAGGAGACCGGGCTGCGGGTGACACCGACCGAGTTGGGCACGCCGGTCTGGCAGGAAACCGTCGAGTTCCCGTTCGACGGACGGTGGTACCGCCAGGAACAGCACTTCTTCCTGCTGCGGGTGCCCAACTGGCAGGTCGACACGAGCGGGTTCGACGCCATCGAACGCCGTACGATCGACGCTCACCGGTGGTGGCCGATCGGCGAGCTCGCGGCCACCCCGGAACGGGTCTATCCGCCTGAGCTGCCGACCCTGCTGCGCCGGCTGACGGGAGAGGCCGAACCGTGCTGACTCCACCGCGTACCGTGGTGCGCCGTGAGGCCGGGCTCTACGCGTTGGAGCAGGCCCTGCGCCGACGCGGATTCGCCCAGGTCGCCGGCGCCGACGAGGCCGGTCGGGGTGCGTGTGCCGGGCCGCTGGTGGCGGCTGCGGTGGTGCTCGCGCCGGGCCGGCGGGGTGAGATCGACGGGCTGGCCGATTCGAAGCTGCTCACCCCGGGGGCGCGGGAGCGGGTCTACGCCTCGGTCCGTGACCGGGCACTCGCCCACCGGATCGTGGTGGTTCCAGCGGACGAGATCGACCGTCGGGGCCTGCACGTGTGCAATCTCGCCGCGATGCGCCGGGCGCTGGCCGGGCTCAGTCCCGCACCCGAGTACGTGTTGACCGACGGGTTCGGCGTCGACGGGCTCGGAGCGCCCGGGCTCGCGGTGTGGAAGGGTGACCGGGTGGCGGCTTGCGTGGCGGCGGCCAGCGTGCTCGCGAAGGTCACTCGGGACCGGCTGATGGTCGAGCTCGACGGGCGGTTCCCGGGTTACGGTTTCGCCGAGCACAAGGGCTATGCCACCGCCGAGCATCAGGCCGCGCTGAGTCGGCAGGGGCCGTGTGCCGAGCACCGGTTCTCGTACGTCAACGTAGCGGCTGCCTCCGGCCGGTCCGCGAGCCCGCCCCGCTCCCGCCGACCGGCCGCCGAAGCTGACCGGGCCGATGGAACCGACTCGGCCGGTATCGGCATCCGTGAGCCGATGGGGCGTCCGGACCCCGTACGGGGTACCGTCGGCGTGGCGTTGGACGAGCAGCTTCGCCAACCGGCGCTACTGGGGGAAGATGTGGTCATGGAAGGCGGATGGCGATGAGCGCCGAGGATCTCGAGAAGTACGAGACAGAGATGGAGCTGCAGCTCTACCGGGAGTACCGCGACATCGTCCGCCAGTTTTCGTACGTCGTCGAGACCGAGCGTCGCTTCTACCTGGCGAACCAGGTCGACCTGCACGTGCGCAATTCTGACGGCGAGGTGTACTTCGAGGTCGAGATGCACGATGCCTGGGTGTGGGACATGTACCGTCCTGCCCGTTTCGTGAAGAACGTCAGAGTAATGACGTTCAAGGATGTAAATGTGGAAGAGTTGGACAAGCCGGAAATCTCACTACCGGCAGATTCCGGATTCAGCGGCTGACTTCAATGGGCGTCACCAGGTCGTCCGGGAACCGGGTATCGACGGGCACCGTCGGCGACCGAGACTCGACACATCGGCCGGCCGGTCCTTAGCAGATCGGCTGCGACGAGGTTCCGTTCTCCACAGTTGAGTCAGTATCCACAGTCTGTCGTCCGCTCGTCGAGGCCCTGCCCCGGTCGGGTGCCAGGTTGTCGGCATGAGAATACTGCTCCTGCCGATGCTGGTAGCGACGATCCTGTTCAGCACTGCGCCCGCGGTCCCCGCCACGGCGTTGGTCGCCGCTGCCGGACCACCACCGACCGGGTCCGCGCGCCCAGCTGCAGACCCGCGTTTCCATCCGCCACTGGCCGGGGCCGTCACGCTGAGCCGCCGGTTCGACCCGCCCCCGGTGCCGTGGGGGCGCGGACACCGGGGCGTCGATCTCACCGCCGACGTCGGCGCCACCGTGTACACCGCTGGAGCCGGCACGGTCAGCTACTCCGGTCGGATCGTCGACCGGGGCGTGGTGAGCATCAGTCACCCGGGTGGGTTCAGGACCACCTACGAACCCGTGGACGGCTGGCTCGCCGTCGGCACCGCGGTCAGCGCCGGTCGTCCGATCGGCACCGTTACCGAAGGCCATCCGGGTTGTCCTGCCGACGCGTGCCTGCACTGGGGCCTGCGGCTGACGGACGGCAGCTACCTTGACCCGTTGCTGTTGCTCGGCAACGGACGTGTCCGCCTGCTGCCGCTCGGGTCAGCCGGCCCGGTGTAGCAGCGTGGGCAGCAGTTCCGCGAGCCGGTCGTAGTCTGCTGCCCGGTTGTACACCTGAGCGCAGATTCGCAGCCACGCCCGACCGGACCACCAGGCGACCGACACCTCGGTGGCCAGCTCGTCGGCGATCCGACGACGCAGCGCGGCCGCTGCGGCAGCGCTGTCGGCCGCGCCGGCCGGTAGCGGGACCAGCCGCATGGCCAGCTGGGCCGACTCTGGCCGGCGCGGATCGGGTACCGGGAGCCGCTGCGGCGGGACCCCCAGCGCATCGGCGATGGTCCGCTGGCCGTAACCGGCCAGTGCGGCGTTGTGCGCCCGGACCCGGTCCAGGCCGAGGCTGCGCAACGCGTACAGGCCAGCCGGCGCAGCCAGCCACGCGGTGTAGTCACGGGTGCCCTGCCACTCCACCCGCGACGGGAACCCGGATTCCTGCTCCCAGGAGACCCCCAGCGGCTCTAACCGTTCCCGCCACCGGGGCGCGACCGCCAACAGCGCCGTGCCGCGCGGCGCGAACGCCCACTTGTGCAGGTTGCCCACCCAGAAGTCGGCGCCGATCCGGTCGACCTCGACCGCCAGCATCCCCGGTACGTGGGCGGCGTCGACCAGGACCGGTACGCCGGCGTCACGGGCTACCGGGACCAGCTCGGCGACCGGGAACACCTGTGCGGTCGGCGAGGTGACCTGGTCGACCACCAGCAGCCGGGTCTGGCCCGGCCGGAGCGCGGCGCGCAGCCGCTCGACGACCTCCTCAGCCGGCGCCCCCAGCGGCACGGCTACGACGCGTGCCGTCGCGCCAGTGCGTCGGCACTCCCGCTCGACCGAGAGCGCGACCGCGCCGTACCCGTGGTCGGTCAACAGCACCTCGTCACCGCTGCCCAGACGCAGCGTCTGCAGCACGGTCGCGGCGGCGACGGTGACGTTGTCGACCAGTGCGGCGCACTCCGGGTCGGCACCGAGGAAAGCGGCCAGATGGCGGCGGGTGTGGCCGATCCGGTCCAGCAGACCCTGGGTGAAGAACCGCTGCGGGTCGGCCTCCATCTCGTCGCGTAGCCGCTGCTGCACCCGCTGCACCGTGACTGGGACCGCGCCGAACGCGCCGTGGTTGAGGTGGGTGACCGCCGGGTCGAGGGAGAACAGCATCCGTGCCCCAGGTAGCGGTTCGGGTGGGACCAGGCCGCCGCTCATCGGCATATCGTAGGCGAGCCGTCTCGGCCCGGTCCGGTGAGCAGCCCCTCCCCGGGCCGGCAGCCTCAGGCCCGCGGATGGGCCTGCCGGTACGCCGCCCGCAACCGTTCCACCGACACGTGGGTGTAGAGCTGGGTGCTGGCCAGCGAGGCGTGCCCGAGCAACTCCTGGACCGATCGCAGGTCGGCGCCACCCTCCAACAGGTGGGTGGCCGCCGAGTGGCGCAGTCCGTGCGGGGTGACGCGGGGTACACCCGCGTCGCGGGCAGCCGCGGTGACGATGCGGCGTACCACCGTGGCCTGGAGCCGGCCGCCCTTCGCGCCGAGCAGTAGCGCCTCGCCGGAGTGGGGCGACGCGAGCGCTGGTCGCCCATGAACCAGCCAGTCGTGGAGCGCCGCCCCGGCCGGCACTCCGTACGGCACGGTCCGCTCCCGGCCGCCCTTGCCCAGCACCCGGAGTACCCGCCGGCCCGGGTCGAGGTCGGCGAGGTCGAGCCCGCAGAGTTCGCTCACCCGGACCCCGGTCGCGTACAGCAGCTCCAGGACCAGTCGGTCGCGCAGCCGCAGCGGGCCGTCCGGACCGGTGCCGGTCGGTTCCCGGGTCTGTTCCCCGGCCGGCTGAGCCTGCGAGCCGGTGCCGTCGCCGTGCGGCATCAGCTGCGCGGCCTGCTCGACGCGCAGCACCGCCGGCAGCGTCCGGTGCGGCCGAGGGCTGGCCAGGGCCGCACCGGCATCGGCGCCGGTCAACCCGCTGCGGTGCGCCCAGCCGCTGAAGGCGCGTGCGGCCGCCGCCCGCCGGGCCAGCGTGGCCCGGGCGGCGCCGAACGTCCGTTGCCTGGCCAGCCAGCTACGCAACACCGTGATGTCGAGCCCGGCGGGGGAGTGGACCCCCATCCGGGCTGCGTGATCGAGCAGCGACACGACGTCACCGACGTACGCCCGTACGGTGTGGGCCGAACGGTTGTCGACCAGAGCGAGGTGCCGCGCGAACGCGTCCACGGCGTCGCGCAGGCCGGACGGCAGACCGGCGTGCCGCGCGGCGGTGCCCCGGCTGTCGTCGTCGCTCACTTCCCGACCGTCGGCCCGGCGGCCCGATCGGTCAAGTCGCCACGCCGGCCGACCCCGGTGCCGGACCGTGGCGGCAACCGGTAGCGCCCGTCCGCGCCGGTGAGCAGCCCTCGGGCCTGCAGCGCGGAGACCGAACGCATCGCGGTGCGGATGTCGACGCCGGCCCGGCCGGCCAGCTCGTCCAGGTCGACCGAGCCGCGGCCGGGAACCGCCTCCAGGACCCGCGCCGTCTGGGGATCGAGCGAGTCACGGGGACGCTCGGGCCCGCGCGGTGGCGGTGCGAGGTCGATACCGATCCGGCCGATCTCCTCCTGCACGTGGGCGACCCCGGCGACGAGCCGGGCCTGCGGGTGGTCGCGCAGAATCTCGTGACAGCCGACAGACACGGCGGAGGTGATCGGCCCCGGCACCACCATGGTCGCCCGGCCCAGGGCCAACGCGCGCCGGACCGTCTGGGCGGCCCCGCTGCGGGCACCGGCCTCGACCAGCACGGTCCCGGCCGTCGCGGCGGCGATCAACCGGTTGCGGGTGAGGAACCGGTGCCGCAGCGGCTCGGCGCCGGGCAGCCACTCACTGACCAGCAGCCCGGACTCGACGATCTGGTCGAACATCGCCGTGTTGCCGGTGGGGTACGGCCGGTCGATCCCGCAGGCCAGCACCGCCACCGTGCTGCCGCCAGCGGCGAGCGCACCGCGATGGGCGCAGGCGTCGATGCCGTACGCACCTCCGGAGACGATCGTCCAACCCTGCTCGGCAAGGCCGTGGCCGAACTCCATGCTGACGTGACGTCCGTACTCGCTGGGCGCCCGGGAGCCGACCACGGCGACCGACCGGGCCAGCGCCTCGGCGAGCGGCAACGGCCCACGGATCCACATGGCCAGCGGGGGCGCGCCGCCCCGGGAATCTCCGAAACCGGCACCGCCCGACCCCCCGCCGGGGCGACGGGCCAGCCGGGTCAGGTCCTCAACCTGGCACGGCCAGTCCGGATCGTCCGGCGTCACCAGCCGGGCGCCGACCCGCGCCGCCCGGTCGAGGGCGGCGGCGGCCACCTGCAGCGGATCGGCGGTCGCCAGCCGCGCGGAGCTCGCCGTCCGGGTCGGGTCGTCCGGGCTCCGCCCGGCGCGCAGCCGGGCCAGCGCCTCGACCGGGCCGACCGCCCCGACGAGCCGGTGAACGGCTTCGTTTCCGGGCTCGGCGAGCCAGGTCAACGCGATCCGGGCCAGCCGGCTGCCGGCCGTCTCGGCGCCCGGCATCACAGCTCGCCCGTCCGCAGCTGGATGGCTTCGTCGATGTCGGCCGAGTCCGGCCGGGACCGTCCGTCCAGGTCCGCGATTGACCAGGCGAGTCGCAGAATGCGGTCGAAGCCCCGGGCGGAGATCGCACCGACGTCCAGCCGGCGGCGCAGTGCGGCGGTCTCACCGGCGGGCAGCCGCCACGGCGGGCGTCGCAACGCGGGCCCGGGGACCACCGAGTTGGTCCGCCACCCCTGGTTGGCCCAGCGCTGCCGGGCGGCCTCGCGGGCGGCGGCCACCCGGTCGGCGACCGTCGCGGTCGGTTCCGCCGGCGTCTGGGTCGTCATCAGGTCCACGGCCCGCAGCGCGGTGAGGCTCACCTGCAGGTCGATGCGATCCATCAGCGGACCGGACAGTCGGTTGCGGTAGCGGCGCCGTACCACGGGCGGGCACTCGCAGAGCTGGTCGCCGGCCGGTCGGGCGCACGGGCACGGGTTGGCCGCCAGCACGAGCTGGCACCGGGCGGGGTACTCGGTGACCCCCAGGGCGCGGGTGATCAGCACCCGCCCCTTCTCCAGCGGCTGCCGCAACGAATCCAGCACCCGGCCGTGGAACTCGGGTGCCTCGTCAAGGAACAGGACGCCGTGGTGAGCCAGCGAGACCGCGCCGGGGCGGGCCAGCCCGGAACCGCCGCCGACCAGCGATGCGACGGTCGCCGAGTGGTGCGGGGCCTGGAACGGCGGTCGGCGTAGCAGGGCGCTGCCCGGTGGCAGCACCCCGGCGATCGAGTGCAACGCGGAGACCTCCAGCGCCGCCGCGTCGTCCAACGGCGGCAGCAGGCCGGGGAGCCGTTCCGCCAGCATGGTCTTGCCGGCACCGGGCGGCCCGATCAGCGCCAGGTGGTGGCCGCCGGCTGCGGCGATCTCCAAGGCCCGCTTGCCGAACGCCTGCCCGGCTACGTCCGCGAGGTCCGGGCCGGCCTGGATGGTGCCCGGCTTCGGTGGCGGCGGATCGAGCAGCTCGCCGGCGCCACGGATGAACGCGATCAGCCGGTGCAGCGTGTCGACGGCCTTGACCCGGACTCCCGGCACCACCGCCGCTTCGGCCGCGTTCGCGGCCGGCACCACCACCTGGGTCACCCCGGCCCGGGCTGCGGCCACCACCATCGGCAGCAGCCCGCGCACCGGTCGTACGGTGCCGTCCAGGCCCAACTCGCCGAGCAGCGCCACACCGTCGACCGGGGCGAGCGGCAGCTCTCCGGTGCCGCCGAGCAGCGCGGTGGCCACTGCGAGATCGAACCCCGAACCGACCTTGGGCAGCGTCGCCGGTAGCAGGTTGACGGTGATCCGCCGGTTCGGCCAGTGCTGCCCGGAGTTGACGATCGCGGCGCGTACCCGGTCCCGTGCCTCATGCAGGGTGGTGTCCGGCAACCCCGAGATGATCACTGCCGGGAGCCCAGCGGCGAGGTCGGCCTCCACCTCCACGAGATGTCCGGTGACGCCGACCAGACCGACGCAGAGCACCTTCGCGTAGCTCATCGCCCGGTCTCCACCGGTGGGCCGTCCGTCGTGGAGGGTGGTCGGTCGTCGGTGCGCGGCGGGCGGCGGATGTCGTTTCTCATGGCTCGACGGTCGCTGTCGGCGACCCGGGCGCCGGGCCGGGAAGGGGCGCGCCTGTGGACAAAGGTCCCGCTGTGGACAACGCGGCGACCGGTCGATGCCGGATGCTAGGCAACGGCTGCCAGGCAACGGCTGCCAGCCGACGCCGACCGGTCGGGCGACGGTGGTCAGAAGACCGCCGTCAGGTGCCGGACCTGGGCCGCGCCGGACCGACCGACGGTCACGCAGATCAAATCGAATCGCACCGGCCGCCGGCCATGTCCCGGGTTCGCGGCCAGCCAGCCGGCGGCCAGCCGGCGGATCCGCCGGGCCTTGGCTGTGGTGACCGCTTCCTCCGGCGCGCCGTAGCGGCCACTGCGGCGGGTCTTCACCTCGCAGAACACGATGGTGTCGGCGTGCCGGGCGATGATGTCGATCTCGCCGGCCGTACAGCGCCAGTTGCGTTCGACGACGACGAGCCCGGCGTCGATGAGGTGCCGTACGGCGCAGCGTTCGCCGTAGGCGCCGACGGCCTGCCTGATGTTGGTCATGTCTGGCAAAGTGCCCGGCGGTGACGGCCGATGTCGGGTGCGGTACGCCGTGGTTGTGGACGGCGGGCAGGCTGTGGACGCCGCGACGGCACCGGCCGCCGGCCTGCTAGCGCCGGTCTGACCAGCACCGGTACAAGATCGTCGGGGACGTCCGTGGAGCGGACCCGAGTGGCGGCGGCGGTTGCGGTGACATACGGTCCCTGTCCGTGGACCCGAACCGAAACTATCCGGACGACCCCGATCCCCGGTGGTACTCCGAGCGCACTTACGTCGATCCGTCCTGGCAATCCTCCGACTCGAGCAGCGACCGGCTCGGTGACGACCCGTTCGGCGGCACCAGCCGGTACGCCAGCGGCGACGGTACCGGTGAACTTCGGGCCGCCCGGGCTACCCGGGCGGACACGACGGAAGGGGGCCGACGGCGCGCGGCGCCGGACCCGGCGTCGGCACCGCCGTACGGCGGAGTTCCCGCGTCGGCCCCGCCGTACGGGGCGCCCGCGTCGGCCCCGCCGTTTGCGCCCGCGTCGGCCCCGCCGTTTGCTCCGCCGACGTCGGCACCTCCCGGAACAGCGAGCGGTCCACCGTTCGCGACTGCGGAGCCTCGGCCCGAGTCCGGTCCGGCAATCGATCCCGGCCGGCGGTCCGACTCCGCAAGGCGGTCCGATCCCGGCCGGCGGTCCGACCAGGGGCGGCCGGACGAGTCGGCCAGTTCGGTCGACGTCCCCACCGGGCTCATGCCACCGGTCACGCCCCGTCCGGCCGGTGATCCACCACTGATCGGGGAGTACGGCGGCCGGCGGGCACCAGCGGGCAGCGTCGTCAGCGACGGGGTGTACCGCAGTCGACGTCCTGCGCTGGGGATCCTGTTCGCCGTCCTGGTGATGATCTTCGAGGTGCCGGCGTTGCGGCTGTTGCTCGATGGAGCGCTCGCCGATCCGGCCGAGGTCGGCGCGGTGGTCGCCGGTACGGCGCTGATGATCGGTCTGCCCGCGTTCGGTATCGGTCTCTACGCGCTGGCCACCGGGGCGACCAAGGTGGGTTCTCCGGTCGAGGCGTTGCTGCGTCCGCCGACCGCGCATCTGCTGGTCGGCCTGCTGCTGTTCGTGGTGGCCGGACTCGCGGGCTGAACCCTGCGGGCTGGCCGGGTCGCGACCCGGCGCAGGGCGTACACTTGACAACCGGCGACCGCCTCGCGCGGTCGACCTCGCGCGCCCTTCTCCCCGGCGACAGCCGTGGGGGCGACGGTCCCCTGGTCCTGATCACTCAGGCCCACCATGATCGCCGACCGGGCGCCAGGACGCTCGGCCGCCGGCCGGCGTGACAACCAGGGACAAAAGGGAGAAGACACCATGGCCGTGGTGACCATGCGTCAGCTGCTGGAGAGCGGTGTGCACTTCGGGCACCAGACCCGGCGCTGGAACCCGAAGATGAAGCGGTTTATCTTCACCGAGCGTAACGGCATTTACATCATCGACCTGCGCCAGACTCTCGACTACATCGAGAAGGCGTACACCTTCGTCCGTGACACGGTGGCCGACGGCGGCAACATTTTGTTCGTCGGGACCAAGAAGCAGGCACAGGAGGCCATCGCCGAGCAGGCGACCCGGGTCGGTCAGCCGTACGTCAACCACCGCTGGCTCGGCGGCATGCTGACCAACTTCCAGACGGTGTACAAGCGACTGCAGCGGATGAAGGAGCTGGAGGCGCTGGACCTGACCGGCACCGCGCAGGGCTACACCAAGAAGGAAACCCTGCAACTGTCCCGGGAGAAGGACAAGCTCAGCCGTACGCTCGGCGGTCTGCGGGACATGCAGAAGGTGCCGGCGGCGATCTGGGTCGTCGACACCAAGAAGGAGCACATCGCCGTTGACGAGGCCCGCAAGCTGGGCATTCCGGTGATCGCGGTGCTCGACACCAACTGTGACCCGGACGAGGTCGATTTCCCGATCCCGGGCAACGACGACGCGATCCGCTCCGCCGAGCTGCTCACCCGGGTCGTCGCGACCGCCGTGGCGGACGGCCTGATCGCCCGTTCCGGCAAGTCGCGTGGTGCCGAGGAGAAGCCGGAGCCGGGCGCCGTGGCCACCGATGAGCCGCTGCCCGAGTGGGAGCGCGAGCTGCTCGAGGGGCCGGCCAACAAGGAGAACGAGCCCTCGGCCAGCAAGGAAAACGAGCCCGCTGCCGCCGCCGCGGAGTGACGACCACCCAAGCCGTCTGACGAGACTGAAGAGAGAGTCATGTCCAACTTCACCGCCGCGGACGTCAAGAAGCTCCGCGACCTCACCGGCGCCGGCATGATGGACTGCAAGAAGGCGCTGCAGGAGGCCGAGGGCGACTTCGACAAGGCCGTAGAGATCCTGCGGATCAAGGGTGCCAAGGACGTCGGAAAGCGGGCCGGCCGCACCGCCGCGAACGGTCTGGTGGCCCACGCCGGATCGGCGTTGCTGGAGCTCAACTGCGAGACCGACTTCGTCGCGAAGAACACCGACTTCATCGATTTCGCGCAGTTGCTGGTCGAGCACGGAGAGCAGATCAAGGCCACCGACGCTGAGGTGCTGCTCGGCTCCACCCTGCCGGACGGCCGGCCGGTCGCCGACGCGGTCCAGGAGCAGTCCGCCAAGATCGGCGAGAAGCTGGTGCTCAACCGGTTCGCCCGGCTCGACGGCACCGTCACGGTCTATCTGCACCGCAAGGCGCAGGACCTTCCGCCGCAGGTGGGCGTCCTGGTGGCGTACTCCGGCAAGGAGGACGAGGCGGCCGACGCCGACGCCCGCGGCGTGGCGATGCAGATCGCCGCGATGCGGCCGCGCTTCCTCACCCGTGAGGAGGTGCCGGCGGAGACGGTCGAGTCGGAGCGCCGGATCGCCGAGCAGACGGCCCGCGAGGAGGGCAAGCCGGAAGCGGCCATGCCCAAGATCATCGAGGGCCGGGTGAACGCCTTCTTCAAGGACTTCGTCCTGCTGGAGCAGGCCTCGGTGGCGGACAACAAGAAGACGGTCAAGAAGGTGCTGGCTGAGGCCGGCATCGACGTGACTGGTTTCGTCCGGTTCGAGGTCGGCCAGGCCTGAGCTGCGGTCCGGGCCGGTGTCCGGTGCGCCGGCCGGTCAGCGGCCGGCGCAGCCAGGTACCCGGTGAGGATCGAGACGATCGATCGATAGAGGAGGCCGTTGGTGTACGTGACAGGCACCACGGCCTCCTCGTTCCGTAGTCTGGGCACAAGGGTGAGTACGGCGGCGCTGAGGGCAGCTAGCGAAGGGCGGGTCGGATGACGCAGGTAATGAGTGGACACACGCTGGCGGCGGACGACCCGACCGCGCCTCCACCCGGGCGGTCCCGGCGGGTGGTACTGAAACTGTCCGGTGAGGTATTCGGCGGCGGAGCCATCGGCGTCGACCCGGATGTGGTGCAGGACATCGCCCGGCAGATCGCCACTGTCTCCCGGCTCGGGGTCCAGGTTTCGGTGGTGGTCGGCGGCGGCAACTTCTTCCGCGGCGCCGAGCTGCAGAAGCGCGGCATGGACCGGGCCCGGGCCGACTACATGGGCATGCTGGGCACTGTGATGAACTGCCTGGCCCTGCAGGACTTCCTGGAGAAGGAAGGCGTCGAGACCCGGGTGCAGAGCGCCATCACGATGGCCCAGGTCGCGGAGCCGTACATCCCGCTGCGCGCGATCCGGCACCTGGAGAAGGGCCGTGTGGTGATCTTCGGCGCGGGTGCCGGTATGCCGTACTTCTCCACCGACACCGTCTCGGCGCAGCGTGCTCTGGAGATCCACGCCGACGTGGTGCTGATGAGCAAGAACGGCGTGGACGGGGTGTACACCGCCGATCCACGGACCGACCCGACCGCCAGCAAGCTCGACACGGTGACCTTCGCCGAGGCGCTACGGCGCGGACTGCGGGTTGCCGACGCTGCGGCGTTCAGCCTCTGCATGGACAACGACCTGCCGATGTTGGTCTTCGGCGCGCAGGGCGACGACACGATCGTGCGCGCAGTCGCCGGCGAGCGCATCGGTACCTTGATCACGACCTGACCGGCCGGACCGCGCGGCGGATCCGTACCGGCAGGTGCCAGCAGGGACACCGGACCATCAGAAGGAGGCGACGGAACAGGTGATCGAGGAGACTCTGCTCGAAGCAGAGGAGAAGATGGAGCGCGCCGTCGAGCACGCCAAGGAGGAGCTGGGCGCGATCAGGACCGGTCGGGCCACTCCGGCGATGTTCTCCCGCATCGTGCTCGACTACTACGGAACCCCGACGCCGATCACTCAGATGGCATCCGTCGGGGTGCCCGAGCCGCGGATGGCCATCGTCAAGCCGTACGACATGTCGCAGCTCGCCGCGATGGAGAAGGCGATCCGCGACTCGGACCTCGGAGTCAACCCCAACAACGAGGGGACCCAGCTCCGGATCCTGCTGCCGCAGATGACCGAGGACCGCCGGCGAGAGATGATCAAGGTGGCGCGCGGCAAGGGCGAGGACGCCAAGGTCGCCATCCGCAACGTCCGTCGTAAGGCCAAGGAAGAACTCGACCGCATCGTCAAGGACGGCGAGGCCGGCGAGGACGAGGGACGCCGGGCGGAGAAGGAACTGGACGATCTCACTCACCGGTACGTGTCCAGCGTCGACGAACTGGTCAAACACAAGGAAACCGAGCTGCTCGAGGTCTGATGTCCTACCCCGAGACCGCTGGCGGCGATCAACCGGACGCTCGAACAAGGGCGCGGCACCCCGGCGCCGCGCCCGAACCGTCAGCTCCGGAGACCCGTAACGGCCATCCGCTGGCTGAGCGGTCCCAGCCGTACGGCGGCCCGAACGCCGTGCCCGGCCCGGTGTACGGCGGCGCCGCCCACGGCGGTCCCGTCCCCACCGGGCCGTACACCGGTACGGGGGAATTCCCGTACACCGGTTCCCACCTTGGCAACGGCGGTCTGCCCCACGGCGGCGCGCCAGCCGGTAACGGTCACGGCGCCGGGCACTGGTCGACCGGGTACCGGGACGGCGAGCGGGTAGCGCCGTCAACGGACCCGGCTCCGCAGGCGGGGCCGGACAGCTCGGCAGCGCGCCGGCGGGCCGGCGCGCGACGCCGTCGATCCGGCCGGTCTGGTCCGGCTCGGCCGGTGACCGAGCGCTCCGACCCGGATCAGCCGGTGCCGGAGCCGATCGACCCGCGTCGGGCCGGTCAGGATCCGCCCGGCGAGGCCGGGAACGCACCGCCGACCGCCGACCGCCGGCCGTCGGCCGGCCGAAACTTGCCGGCTGCCATCGGCGTCGGCCTCGGGCTGGTCGTCGTGGTGCTCGGTTCGTTGTTCCTATGGCGGCCAGCCTTCCTGGTCGTCCTGCTGGCCGCCGTCAGCCTGGGCACCTGGGAGATGATCCGGGCGGTGCGTACCAGCGGCGCCCGTCCGCCGACGATCCCGTTGCTCGCCGGCGGCGCGCTGATGTCCGTGTTGGCCTGGCGGATCGGCCCGGATGCTCTGGCGCTCGGGTTGCTGGTGACGGTTCTGGCGATGCTGATCTGGCGGCTGGGCGATGGACCGTCCGGGTACCAGCGGGACGCGGCCACGGCCACGCTGATCGCGGTTTACGTCCCGTTTCTAGGTGGTTTCGCCGCGCTGCTGGCCAGTCGGCCGGATGGCGACCTGCAGATCCTGGTCACCCTGGCTGCGGTGATCCTCTCCGATACCGGTGGCTATGCCGCCGGTGTCTTCTACGGCAGGCACCGGATGGCGCCGACGATCAGCCCGAAGAAGTCCTGGGAAGGCTTTGCCGGGTCGGTGGCCGCCGCCGGGATCGGCAGCGCGGTGCTGCTGCTTCTGCTGCTCGACGTCATGCCGCTGTGGGGGGCGTTGTTCGGCGTGGCGGTGTCGGTCGCGGCAGTGCTGGGGGACCTAGGCGAGTCCATGCTCAAGCGGGATCTCGGGGTCAAGGACATGAGCAACCTGCTGCCCGGACACGGCGGGCTGATGGACCGGCTCGACTCGATCCTGTTCGCGTTGCCGGTCTCCTACCTCGTGCTGTCGTTGATCGCGTTGGCCGGCTGAGCGGTCGTTCAGAAGGGGGTGCCGGTCGATGCGCCCACCGTGGCGAGCCGGCCACGGCGGGATCGTGGGAGACTGGTCCTGCCATGAGAAGCCTGCCGCTGACCCCGAGCCGTCCGGCGACCGTCGCGTCCGACGGTCGCCCCGCCCTGCCGCCCCAGCACCTGGCTGATCTCGATCTCGGCGAGCGGCAGACGCTGCTTGCCGGGCTCGGTCAGCCCGCCTACCGGGCGAAGCAGGTTTCCACCCACTACTTCGGCCGGCTGACCCGGGACCCGCAGGCGATGACGGATCTGCCGGCCACCGTCCGGGCAGGGGTCGCCGAACGGCTGCTGCCGACCCTGCTCACTCCGGTGCGCGAAAGCGCGTGTGACAGCGGCGCCACCCGCAAGGCGCTTTGGCGGTTGCACGACGGAGCCCTGGTGGAGAGCGTGTTGATGGGCTACCCGGACCGGGTGACCGTCTGCGTGTCCAGCCAGGCCGGGTGCGGGATGGCCTGTCCGTTCTGTGCCACCGGTCAGGCCGGGCTGACCCGGAACCTGTCTACCGCGGAGATCGTCGATCAGGTCGTCCACCTCGCGGGGGTGGCTGCGGCGGGTGGCATCACCGGTTCACCGCCCCGGCTGTCACACGTCGTCTTCATGGGGATGGGCGAGCCGTTGGCCAACTACGGCCGGGTGATCGCCGCCGTCCGACGGCTCTGCGCGCCACCACCGGAAGGGCTGGGTCTGTCACAGCGGCACCTGACGGTCTCGACCGTCGGACTGGTGCCGGCAATGCGGCGTCTCGCCGGGGAAGACCTATCGGTGACTCTTGCGCTGTCGTTGCATGCGCCCGATGATGATCTGCGCGACGAACTCGTGCCAGTCAACCAACGGTGGAAGGTCGCCGAAGTCCTGGACGCCGCGTGGGAGTACGCGGACCGTACGGGTCGGCGGGTGTCCATCGAGTACGCGATGATCCGGGATGTGAACGACCAGCCATGGCGAGCCGATCTGCTGGGTCGATTGCTGGCTGGTCGCATGGCCCACGTGAATCTCATTCCGCTCAATCCGACTCCGGGCAGTCGTTGGGACGCCAGTCCCAAGCCGGTCGAGCGGGAATTCGTTCGCCGGCTGCGTGCAGCTGGTGTCGCGGTGACCGTTCGCGACACCCGGGGCCGGGAGATCGATGGAGCATGCGGGCAGCTCGCGGCCGCCGAGACGGCGTCATGAGCTACCGGTGTGATCAGCGAGTGAATCAGGAGACGTAGTGGCGAGTCAGGGACAGCGCTTCCGGCGTCGGGCGCTTCGTCGGGGCTACAAGGTCGACGAAGTGGATGCCTTCCTCGACCGTGTAGAGGCCACACTCGCCGGCGAGCCGGTAGGGTCACCGGTTTCCGCGCAGGAAGTGCACGATGTCGTATTCAGAGTCCGGTTCAACGGCTACGACGAATGGCAGGTCGACCTGCACCTGGACCGGGTGGAACGACAGCTCGCCGAGCTGGAGGAGCGTGGCCCGGCCGGTCGTGGCGCGGACACCCGTGCCGGCCGGCCCGACCGGCCGGCCCCGGCCGGGCGCGACGATCGTCCGATGCGTGACGAGCGCCCGGTCCCGTCGGCCGCCGCCGCGCTGCCGCCGCGGCCGGCGCCCGGTCAGCCAGGGCCGGTGCCCGGTCAGCCCGGGCCGGTGCCCGGTCAGCCCGGGCCGGCCCCCGATCCGTACGGCCACTATGCCGACCAGCCGACCGGGAGTTACGGCCGCTACGAGGACCCTCGGGGCGGCTACCCGCCGGGTGCTCCGGCAGGCGGCCCGCCGGTGCCGGCTCCGGGCGGGCCGCACCGCGGATTCGGTCCCGGCCCGGGCGGTCGGTTCGACGGTTTCGAGCAGGGCCGGCACGGTAAGGCCGACATGACGGCCGAGATCTACTTCCCGGATCGGCGGTCCGGCCAGTCCGGCCCGCCGTCGGGCGGCCACCCCGGCATGGGTGGCGCCCCCGGCGGCCACCCGGGGGTGGCAGGCGGCTACCCCGGCATGGGTGGCCCTCCCGGGGGCGGCGGCCACCCGGGCATGACGGGCGGCCACCCGGGCATGACGGGCGGACCGGCGGGACTGTCCGGTGGCGGCAGCCTGCAGCGGGTGGACCAGATCCGGCGGACCTTCCAGGTCCGCCGGTTCGGCAGCGGCTACGACCCGGCGCAGGTGGATCGGCTGTTCGAGGACATCCTCACCGCGATGGCCGGTCGGGGGCCGATGCCGGTGGACACGGCGGAACTCGACACAGTGCAGTTCGGGCTGGTGACCGGTGGCTACTTCGAAGCCGAGGTCGACGCAGCGCTCAAGGAGGTGCAGGACATCCTGCAGCGCGGCCGGTGACCGTTGATCCGGCCGCCCCGGCCGGATCAACGTCGGCGGTCAGGACCGGCATCACCGACCGGGCCGGACCCCGGTCAGGATCGTAGGCCGTTGCGTCGTAGCACGGCGTCGCCGACGACGATGGCCAGCAGTCCGACGGCCAGGCCGATCAGCCAGATGTCCTCGACGCGGCCCTCATGGTTACCGATCAGCATGGAGAGCAACACCAACGCCGAAACGATGGCGCCGATCCGCCCCAACTTGCGATGGCCCGGCTTGTGCTGGTCGGGTGAGGTCACCGGCTCGGTTCCGGCCACGGCTGGTCCTCCTTCTCGAACCGGCCCCTTCCGATGAACGGAGCCCGGTCACTCGCATGGATCCTGCCCAGTCTGGCATGACGTCGGCGGGCGCGGCATCGGGACCCCGCCGGGGGATCCGTGCCGGTGCCGGGCCACCCGGGCAGGCAGAGCCGGAGCGAGCGGATCCAGACGTCGCCAGTCGGGGCGACCGCCGCCTCCGGTAGCGTTTCCGGCGTACACATCGCTTGTGACCGAGGGGGTCTGTACGGTGCGACTGACGGGTACCGGGCACGCCAGTATGCGGATCGACACGGCTGCGGGCAGCATCCTGTGCGACCCGTGGGTCAACCCGGCCTACTTCGCCTCATGGTTTCCCTTTCCGGACAACTCCCAGCTGGACTG
The DNA here is from genome assembly GCF_030345075.1 of Solwaraspora sp. WMMA2065. NCBI lineage: Bacteria > Bacillati > Actinomycetota > Actinomycetes > Micromonosporales > Micromonosporaceae > Solwaraspora > Solwaraspora sp. WMMA2065. The sequence goes on from NZ_CP128361.1 coordinate 246,588, forward strand.
GGAGTCCCTCGGCCAGGTCGACTATCTGTACGTCTCCCACCTGCACCGGGATCACTTCGACGCGGCGCACCTGAAGCGCTTCGTGTCGAAAAGGGCGACCGTGCTGCTGCCCGAGTACCCCACCTCGGAGCTGGAGGACGAGCTGCGCGAACTCGGCTTCACCAGCTTCCTGCGGACGAAGACCAACGAGGTGGTCGAGCTGGACGGCGGCCTCAACGTCATGATCCAGGCGTTGACCAGCCCGACCGACGGCCCGATCGGTGACTCGTCGTTGTGGGTCGAACACGACGGAGTCCGGCTGCTCAACCAGAACGACGCCCGCCCCACCGATCTGTCGGTCTTCGCCGCGCTCGGCCACGTGCACGCCCACCTGCTGCAGTTCTCCGGTGCCATCTGGTACCCGATGGTCTACGAGCTGCCCACCAACGCCAAGACCGCGTTCGGCAAGCAGAAGCGGGAGCGCCAGTTCGACCGCACCTGGCGGTACATCGACGATCTGAAGGCGTCGTACGTCTTTCCGATCGCCGGGCCGCCCTGCTTCCTCGACGACGCACTGTGGCAGTTCAACGACATCCACGGCGACGAGGGCAACATCTTCCCCGACCAGCAGGTCTTCCTGTCCGAGTACGCCAAGGTCGGCGGCAGCAACGGAGTGGTGCTGCTGCCCGGCTCGGTCGCCGAGGTCACCGCCGACGAGTGCCGCACCACCCACCCGCAGCCGGTCGACGAGCTCTTCGCCAACAAGCAGGCCCACCTGGTCGAGATGCGGGAGCGCAAGCGCCCGGTCATCGAGGCTGAGAAGGCTTCCTGGCGGCACCCGGAGATCGACGTACTGGGCGAGATGAAACGTCGTATCGAGCCGTTGCTGGAGGAGTCGGTCTACCTGGCCAAAGGGGTCGGCGGCCCGGTCCGGTTCGACCTGGTCGACTACGACGGCGAGTCGGTCGAGTCGATCGTGGTGGACTTCCCCGGAAAGCAGGTGCGGCCGTACGGCGACGAGAAGGTCCGCTACCGGTTCCGCACCGATCGGGCCCTGGTGGAGCACCTGCTGCACACCGGCGAGGTCGACTGGGTCAACTCGCTCTTCCTGTCCTGCCGGTTCTCCGCCGCGCGGATCGGCCAGTACAACGAGTTCGTCTACGCGTTCTTCAAGTGCCTGTCCACCGAGCGGCTGCAGTACGCCGAGGGCTGGTACGCCGAGCAACGCCCGGACGCCGAGGACGTCAGGATCGGTGACTGGATCGTGCAGCGCCGCTGCCCGCACCTCAAGGCCGACCTGACCCGGTTCGGCATCATCGACGGCGACCAGCTCACCTGCCAGCTGCACGGCTGGCGGTTCGACCTGACCAGCGGACGGTGCCTGACCAGTGTCGGGCACGAGGTCCGAGCCCGGCGGGCCGGCACCCCGGCACCGGTCGAGTCCCAGACCCCAGCCGGCGAGCCGGTGGCGCAGGCCTAGCGCCTGACGTCGGCCGCGCCTGAAGTCCGCCGCGCCGCGACTAGCGCTCGCCGTGCCCCAGGTCGGTGAGGATCCGCCGGGCGGCGTTGTGCCCGGCGGCACCGATCACGCTGCCCGCCGGGTGGCAGCCGGCGCTGCCCGCGTACAGGCCGGGCAGCCCGGTGGCGTACGGCATCCGGTCAGTGAACGAGACGGTGTTGTCCACGTGGTGGATGTGCCCGCCGGTGATGCCGAAGTGCGCCTCGATGCCGGGTGGGGCGAGCGGCACCGCGTCGGCGACCAGCGCGCTGGTGCCCGGCGCGTACCGGTCGCAGACGGCCAGCAGTTGTTCGACGTACCCGGGCAGCTCGGTCGCCCACGACGAACCCGCCGGCTGCCACGGCACCGACTGGACGAACAGCGCCGACGAGTGGTGCCCGGCGGCGTCGCGCAGCGACGGGTCGACGGTGGTGTGCAGGTACCACTCGATGGTCGGCTCGACCGGCAGCCGGCCGGCCCGCACATCGGCCCACATCGCCCGCAGCGCCGTCATCGGCGACTCGCCGTCGCCGCCGGGCAGCAGCGACGCCGAGCCGGGCAGCAGATGGATGGTGGCCCCGAACGGGCTGGGCGCGGCGTCCGGCAGGCAGCTGAACCGGGGCAGCCCGGTCAGCGCCAGGTTGACCTTCAACGTGCTGCCCGGCCGGCGGGTGGCGGCCAGCCGGTCGGTCAGCTCGGCCGGCAGCACGCCGTCGGGGGCCAGCTCCAGCAGCCGGTACGGGTCACAGGCACCGAGTACCACCTCGGCGGCCACTGACCGGCCGTCGGCGACGACGACACCGCTCGCGCTGCCGGCGTCCACGGTGATCGCGGTGACCGGCGTGTCGGTGACGATCCGCGCTCCGGCGGCCCGGGCGGCGTCGGCAAAGGTCCGCGACACGGTGCCCATCCCGCCGGCGGCGATCATCCAGGTGCCGTCCGAGCCGGGCAGTCGGCACATGTTGTGCACCAGGAAGTTGTGACCGGTGCCCGGGTCGTCCGGCCCGGCGGTCAGCCCGCTCAGCCCGTCGGTGACGGCGTACATGGCGACCAGCAACTCGGAGCGGAACTCGAAGCGGGCCAGGTAGTCGGCGACCGAGCCGCGGACCAGGTCGACGAGGACCTGCCGCAGCGCAGGGCGGACATAGCGCTGCGCGGTCTGTTCGACCGGCAGCGGCTCGGCCAGCCAGGCCGGCGCCAGGTCGTCGCGTAGCGCCGCCAGCTCAGCCTGCATGGCGTCGTCGGCGGCCACGTCGGCGGCGGAGAAGGCGGCGGACATCTGTGCCCGGGTCGCGGCCCGGTCGGTGCCGAACAGCAGGTACGGCGACCCCGGCCCACCGGGGGTGGGCAGGAAGTAGTGCGGGTCGCGGCGCAGCACCGGGATGGCCACGTCGAGGGTGGCCAGCAGTTCCGGCGGCATCAGCCCTAGCAGGTACGACCCGGTGGAGTGGCGCAGCCCCGGCGCCCGGGCGAACGGCTGCTCGGTGCGGGTGGCGCCGCCGATCACCTCGGCCGCCTCCAGCACCAGCACGTCGAGCCCGGACCGGGCCAGCAGGACCGCCGCGACCAGACCGTTGTGCCCGGACCCGATGACGACCACGTCGGCGCGGGCGGGCAGGTCGGCGCGCGTCGACGGGTCGGGTCGCGGCGCCGGAGAGTGTGACGTACCCATGTCCCGACCCTAGTCGCCGTGCGGCGTCCATGATGGGCCTGCGATAGTCGAGACGTGTTCGCGTGGTGGGGACGGACCGTGGTCCGGTTGCGATGGGTGGTGCTGGCCGCCGCCGCGTTGCTGGTCGTCGTCGGGGTGACCTGGGGGACCGGCCTGTTCGGGGCGGTCTCCGGTGGCGGTTTCGCCGACCCGGCGGCCGAGTCGACGCAGGCCCGGGAGCGGATCAACGCCGAGCTGGGCAACCAGGACGTCGACGTGCTGGTGCTGTACCGCAGCGACGCGGCCACCGTCGACGACCCGGCGTTCCGCGAGCCGGTCACCCAGACCCTGGAGTCGCTGGCCACCCGGCCGGAGGTGACCAGTGTCACCAGCTACTACGACACCGAGTCGCCGGCGTTGGTCGCCACCGACCGGCGGGCCACCTACGCCCTGGTCCAGCTCGCCGGCGACGACGAGGACGCCAAGACCGCCGCCTTCGAGCAGATCCGGCCGCTGCTGGACGCACCGGGGCTGGTCACCCGGGCCGGCGGTGCCGTGCCGTTCCTCGACCAGGCCAACGAGCAGACCATCCGGGACATCACCCGGGCCGAGCTGATCGCCCTGCCGATCCTGCTGGTGCTGCTGGTGCTGATCTTCGGTGGGCTGGTCGCGGCGTCGATGCCGCTGCTGGTCGGCGTGCTCGCCATCCTCGGTGCGTTCGTCGCGGTCCGGGCGCTGACCCTGGTCACCGAGGTCTCGGTGTTCGCGATCAACGTGATCACCCTGATCGGGCTGGGCATGGCGATCGACTACGCGTTGTTCGTGGTCAGCCGGTTCCGGGAGGAGTTGGCCGCCGGCCACCCGACCCCGGAAGCGCTGGTACGTACCGTCGCCACCGCCGGTCGTACCGTCGCTGTCTCCGGTCTGATCATCGGTACCTCGCTGATCAGCCTGCTGATCTTTCCGCAGCCGTTCCTGACCGGGATCGGCTTTGGCGGGATGGCAGCGGTGCTGGTCGCCATGCTCGCCTCGGTGACCGCACTGCCCGCCCTGTTGGCGGTGCTCGGCCCGCGGATCAACGCGCTCACCGTACCGTTGCCGTGGCGTCGCCGGTCGGCGCCGCAGCCGGGGGAGGCCGCCCGGGCCGGCGCCTGGGCCCGGATCGCCCGCAGCGTGATGCGGCGCCCGGTGCGCTACGTCACCGTGGTGGTGGTCGGGCTGCTGCTGCTGGCCACCCCGTTCCTGCGGGCCGAGTTCGGCGGCTTCGACGAGCGGGTGCTGCCGGCCGGTGCGCAGTCGCGGGTGGTGGCCGAGACGATCGCCGAGGAGTTCCCTGACGGCGCCAGCATCGGCCCGGTCGAAGTGCTGGTCTCCGGCGCCGGCCCCGACCTGGCGCAAGCCTTCGCCGAGGACATCGCCGGGCTGCCGGGCGCCACCGGTGCCCAGATCGCGGCGGTACGCGACACCTCGGCGCTGATCCGGGTGAGCTACGTCGGCGAGCCGACCGGCGACGAGGCCGAAGCACTGGTGCGGGCCATCCGGGACCTGCCGCCCCCGGCCGGGGCCGAGGTCCTCGTCGGTGGCCGCACCGCCGCTGACATCGACATGCTGGACAGCCTCGGCACCTACCTGCCGTGGATGGCGCTGCTGATGGCCACCGCCACCATGGTGCTGCTGTTTCTGGCGTTCGGCTCGGTGGTGTTGCCGGTCAAGGCGGTGCTGATGAACCTGGTGTCGATCGGCGCCTCGTTCGGCGTGGTGGTCTGGGTGTTCCAGGACGGGCACTTCGCCGACTGGCTCGGATTCACCCCGACCGGGTTCATCGATCCGACCAACCCGATCCTGATGTTGGCGGTGCTGTTTGGGCTGGCCACCGACTACGAGGTGTTCCTGCTGTCGCGGGTGCGTGAGGAGTGGGACCGCACCGGCGACAACACCGCGTCGGTCGCCGCCGGGCTGCAGCACACCGGGCGGATCATCACCGCCGCCGCGTTGCTGCTGATCGTGGTGGTGGCCGGTTTCGCCGCTGGTGGCATCTCGTTCATCAAGCTGATCGGGGTCGGGATGATCGTGGCGATCGTCGTCGACGCGACCCTGGTGCGGGTGCTGCTGGTGCCGGCGACGATGCGGCTGCTGGGTCGGTGGAACTGGTGGGCGCCGGGTCCGTTGGGCCGGCTGTACCGCCGGTTCGGCCTGCACGAGGCCCCGGCGAACCCGCAGTTGGCGTCGGTCGGCTCCGGTGCCGGTCCCGACGGCGCCACCGGCTGAACGCCAGCGTGGCGGAGTAGCCGGCCAGCACGATCACATGCAGCAGGTAGAGCCAGAGCAGCACCGCGACCGCCGCGCCGACCTGGTCGAGCCCGCCGAACGGCACCCCGAGGTCCAGCGGCAGCGAGCAGAACAGGATGAACCCGTGCAGGAAACCGGACAGGTTGGCGGCGGTGAACGAGCCGACCGCGACCGTGGCCAGCCAGTCCGGCTTGCCCGGCCCGACCACCCGGAACACCCAGACCAGCACCGGGCTCAGCCCCAACCAGACGGCCAGGAACGACACCACCACCCCGAGCGCGCCGGCCCAGCCGCCCCGGGCGAACAGCCCGGCGGCCGACGGTAGGGCCAGCAGCACCAGCAGCATCAACGCCGGTGCCGCGCCGAGCAGCGGTAGCAGTAGCACCCGGCCCCGCCAGCCGACCATCGACTCGGCCGGCTCCGGTGGTGGCGCCACCGACACGAATGCCCGGCGCAGCCCTTCGCCGTACAGCGAGGCGGGCAGCACTGCGGCCAGCGCCAGCACCGGGGTGAGGTGCAGGCCGGCGTCGATCAGGGCGGCGGCGGCCCGGTCGGCGCCGATCTGTTCGGGCAGGGTGTCGATCGCCGGGTCGGTGAGCCGACGGATCCGGCCCGCACCAGCGAACAGCCCGGTCAGCCAGATCGCCAGCAGCACCACCGGGACGACCGCGATCGCGCCGAAGAAGGTGATCGAGGCAGCGTGCAGCGACAGGTCCCGCCCGCGCAGCGGCCGGAATGCTGCCCGGACCAGCCGGCGACCTCGGGAGACCATGTTCCTCAGCTTTCCCCACCGGGGCGGTCTCCACTCCCGTACGGCGGTGGCCCGGCGTGGGGTGGCCCGTACGGTCCGGCTTTACGGTCGGCCAGCCGACATGGCCCGGTGCGCCGCCGTGGCGGGGCGTCGCGGCTAGTCTGGTCGGTGCATCATGTCCCGCGGAAAGGGGTGAGCACGTTGGCACAGCCGGCATTCGTGCCCGATCCGGAGCCGCCGCGTGAGCCGTCGTTCGACGTACTCGGCGATTTCGACGAGCCGTGGACCGCGCAGCTCGCCCTTGACCTGTTGCCGGAGACCAATGGTCCCAAGGTCGAGGTCCTCAGCGGGAGCGTGATCGTGACACCACATGCCGGGTACGACCATCAGACGATCGAGCTGGATCTGGCGTATCTGTTGAAGCAGGCAGCGCGCCGGGCGAAGCTCTGGCTGTACCACGAGGTCAACGTCGTCTCGGGCGACGACTTGTACACCCCCGACATCGTGGTGCTCCGCTCACCTGGTGGAGGACACGTCTCGATGCCGATCTCGGAAGCCGTGCTGCTCGGCGAGATCGTCTCCAAGGGCAACCGGCGCAAGGACGTGATCGACCGGCCACGGCAGTACGCCGCAGCCGGTGTGCCCTTCTTTCTCCGGGCGGATTTCCGGAACCGGGTGCCGGCACTGGCGTTGCACGAGCTGAGCGACGGGGAGTACCGGCCGGTGGCGGCGGCCGCGGCCGGAACCGCGTTCGTGATGAAGGAGCCGTTCGAGTTCACCATCGATCCGGCCGATCTGCTCGACGAGGCCGACGACGCACGGTGACGCGGTGTCCCGGTGACTCGGCGGCGCGCCCGGCGGCCGGGCGGCTGCGGCGCTGCGGGACAATGGGTCGGTGACTTCCTCCCCACGGGATATCGTGCTGCTCGGCTCCACCGGCTCGATCGGCACCCAGGCGGTCGACATCGTCACCCGCAACCCTGACCGGTTCCGCATCGTCGGGCTCGGCGCCGGCGGGGGAAACGTCGAGCTGCTCGCCGTACAGGCACTACTGTTGCAGGTCGAGGTGGTGGCGGTGGCCCGGGCCTCGGCGGCGCAGGACCTGCAGCTCGCCTTCTACGCTGAAGCGTCCCGGCGCGGCTATCCGACCGGTGGGTTCCGGATCCCGAAGATCCTGGCCGGCCCGTCGGCGATGGCCGAGCTTGCCGAGTGGCCGTGCGACGTGGTGCTCAACGGAGTGGACGGCTCCCGGGGGCTGGCCCCCACCCTGGCGGCGTTGCGGGCCGGCCGGACCCTGGCGCTGGCCAACAAGGAGTCGCTGATCGCCGGTGGTCCGATCGTGCGGGCCGCGATACAGCGCCCGGACCAGATCGTGCCGGTGGACTCCGAGCATTCGGCGCTCGCCCAGTGCCTGCGTTCGGGCACCGCCGACGAGGTGCGCAAGCTGGTGGTGACGGCGAGCGGCGGCCCGTTCCGGGGGCGGCCCCGTGCCGAGTTGACCGAGGTCACCCCGGAGCAGGCGATGGCCCACCCGACCTGGAACATGGGCCCGGTCATCACGATCAACTCGGCGACCCTGGTGAACAAGGGCCTGGAGATCATCGAGGCGCACGAACTGTTCCGCATCCCGTACCCGCGTATCGAGGTGGTGGTCCACCCACAGTCGGTGATCCACTCGATGGTGGAGTTCGTGGACGGTTCGACGGTCGCCCAGGCCAGTCCACCGGACATGCGACTGCCGATCGCGCTGGCCCTGGGCTGGCCGGCCCGGGTGCCGGCAGCGGCCGCGCCGGTCGACTGGACCCGGGCGCAGAGCTGGGAGTTCGCCCCGCTCGACGAGACGGCGTTCCCGGCGGTGGCGCTGGCCAAGCAGGCCGGCGCGGACGGCCGCTGCCGGCCGGCGGTCTACAACGCCGCGAACGAGGAGTGCGTGGCGGCGTTCGTCGCCGGCAGGCTACCGTTCCTCGGCATCGTCGACACGGTGGAGCGGGTGCTGCAGGCGGCACCGGACTTCGGCGAACCGGGTACGGTCGACGATGTGCTCACTGCGGAATCCTGGGCGCGAACCCGGGCGCATGAGCTGATCGGTGCATCGGCGGAGGGAGCTTGATGGCGTACCTGCTCGGGGTGGTTCTCTTCGCCCTCGCGATTCTCATCTCGGTCAGCCTGCACGAGGCCGGTCACATGGTGACCGCGAAAAAGTTCGGGATGAAGGTGACCCGGTACTTCGTCGGTTTCGGCCCGACCATCTGGTCGTTCCGGCGCGGTGAGACCGAGTACGGGCTCAAGGCCATCCCGCTGGGTGGCTTCTGCAAGATCGTCGGTATGACCCCGCAGGACGACGACGTGGCACCCGCCGACGAGTCCCGGGTGATGTGGCGCTTTCCGGTGTGGAAGCGGACGGTGGTGATGTCCGCCGGGTCGGTGACCCATTTCGGGCTGGCGATCGTCGCCCTCTGGCTGGCTGCGGTCTTCATGGGCCTGCCGAACCCGGACTTCCCCGCCACCGAGGAGCAGGCCCGTCAGGAGCCGGCGGTGGTCGCGGTCACCGACTGTGTGGTCGTCGAGTACGTGGCCCGTGCCTGCGAGGCCGGCGACCCGGCCAGCCCGGCCGCGCAGGCGGGCCTGCGTGACGGCGACCGGATCCTCGCGGTGAGCGGCACCCCGGTCGACACCTGGGGTGACATGCTGGAGGCGATCCGGGGTGCCGATCCGGGGCCGGCGACCGTCCGGTACGAGCGGGACGGGACGACCGGCACCGCCGAGGCGGAGCTCGCCGCAGTGCAGCGCCCCGAGCTGGGCACCGACGAGGGCCCGCTGAGCACGGTCGCCGCGCTCGGCGTCGGGCTGCGGATCGAGAAGCCCGGCATGGTGACGTACGGGCCGATCGAGGCATTCGGCGCGACCGGCGACTACCTGCGCCAGATGGCGGTCGGCACCGTCGAGGCGATGATGCGGATCCCGGAGAAGATCCCGGCGCTGTGGGCCTCGATCACCGGCGCGGAGCGCGACATCGACACCCCGATCAGCGTGGTCGGTGCCAGCCGGCTCGGCGGGGAGGCGGTGGCCAACGATGCCTGGGAGTTGTTCGTGCTGCTGTTCATCTCGCTGAATTTCTTCGTCGGGGTGTTCAACCTGCTGCCGCTGCTGCCGCTGGACGGCGGGCACATCGCGATCGCCTGGTTCGAGAAGGCCAGGTCCTGGCTGTACGCGGTGCTGGGCCGACCCGACCCGGGGCGGGTCGACTACTTCAAGCTGATGCCACTCACGTACGCGGTTCTGCTGATCGGTGGCGCGTTCACGCTGCTGACCATCACCGCGGACGTGGTCAATCCGATCACGCTGTTCTCGAGGTGAGTTGAGAAGTGACCGCTGTCAGTCTGGGCATGCCCGCAGTGCCGCCGCCGCCGTTGGCGCCGCGCCGGGTCAGCCGGCAGATCATGGTCGGTCCGGTGCCGGTGGGTGGCGGTGCACCGGTCTCCGTACAGTCGATGACCACCACGGTGACCTCGGACGTCAACGCGACGTTGCAGCAGATCGCCGAGCTGACCGCGTCCGGCTGCCAGATCGTGCGGGTCGCCGTGCCGTCGCAGGACGACGCGGACGCGCTGCCGACGATCGCCCGCAAGTCGCAGATCCCGGTGATCGCCGACATCCACTTCCAGCCGAAGTACGTCTTCGCTGCGATCGACGCCGGCTGTGCGGCAGTGCGGGTCAACCCGGGCAACATCCGGCAGTTCGACGACAAGGTGGCGGAGATCGCCAAGGCGGCGTCGGCGGCCGGTACACCGATCCGGATCGGTGTCAACGCCGGTTCGCTGGACAAGCGGTTGCTGGCCAAGCATGGCAAGGCGACCGCCGAGGCGCTGGTGGAGTCGGCGTTGTGGGAGTGCTCGCTGTTCGAGGAGCACGACTTCCGGGACATCAAGATCTCGGTCAAGCACAACGACCCGGTGGTGATGATCCGGGCGTACCGGCTGCTGGCCGAGCAGTGCGACTATCCGCTGCACCTCGGGGTGACCGAGGCCGGCCCGGCGTTTCAGGGCACGGTCAAGTCGGCGGTGGCGTTCGGCGCGCTGCTGGCCGAAGGGATCGGCGACACCATCCGGGTGTCCCTGTCCGCGCCGCCGGTGGAGGAGATCAAGGTCGGTACGGCGATCCTGGAGTCGCTCGGGTTGCGTGAGCGGGGCTTGGAGATCGTTTCCTGCCCGTCCTGCGGGCGGGCGCAGGTGGACGTGTACACCTTGGCCGACCAGGTGACCGCTGCGCTGGACGGGTTTCCGGCTCCGTTGCGGGTGGCGGTGATGGGATGCGTGGTGAACGGGCCGGGCGAGGCCCGGGAGGCCGATCTCGGGGTGGCGTCCGGCAACGGCAAGGGCCAGATCTTCGTCAAGGGCGAAGTGATCAAGACGGTGCCGGAGTCGCAGATCGTGGAGACCCTGGTGGAGGAGGCGCTGCGGATCGCCGACGAGATGGGCGCCGAGTTGCCGGCGGAGATGCGTGAGCTTCTTCCCGGGCCGACGGTCACGGTGCACTGAGGCGTGACGCGCGCCGGCCCGGGGCCGGCTGTCGTTTCTGATCCCGTTGGCGGACGTCGGTCCGCCAACGGGATCTCTTTGTGCCGGTCAGGGGGCGTTGCCGGCAGCGGCGGATTGGTCGGGGTGCACCTCCGGGGGCATCAACATCGGCGTGCGCCGATTGACAAAGTTTGGGCTCCCGACTTAGTCTGCGGCCACTTCGCTGGTGCTGGCTGCTCGTTTGCGACCGCCGGTGCCCGTCCCTTCGTGCCTGACCCGCAGGCACACCCCACGGCGAGGAGCGACATGACTCAACAGACAACGACGGCTCGCGGGAGAAGGTGGCGCGCCGGCCTGGTCGCTGGCGGTGTGACCGCCGCACTGGTCGGCGGAAGCGTCGCCGTCGCGGCCAGCGCGCACGCGGCCGCCGGCTGCCGGGTGGTCTACTCGGCACCCGCCCAGTGGCCAGGCGGCTTCACCGCCAACGTCAACGTCACCAACCTGGGCGACCCGATCAACGGTTGGCAGCTGACCTGGGCCTTCCCGTCCGGACAGCAGGTCACCCAGGCCTGGAACGCCACCATCACCAGCTCGGGCAGCCAGGTCACCGCGACCAACGTCAGCTACAACGCCAACCTCGGCACCAACGCGACCGTCTCGTTCGGCTTCAACGGCTCCTGGTCGGGCAGCAACACCGCCCCGACGTCGTTCGCGCTCAACGGTGTCACCTGCACCGGCAGCGTGGGTCCCACCACGCCGCCGACCGACCCACCGTCGCCGACGGTGCCGCCGACCACCGCGCCGCCGTCCCCGACGCCGACCGCGACCCCGCGTCCGCCGGGCAACCCGCAGGACGTCGTCGACGCCATGCAGCCGGGGTGGAACCTGGGCAACACCCTCGACGCGACCGGCGACAACGTCGACGGCAGCGGTGAGACCTCATGGGGCAACCCGTTGGTCACCCGGGATCTGATCCGCACCATCAAGACGCAGGGCTTCAACAGCATCCGGATTCCGGCGACCTGGACGCACCACCACGGCGGCGCGCCCAACTACACGATCGACCCCACCCGGCTCGCCCGGGTGAAGCAGATCGTCGACTGGGCCCTCGCCGAGGACCTCTACGTGATGATCAATCTGCATCACGACTCCTGGCAGTGGATCAACACGATGCCCAGCAACCGCACCGGCGTCCTGGATCGCTACTCGGCGCTGTGGACCCAGCTGGCGAACACCTTCCGTGACTCGTCGCCAAAGTTGCACTTCGAGAGCGTCAACGAGCCGCAGTTCAGCAACAGCTCCGGCGATGCCCAGAACGCCCAGTTGCTCGACGAGCTGAACCGGACGTTCCATCAGATCGTCCGCAACTCCGGCGGCAACAACGCCACCCGGCTGCTCATCCTGCCGACCCTGCACACCTCGTCCGACCAGGCCCGGCTCGACGAGCTCGCCAGCACGTTCACCGCACTGAACGACCCCAACCTGATCGCCACGGTGCACTACTACGGGTACTGGCCGTTCAGCGTCAACGTCGCCGGCGGCTACCGCTTCGACGCCACCGCCCAGCAGGACGTGATCGACTCGCTCAACCGGGTGCAGAACACCTTCGTGTCCCGGGGCATCCCGGTTGTCATCGGCGAGTTCGGTCTGCTCGGCTTCGACCGGCACACCGGCACCATCCAGCAGGGCGAGAAACTGAAGTTCTTCGAGTTCTTCGGTTACCACACCCGGACCCGCGGCATCGCCACCCAGCTGTGGGACAACGGCCAGCACCTCGGCCGGACCAGCTTCCAGTGGAGCGACCCGGAGCTCATCGCCCACATCAAGTCGGCCTGGACCACCCGCTCCGGCACCGCCGCCAGCGACATGATCTTCGTGCCGCGTACCGGCAGCGTCACCGCCAAGACCCTCGCGTTGAACCTCAACGGGCTGACCTTCCAGGGACTGCGGCAGGGTAGCACCGACCTTGTCCGGGGGACCGACTACACGGTCAGCGGCAACCAGTTGACGCTGCCCGCGTCCACCGTCACCCGCCTGGTCGGCAATCGGGCGTACGGGGTGAACGCCACCCTGCACGCCCGCTTCTCGTCCGGCGTGCCGTGGCGAATCAACATCATCTCGTCGGATCCGCCGGTACTGGCCAACGCGAGTGGTACCACCTCGTCGTTCAACATCCCGACGACCTTCCGCGGTGACCAACTGGCCACCATGGAGGCGCGGTACGCGGACGGTTCCAACGCCGGCCCGCACAACTGGACGTCGTACAAGGAGTTCGACGTCACCTTCCGGCCGAACTACGCCGCGAACACGATCACCTTGACGTCGGACTTCTTCGCTGAGGTCAACGACGGCTCCCCGGTGACGCTCACCTTCCACTTCTGGAGCGGTACGACGATCGCCTACACCGTTGCACGTAACGGCTCGGCGGTGACCGGCACCACCTCGTAACATTCCTCTGGCACCCGGTGGGTGCCGCCGACACACCCGGCGGCACCCACCGGCCCGGTACCCACCCGGCCCTGAGGGCCGACTGGTCAGCAGCAGTCCGGCCCGCAGCAGTCCGGCTCGCAGTCGCAGCGCGTGGTCAGCTCCAGCATCGTGATCACCTCCCGTCCCCATCCGGTGGGCACCATCGGCCCGGTTCCGGTGGCGGGCAGGCCGTGGTCGGCAGCTTCTCAGCCATCGCCGCCATCTCCGCCCGTAGCGCGGTCAGCCGGGCCAGCTCCACGTCGACCTCGGCGATCCGGCGGCGCAGCAACTGCTCCGCCGGCTCACACGGGCAGACGCCGGTGTCCCGGACGGCGAGCAGATCGGCGATTTCCCGCAGCCGGAGCCCGAGTCGCTGACAGCCCCGGATGAACCGGAGCCGGTCGACCGCCGCGGTGCCGTACACGCGGTAGCCGGTAGGGGTCCGCTCCGGCGGGTGCAGCAGCCCGGCCCGTTCGTAGTAGCGGACGGTGTCCGGCGAGACACCGGCGGCGACGGCGAGTGCGGCGACCCGCAGGCCGCGCCGCCCGGATCCGCCGGTTCCGGAGGCATCGGTCCCGCACGCCTCATCCGCCCCGGCGGCGCAGCCGGTGAGGTCGAGAACCTCGACTCTTGTGCCCGTGGTCATGTCGACGACGGTAGACCTCGGAGTGCACTCCAAGGTCAAGCCGGTATTCGCTGGCCGTGCCGAAGCAGTCCGTCGATGATGACCGACATGACGATCGACATGTTCACCGACCCGGACGCCGACCCCCGTACCGATCCGCCGGTGCTCGGCGACGAGCGGGCCACCCTCACCGGGTTCCTCGACTGGCACCGCCGGACCCTGGAGCTCAAATGCGGCGGACTCGACCCGCAGCAGCTGGCCCGGCGGTCGGTGCAGCCGTCGGCGCTGTCGCTGCTCGGGCTGGTGCGGCACCTCGCCGACGTGGAACGGTACTGGTTCCGGCGGGTGATGGCCGGCGAGGAGGCGCCGCCCCGCTTCTACTCCGAGGCCGCGCCCAACGACGACTTCGACGCTGCTGTCGCCGACCCGGCGGCGGTCACCCAGGCGTGGGAGGCGTGGCGGGAGGAGATTGAGTACGCCCAGCGTTTCGTCGCCGACGCGGCCGGACTGGACGTCACGGGCTCGGGCCGGCGCGGCCCGATCTCGCTGCGCTGGGTGCTGACCCACATGATCGAGGAGTACGCCCGGCACAACGGTCACGCCGACCTGCTGCGGGAATGCATCGACGGGGCGGCCGGCCAGTAGGACCCGCCGGTCCACCCGCCGGCGGCCGAGCTGACCACCCCGTCGAAGGTCAACGGGTCCGCGAAGGCGGTTGAGTCCGCAGGTCACCGATCCGCACGAACTCGACGGCTGCGGAGATCAGCCCGAATACTGTGAGCGCCGGCAGGCTGATCACAGCGGGCAGTGCGGCGGTCGGGAAGGCCAGCACGATGACCGCACCGCCGCTGGCGATCCGGTACCAGCTGATTGCGCGCCAGGTCCGCCACCAGTACACCTGATTGGCGAGCAGGTAGAACCCCACCCCCCAGTAGAAAGCGTAGTGGCCGAACCGGATACCGGTGTCGTCGCGCGGCACCGCGGCCTGGTGCAGGCCGTACGCGATCAGGATGACGCAGGCGACCATCGGCAGGTGCAGGTAGGTGAACGCGTCGCGGGCGAGTCTGGCCCGGTCGACGCCGGTCTGCGCGTCCAAGGTGAGGCGGGCCGAGTCGATCGTCGTGGAGTATGGCCACCAGAGAGCGCCGACGGTGACCGCCGCCGTGACGACGATGACCATGACACTGGTGGAGACCGGCTGATCCGCGACGGCCAGACCGACCGAGATGATCGTCTCGCCGAACGCGACGAGCATGATCAGCGCGTACCGGTCCACCCAGTGCCGAGCGGATCGGGGCCGCCAGGATTTCACCCCGGTGGGGTAGCTGCCGGCGAGTTGGATGGTGAGCGCGGCGACCCAGAGCAGCGTGACGGCCGGGATTCCGGCCAGCCAGTCGGGCGACGCGAACTCCACCACCGCGGACCCGATGAGCAGCAGCAGCGCGGCCGTCGACGGTACGGCGTTCTGCAGTGCGAGCGCCCCCAGCACCGGCTCGGTACGCGATGCCTGCAGGATCAGCACGGTCTGCATGAGCTGGGCGCCGAGATAACTGGCGACGATGATCAGCGAACCGGGCAGACTTCCCGGGGCCGGTTCGAAGGCCTGCGGGGTGGCGATCCCGATCGTCAGAACCGAGGCGGCGATGCCGATCGTGGTGAACCGGACCAGGACCGTATCGGTGCGGACCGCGTTGGTGAGCCAGGAGAAGGAGGTCCAGGCCCACCACAGCAGCGCCAGCAGGGTCAGCCCTCGGACGAGGCCCCAGACCGAGGCGTGCCGGGTCATCAGCGTGGTGACCTGGATGAACGCGAAGACGAAGACCAGGTCGAGGAAGAGTTCCCGGGGGGTGACCCCGTGCAGGCGGGACGTCTCGGATTCGGCCAGCCGGTGCAGTTGGACGTGGCGGCGGCGGAACACCGTCCGGTCGGCGATCAGCATCGCCACGACGCCGACGGCCAGCAGCGCCAACGCGCCCAGCGGTGGGACGCGGGTGGCCACCGGGAGCAGGCCTACTAGCAGGGCGATGCCAAGGAGCGGGCTGCGACCCAGCAGACGTCCGGACAGCCATTCGAAGGCGACCAGCGCCAGCAGGTAGAGCAGCACGCCGCCGTAGAGGATGGCCGCGTCGGCGGTGGTCCAGGGGTGTTCGGAGCCGCCGGTGATGGTGGCGGTCGCATGTTTGAGGCCGAGGGCGAAGAAGATCAGCCCACCGATCATCGGCAGGTGCAGGCCGCTGTACACGTCCCGGGCCATCCGGGTCTGGTCGACGCCGGATCTCCGGGAGAGAGCATGCTCGGCGAGGATCTTGGCTAGATCGAAGTAGGTCCACCACAGGGCGGAGACGATGACCAGGCCGAGCGTCGCGGCGGCGATCAGCGGCCAGGTGACCGGGAGGTCGGCACCAATACCACCGCCGGTGCCCATCGAGATGATCGTCTCGCCGAGCGCGATCAGGACGATCAGCGCGTGCCGTTCCGCCAGATGCCACGGCGAGACGATCTGCCAGCTGCCGCGACCGACCGCGGTCAGCACCACGAAGTCGATGGACAGGGCCAGGGCGAACAGCACCAGCCGTACCAGATCGGCGTCGAACCGGGCCGGCAGGTGCGGCGGCAGCAGCGCGGCGGCCAGCAGCACCGACGCCGACGCGGCGAGCGTCAGCCAGGCGATCGCAGCGGGCCGGCGGCCGGCCGGACCTTCCGACCAGCGGGACCGGGTGAGGACTGTGAGGACGCTGACCCGGATCGCCAGGTAGCCGACCACCACCACGACCGGTCCCGGCAATTTGCCGGGCAGGTCGACGAACGTCTCGGGTACGGTCACGCCGATGACCAGCAGGACGGTGGCGATGCCGGCCATCATCAGCGGCATGCCGCCCCGGTCCAGGTGGACGACGTTGCCGAGCCAGACGACCGGGGTCCAGCAGTGCCACAGCAGCAGGATCACCAGGACCCCGCGGAGCATGCCGACCGCGGTCAGATCGGCCGCCATCAAGGTGGTGACCTTCAGGAAAGCGAACACGAAGAACAGGTCGACGAACAGTTCCATCCAGCTGACGTCGCCGGTGACCAGCGGATTCCGGCGCACCAGGCGGAGACCGCCAGCGGTCGGATGCGGGTGCGGGCTGTCGTCGTGCACGCCCCAACTGTGGCAACCATCGCCCCGCACCGGAGCGGATCGCTGAACTCTCGACTGCCCGGACGCTCGTCCGGGCGGGTCAGCCGAGATACCGCGGTCGGGTCGGTGAGACCTGGAACGGCCGGAGGGCGGGCCCCGACGTCGTTGTCGGGGCCCGCCCTCCGGGACTGTCCGGGATTGGAGAAACGGTCCGGGTCAGGCCGAGTCGCCGGTGGAGCCGGCCGGCACGGTGCGGCGGGCCGCCGGGTAACGGATGCTCTCCACCATCTCGGAGATCTCCTCCGGTGGCGGCGCCGTCATCTTCGACACGACGATCGTGACGATGAAGTTGACGACCGCACCGATGGTGCCGATGGCCTCCGGGCTGATGTCGAAGATGTGCGGGTTCGCTGAAGTGCCGAACACCTCCAACGTGTAGATCATGTACGCGGCGGTGAACGCCATTCCGGACACCATGCCGGCCGCGGCACCGGTGGCGTTACATCGTTTCCAGAAGATGCCGAGCACGATGATCGGGAAGAAGCTCGCTGCGGCGAGACCGAAAGCGAACGCCACCACCTGGGCCACGAACGCCGGCGGGTTGATGCCGGCGTAGACCGAGATCAGTACCGCCAGGCCCATGGCGATCCGTCCGGCGAGCAGCCGCTGCTTGTCCGTCGAGTCCCGCTTCACCCGGCGGAAGTACAGGTCGTGCGAGAACGACGAGGAGATGACCAGCAGCAGGCCGGCGGCGGTCGACATCGCGGCCGCCATGCCGCCGGCGGCCACCAGGCCGACGATCGGTGCCGGCAGGCCGGCGATCTCCGGACTGGCCAGCACCAGGATGTCGTTGTTGACGATCAGGTCGGCCCCGGACGTCGGACTGTTGCTGACCGTCTGGATCGTCTGCGCGTTCTCGTTGACCGTGACCAGGCCGGTCGCCGCCCAGTTCTCGATCCACCTGGGCAATGAGTCCGCCGCCACGCCGTTGACGTCCTGCAGCAGGTTCAGCTTGGTGAACGCGCCCACCGCCGGAGCGGTGGTGTAGAGCAACGCGATGAAGAACAGTGCCCAGAACGCCGAGTAGCGGGCGCCTCGGACCGTCTTCGTCGTGTAGAACCGGATGATCACGTGCGGCAGGCCAGCGGTACCGATCATCAGTGACATTGTCACCAGGAACACGTCGATCTGCGGTCGGGCGGAGAACGCCTCGGTGAACTGGCTCAGCCCCATCTGGGTGCTGAGCGCGTTGAGTTCGCCGAGGATCTGCCCGAAGGTGACCTGCGGGATCGGCAGCCCGGTCATCTGCTGTGCCACCGCGATCGCCGGGATCAGGTAGGCGATGATGAGCACCGTGTACTGCGACACCTGGGTCCAGGTGATGCCCTTCATGCCACCGAGCACCGCGTACGCGAAGATGATCAGCGCCGCGACGATGACGCCGCCGGTGATGTCCAGCCCGAGGAACCGGCTGAACACGATGCCGCCGCCGCGCATCTGTCCGACGACGTACGTGAAGGAGATGATGATCGCGGCCACGGCGGCGATCGTCCGTACGGTCTCCGAGTAGCGGTCGCCGACGAACTCCGGGACCGTGAACTTGCCCCACTTACGCAGGTAGGGGGCGATGAGCAGAGCAAGCAGAACGTAGCCGCCGGTCCAGCCCATCAAATAGATGGAACCGTCCGAACCGAGGAACGCGATCAGACCGGCCATCGAGATGAACGACGCGGCCGACATCCAGTCGGCGGCGACGGCCGCACCGTTGGCGACGGTCGGGATTCCCTGACCGGCCACGTAGAAGCCGGTCGTTTCCTTGACCCGGCTGCGCCAGGCGATGCCGAGGTAGAGGGCGAAGGTGAGGATGATGAAGCCGAGCGTCCAGCCCTGGATCTGGGTCACTTCTCTCCCCCTTCCGCCGGTCGCTCACCGACACCGAACTGGTCGTCCATCCGGTCCATCATTTTCGCGTATACCAGAATCAGAATGACAAAGGTGTAGATTGATCCTTGCTGGGCGAACCAGAACCCCAGCGGGAATCCAAGAATCTCGATATTGTTCAACGGCTGGATCAACAGGATTCCGCAGACGAACGAGACGACGAACCAGATGGCGAGCAGGATCACCATGAGGCGCAGGTTCTTGCGCCAGTACTCCTGGCGCCAGCCGTTGTCCGGTGGTGACGTCGCCGGTGGCGGTTCCCCGCCACCGGCGTTGTTGTCGGGGGTTACGTCAGTCACTGTGGGGCCTCCTAGTCGTTATGGGAACGGCAGGTGACGGGCCGTGGCGCAGCGACCGGCAGGCCACCGTGCCGCGACTGTGCCGCTGTCCGATCCGCACCTCCGCTGGTCGGTCGGGACCGCCCGACGGCTTGTGCGGTCGGTCACACCCTTAATCTGGGAAGAGAACGTGACCCGGCCCGGACAGGCAATAGTTGATCTGCCTTACGCCGGGTTGGGGCGGTGAACGGTCTACCTGGGCCTGCGAGCGGTCGGCGGTCGTGGATGAGCGGGGGAGCGTCGCCCGGTTCGCGCGTTTTGTGGTGACTATCTGGCCGCCCAGCGGCCCCGCCCGACCACTCACCGATTGCCGGCTGGGGCACACCAGGGATCCCGGCCTAGCATCCGGTCATGGCTGACACCGCATCCACCGCCGCCCCCGCCCGTCGGCGCATCCTGCACGCCGGCAGCCTCGGCATGATCATCGGCGGTCTGCTCGCGCTGGTCGGCTCGCTGCTCCCCTGGGTGATCACCCCGTTCGGGTCGCTCTCCGGTACCGTCGGACCCGGCCTCTGGACGCTGTCCGCCGGATTCATCGCCGTCGCCGGCGCGCTGCTGCCGTACCGCAAGGTGGCCATCGCACACGCCCTGCTACCCGGGCTGGCGGTCGCCGTCATCATCGGCTGGCAGGCTGCCCGGCTGATCTACCTCAGTTCGACCACCGGCAGCTGGGGGCAGCTGATGCCCGGCATCGGGATGGTCATGGTCGCCGGCGCCGCCGTCGTGCTGCTGCGTACCGCGATCCGGCTGGTCTCGATCCGCTGACGGCCCGGTGGACCGGCCACCGGCCGGCCGCTGAGCAGCGACGGAGGACCGGCGGAGGACCGGCGGCGGACGACCGAACGTACGGTGTTGATCTCCATCGGAGCTGGGAGACTGAGCCGGTGACCTACCCCAACCCGTACCAGTCGGGGCCGCAGCAGCCGATGCCCACCCCGGCGCAGCCATATCAGGGGCAGCCGTACCAGGGGCAGCCGTACCAGCCGGGCGGCTATGCCCCCGTGCCCGGCCCCGGCCCGGCGGTGCCGAAGTCGGCCGGCGCGGCGGTGGCTCTGGAACTGGTGCCCGGCCTGTTCGGGATCTTCGGCATCGGCAACATCTACGCCGGCAAAATGGCCACCGGCATCGTGCTGATGGTCTCGTTCTGGGTGTTCTTCTGGATCAACGTTCTGCTCACGTTCATCGTCATCGGCTGGATAACCCTGCCGATGACCTGGGTGGCCTATCTGGTGGCCGGCCCGGTCCTGGCGCTGCGGGCGACCGAGAGGTACAACTCGCAGTTGCTGTCCGGCCACCGCTGACCGGCGGCGGGAAACCGCCGCCGGTCAGTCGCCGCTCAGTCGTGCGGCAGCGTCTCCGCTGCGGGCCGCAGCGGGCAGCCACGCACCGTGTACGCCACCAGCCCGGCCACCGCCAGCAGTATGGCGCAGACCGTGGCGGCGGAGGTCCCGGCCGGCTGAATCAGCCACGCACCGAGCTGCATTCGCAACTGTCCACTGGGCCCCATCCACGGCATGATCGCGACGATGGTCCAGACCAGCGGAGCGATCCAGGACAGCGCGGCACCGAGCAGCACGGCACCGAGTGCGGTGAGCCCGAGCAGCCCGGCAGTGTTGCGGGCGACGACACCGAGCGGCTCGAACCGGGCGTCGGTGAGCGTGGTGACCAGCAGCAGCCCGATCACCGCGGCGGCAGAGAGCAGCAGATGCGCGGCCCGGCGGGTCGGCCAGCTGACCGCCGCGGTGTGGTCGAGGGCGTCGTCGGCACCGCTGAGCGTGGTGCCGATCGCGACGACCGCGAGCATCACGGTGACACTGATCATCCGGGTGTTGATGGTCTGCCCGTCGGAGAAGACCGGCCAGCTGATCCAGATCAGCGCGATGACACCGACTACGACGGCGGCGGCCATCGGCACTCGACGGGCGCGAAGGTGCAGGCCCAGCCACCTCATTGGTCACCTGCCAGCAACAGCTCCTCGATCCGGTCGAAGTCGCAGTCGAGAGCCGCGTCGCGGGCCTGCCCGACAACCTGTCGCTGCTGCTCGGCCGGCAGACCGGTCAACGCCTGGTACGAAGCGTCGGCCAACTGCCGGTCCTCCGGACGCCACCAGCTCTGCGGTTGCGGCGGCCCGCCGACCAACCAGGCCACCGCGACCTCCTGCGCCAGGTACGGGGCCACCTTGAACACCAGGTGAGGCTCGTCGCCCTCGCACTCCTGTGACCACGCGGACCGCAGCAACTCCGCCTGAAAGTACCCGCTGGACAGATCGGCCCGGCCCGTCCGGCTGATGTCCGGGGTATCGAAGACCAGTACGTCCGAGTCGTTGCGGACCGCCGTCTGCTCGGGTGCGGCCCAGGCGGCCAGCTGGTCGCTCTCCACCGCACGCGTCGGCGGATCCGGCAGCTTGGCCCCCAGCGCAGCGAGCGCCTCCCGGACCGGTCCGACGACGTCGGGCAGCACCGCCGCGTGCACCCTGCGGACACACACCTGCGGGCGGTCGTCGTCGCAGACCAGCTCGACGGCGACGGGGTCGACGACAGCAGCCCCGGTGTATCCGTTGGTGGGCAGCAGCGGTATCGCCACGGCGGCACCGAGGACGGTGGGCAGCACCGCCAGGGCGAGCACACCACGGCGTACCGCGCCGATCAGCAGCAGCGCGGTGCCGGCGAGCGCCGTCAACCACATTGCCTGCAGCAGACTGACCGAGGTCGGGATGGTCTGGAAGTCGTCGACTCCGTTGGGCGTCGCCGGGACGAGCAGCAGCGCCGACGGGTCCGGCCGGGTCTTGACGAAGTTCTCGTCGAAGCCGGACATCGTGACGAAGTCCGGGATCAGACCGATCACGGCGAACCCGACGACCGCGAGGACCGGCGCGGTGACGATCCGGGGCACGGCCCGGCCGGCGGCCAGGCCCAACCAGCTGGCGGCGACCATCGCCAGCGCGCCGACCGCGGTGATGCCGAGGACGGTACCGGAGAAGTAGCTGGCCGTCGGTGCCACCCAGAACGCCCCGACGGCGAGGACCAGCAGGTACACCGCGATCATGGCGGCCGCGTACCCGACGGTGAGCGGTAGGGTCCGTTGCCAGCGCGGCCGTACGGTGGTGGCGAACAACTCGCCGACACGGTGCTGCCGGTCACGCCGGCCCAGCCACGCGCCGCCGGCCAGGGCCAGCGGGAACAACAGCAGCAGCGAACCCCGTCCGTACATCGCCAGCTGGGTCCACCGGCCGGCGAAGGACTGGACAGACGTGAGGGTGACGCCCGCGCCGACCAACACGAGCAGTCCGGCAAGGGCGGGTACCGCCGACCGGCGTACCTCGGTCCGCATGATCCGCCCGGTCATGCCGGAACCTTCCCCCGGTACGCGCGCAGCAGCGCCGAGTAGCCACGTTCGGTGGCGCTGTCCCCGGCGTCCCCGGCGCTGCCCTGCTCGGCCAGCTGCGCCGGGGTTCCCTGCCAGACCAGCTGACCCTCGTTGACCAGCACTACATCGGTGCAGGCCGCGGCGACGTCCTCGACCAGGTGGGTGGAGACCAGCACGCAGCTGTCCGAGCCGACCTCGCGCAGCAGCTCCCGGAAGTCCAGCCGCTGCTCCGGGTCGAGGCCGACGGTCGGCTCGTCGAGCAGCAGCACCTCCGGATCGTTGACGATCGCCTGGGCGATTCCGGCCCGGCGCAGCATCCCACCGGAGAGCGTCTTCAACTTGGAGTCGGCCCGGCTGGTCAGACCGACCCGGTCGACGGCGCGCTGCACGGCGCCGGTAACGGTGGCCTTCGGCATCTCCTTGAGCCAGGCCATGTACTCGACGAACTCCCGCACCGTGAAGCGCGGATAGAAGCCGAAATGCTGTGGCAGGTAACCCAGGCGCTGGCGGACCTGGCGCAGATCGGCCCGGCCGGTCACGTCCTCGCCGAGCAGGGCCAGCCGGCCGCCGGTCGGCTTCAGCACCGTCGCGAGGGCCCGCATCAGGGTCGTCTTTCCGGCGCCGTTCGGGCCGAGCAGGCCGTGTACGCCGGTGCCCAGCGCCAGGTCCAGCCCGTTGACGGCAAGGTGCCGGCCGGTCCGGACGACCAGGCGCTCGGCGTGCACCGCCCACGCGTACGTGGAGGGTGCGGTCTCTGCCGCGCTGACCGCACGCATCATCAATCTCTCCTTAAGTGGACAATTCTGGTGCCTGGCGGATCACCGCCAGGCGGGAGACGTGAATCGATCGGCCGTACGTGCGTACGGCCCGGTCGGTGGGTGGAGTCAGGACCGGTCGGACGAGATCCGGTCGAGGCGTAGCCGGTTGTGGTCGCCCGCCCGTACGGCCGTCACGGCCACCAACGCCACGGTGGCCAGTGCCCAGCCGGGCCAGCTGTCGGACTCCAGGATGACCGGCAGTTGCCGGCCGACCAGACTGGGCAGGATCACCCCGACCGACCAGAGGACCGTCAGACCGAGCGCGGCTCGGTCCACTCCGACCAGCCCGCCCAGTGCCAGCGCGCCGGTGGTGAAGGCCAGACCGGGCAGCAGCCACAGCGCGGGGGACTGCCCGGTCGACCAGCCGGCCGCCGCGAGCACCGGCACGACCACGGTCAACACCGCGAGGGTGCGGCGCAGCAGCAACGGCAACCCGGTCCGGGGCATCGTCGCCATCAGCTCCCAGGCAGGGTCGGTACGGCGGCTCCACGCAGCGGCCACCGGCAGCAGGGGAGCCACTGGAGCGACCAGCAGCACCAGCGAGGGCAGGCTGGCAAAGGTCGTCTCGAACAGAACCGCGATCAGCATCAACGCGCCGGCGGTGGCCAGCGAGGGGAGGATCCGCGCGGCGAACCCGGAACGCCGCAACCGGCGCCGACGTACCGGTGCCGGGCCGGCCTCGATCCCGGCCACGACGCCGACCGCCACCCGGTCGAGCAGTTGCCGGTCGGCTGGGCCGACGGCGTCGGAAAGCTGCGCCCGGCAGGGTGCGCAGGACTCCAGGTGGGCTTCGACCGCCCAGACGGTCGCGTCGTCGACCCGGGGGTCACCGGACGCGTAGCGGGAGATGAGGGTGGGGGTGGGATGGGTGGTCAAGACAATGCCTCCCGTAGCGCGAGCCGGGCCCGCCGCGCGTAGGTCTTCACGGTTCCTTCCGGCATGCCGAGCAGGACCGATGTCTCCCGGGTGGTCAGACCGTCGAGCACCATGGCGCGCAGTACCTGCCGCAGGTTGGCCGGCAGGGCCAGTAGCGCCTGTTCCAGGTCGGCGTTCATCCGGCCGGCCAGCGCCTCGTCCTCGGCGGCCGGGGCGACGGTGGCGGCGGTCTGCACCGCCGGGACCCGTTCCCGGCGGGCGCGGGCGCGGAACGCGTCGACCAGCCGGCGGGCGGCGATGGTCCACAGCCAGCCGACCGCGCTGCCCTTCGCCGCGTCCTGAGCCTGGCTGCCGGCCGAGCGCCATACCGCCAGGTAGGTGTCCTGCAGCACCTCGGCGACCATGTCGTCGTCGGCGCACCTGCGGCGTAGCCGCGCGGTCAACCAGGGCGACGTCCGGCGGTACAGCTCGTCGAAGGCCCGCCGATCGCCCCGGGCGATGCGGCGCAGCAGCTCACCCTCGTCGAGTGCGTCCAAGCTCCGTCTCACAACAGGCAAGACGATCCGCGCTCCCACGATGGTTCTCCATCTTGCGTGAGCTGGGTCACGCAGTGTCGTCAATCGGCCGGTTCGCCGACGACAGAGGTTCCTCGATGTGCGCAACGCCGCTGTTCCCCGGTGCAGCGCTCTCGCGACCAACCTGGCTGGGTGCGTAGAGTTTCAGGTCGCATCTGCGACGCTCCAGGGACGAGACGGGTACGGGAATGACGGTGGACGACGTACGGCCGCTTGATGAGTCGGCCCAGGCCGGGGTCGACCCGGCGCAGCTGGCGGTCTGCCTCGACGTCATCGAGGCGCTGTCGGCGCTGCCGTCCGACCATCCGGACGTGGTACGGGTGCAGCGGGCCACCGCGAAGCTGTACAAGTCGGTGAAGCGCCAGCGGCGGGCCGAGCGACGCGACGCCGTCCTCTCCGCCGACCGGGCCGTCACCGCCGCGACCGCCACCGGGGCACCCGGGCGCATCGACGACGAGACCAAAGGCATCCCGCTGGTGTCGTCGACCGCCGGCGCCACCGCCGGCATCCTGCGCCAGCCCCGCGCCTGCTACATCTGCAAGGAGCGCTACCGGGAGGTGGACGCGTTCTACCACCAGCTCTGCCCGCCGTGCGCCAAGCTCAACCACGAGCGCCGTGACGCCCGTACCGACCTGACCGGCCGCCGGGCGCTGCTCACCGGCGGCCGGGCCAAGATCGGCATGTACATCGCGCTGCGGCTGCTGCGCGACGGCGCGCACACCACGATCACCACCCGGTTCCCGCAGGACGCCGCCCGCCGGTTCGCCGCCATGGACGACAGCGACCAGTGGCTGCACCGGCTGCGGATCGTCGGCGTCGACCTGCGCGACCCGGCCCAGGTGATCGCGGTCGCCGATTCGGTGGCCGCGCAGGGTCCGCTGGACATCCTGATCAACAACGCGGCGCAGACCGTCCGGCGCAGCTCCGGCGCGTACGCCCAGCTGGTCGCCGCGGAGTCGGCGCCGCTGCCCGACGGGCCGCTGCCGGAGATCGTCAGCTTCGCCTCGGTCGGTGGCCGGGGCGCCGCCGCGACGGCGATCGCCGGACCGTCGCAGCCGTCGGCGATCACCCCCCAGGCGCTCACTGCGTTGGCGTTGACCAGTGGCTCGGCCACCCCGGACCGGATCGCCCTGGCCACCGCGATCGACGCCGGTGGGCTGGTGCCGGACCTCGACCCGGTGAACAGCTGGGTGCAGCGGGTGCACGAGGTCGACGCGGTGGAGCTGCTGGAGGTGCAGCTGTGCAACTCCGTCGCCCCGTTCATCCTGATCAGCCGGCTGCGACCGGCGATGGCCGCTGCGGCTGCCCGGCGCAAGTACGTGGTGAACGTGTCGGCGATGGAGGGAGTGTTCAGCCGCGGCTACAAGGGGCCCGGTCACCCGCACACCAACATGGCCAAGGCCGCGCTGAACATGCTGACCCGCACCAGCGCGCGGGAGATGCTGACCGATGGAATCCTGATGACCGCCGTCGACACCGGCTGGATCACCGACGAACGGCCGCACCCGACGAAGATGCGGCTGGCCGACGAGGGCTTCCACGCACCGCTGGACCTGGTCGACGGCGCGGCCCGGGTGTACGACCCGATCGTCCGTGGTGAGCAGGGCGAGGACCTGTTCGGCTGCTTCCTGAAGGACTACGCACCGGCCGCCTGGTAGGTCGGGGCAACGTGATCCTTCCGCGGCTGCTGGGCGCGGTACGAGACCGGTGCGACCGGTGCGGTGCGACCGGTGACGGCCGACCCACTGCCGCCGTCGGCCGCTGGGCTCGCCGGTTCGACCGCTGGTGGCCGTGTGCCATCTGCTCCGCTGGGACCGCTCGTGGCGACCAGGAGCCATCCCACCGCGCTGAGGCAGGCCAGCATCGCGGTCGGCAGCGTGACCCGGTCCGCTGACGCGCCCAGCCACCAGGTGATGTCCGATCTGCCGGTGACGTAAATGAGGACCAAGGTGGCCGTGTAGCCGAAGTTGAGCAGCCAGAGCCAACAGTCTGAACCGACGCCGAGTTCCGTGCGTCGATGCCGTAGGAGAAGGGTGCCGGCGACGGAACAGATGACTGCGGCGGCCGCCAGCGGACCGACGTTTCCCCAGAACGCGTCGAGGGTCGGCTGCAGCCGGGCGTTGAGGTGCGCGCCGCCCCGGGACAGGTTGCCGAGGGGCCCAGACTCCTGGATGTCCGACGTCGAACCCACCAGCCGTGACAGCACCACCCAGGCGCCTCCGGCTGCGACGGGGACCCACACCATCCACACCCTGCTGATGCGGTGCCTTTCCCGCAGCGTCACCAGGACAGCCAGGATGCCCCCGCCTACCAGACCCTCGTTCTTGGTGAGGATCGCGGCGGCGAGCAGGATCAGGGCCAGGGCGGGCTGCCGCAGCGGGTCGGGTGAGAGCAGGAGCAGGGCTGCGGCGCCGAGCAGGCTGACGGACCACAACGCGTCGGCGTAGCCGGCGGCGACGTACTCACCGCCGGTCGCCCACGTGGAGAGTCCCACTGCCAGCCCCGCCGACCAGGCGAGTACCGGCCGGGTGCGGGCGAATGCGGTGCGGACGGCGACGACCGCCATCGCAATCGCCGAGAACGTCGTCAGCGCCGACACAAGCTGAGCGGTGCGGTAACCCTGGCCGAGGAGACTCCAGACCGCGGCGACCGGGGCGGAAGCGAGTGGCGGGTAGTCCGTGTGGGAGAACGCGAACCCGGGGTCTGCCATCGCGGTCCGGGCGACCTGCCCGTCGAACAGGAAATAGCCCGCATGCAACCACCAGATCGAGTGCGCGTCCCATGCGGTCGGTGGGTGGAGAATCGGTAGGAAGGGTGCTGCCAGCACGGCGATGGTGGCGACCGCGGCCCGCCACGACATCGACATGGTGGCGATCCGTGGTCGCGTCAGCCACCAACCGGCAGCAGCCCAGCTGACGAGGTATGTCGATGCCAGCCAGAATCTGAACGGCAGGCCGATCGTCACCATGAGGACGACAGCCGCCGTGCTGATGAGCGCGGTGACCAACGGTGCCAGCAGCAATGCCACGAGCGGGGTACGGACGATCGCGTACGACAGCGGCAGGCTGCCGGCCACGACGAGTGCCGTCGTGAGGAGACAGGTGTCGATCATCGGTTGATCTCGTTGAACTCGACGTGGTAACGCGTGCCGGTGGACGTACGGCGCTCGATCAGGCGCACCTGGTAGTCGGCCTGCTGGTGATCGACGACCAGGGTGCCGCCGGTCAACGCGGTGAACTCGGCGAGTCGTTGGTGCCACAGGTGTCGCAGCGGTGGATCGATGACCACCCGACTGCCGGGTGGGACAGTCGCTACGAACGTGGCGCGGGCGGCTTCGAAGTCGCGGTGCAGGCGACGCTGCGACGCCAGGTGCTGCGGCGCCCTGGCATAACTGAAGCCGGTGGTCCCGGCATCGACGGCACCCTGGACTGCCAGGCCGGCGGAGGTGAGGCCGAGCGCGATCACCAGAATCTGTGCCACGTAGCGTCGTGGACCTGTCCCGCGGACATGCACTGCTGATCCCGTTCTCTCCGAATTGTGGCAGGCCGACACTCCGTCCGAGGCAGCTGAGTGATCGCCGGTGGACGCCGGCTCCCAGGTGCCTCGTCGCGGTAATGATCCCTCGACAGAGGGACGACAGTTGGACAAATCAACGTTTCCGGTGCGCGCGCCGCGGCTTGGTGGCTCTCGGCCGGCTCCGTCGTGCCGGCCCTGTCGTGCCGGTCGGGTCGTTGGCAAGCGTTTCGGAGAATTTCCCTAGATTCGACACTTGCCGGCGAACCAACGCCAGGGCCGGTGCCGTCGACACCTGGACACCGGTATATCGGACGGCAGGTGCCGCCTGCGCGATCGCCACGGTGCGGATAGAAAGGACAAGTCGGATGATGACGCGCTTCAAGAAGGTCGCCGTCGGGCTGACGGCGGTCGCCGCCCTGACGTTGGGCCTGCCGGCGAGCCCAGCGTTCGCCATCAACCAGGTTTCCTGTGCCGACCGTAACGACTTCCTGAAGCTGCACATCGATCTCGGTGGTGGCTACCGATTGGTCCGATGCTTCGCGAACGCAGGAGCGACCGGGACGAACATCAGCGGCGTCTACCGGTTCGACAGCGGCAACAACAAAGCGACCGTCAACTACGAGCGGGATGGCCGCTATTACAGCACGACTCTGGAGAAGTGGTGGGGTACCGATTTCGCGGGTGCCCGGGTCCGGGTGTACGAGGTACGGATCTGGTGATCGGCGACTGACCACCTGCCGTCGGCCTGCCCTGCCGCGTCCTGTCGTCCAGCGGAGGGCGGGCCCCACGGCGAGCGTTTCGGGCGGTCTCGACGGATCAGTCAGTGACCGGTGGGGCGGTCCGGGTCGCCTCGGCCAGGGCGGCCGCCGCGCTGGCGTACGGGTTGTGGGTATTAGGCGCGGGCCAGCCCACCGGGGACGGTGAAGTACTCGGCCGACAGCTTCGCCGGATCAGTGGCTATCTCGCCTGGCCGGGGTCGTAGAGCGGCTGGCCGGAGATGTCGATGGTCGCGCCCGGTGCGGCGTGCTGCCGGCGTTGGCGATGAGCTGCCGGACCTCGTTGTAGGTCGCTCCATTCTGGGTGAAGATGCAGATCTGCACCCATACGGCGGTCGGCCGGCCGTACTGGGCGGCTTGCCGGTCGAAGGCCTGCCACGAGCTGGAGTTGGTGTTGGTCCAGGACTGGACGACCGCTCCGCCGGTGCCGTAGGGCCCCCACATGCGTTGGCCGCCGATCGCGACGTAGCCCTGGGCGATGTTCTCAGCCATCGAACAGCCGATGAAGCCCATCGATCGGGCAGGTTGCGGTCCGGGATGTTCGTCAACATCGCTGAGCTGTCGGCGTACCGGGGTGGGCAGTTCTGGCGCTGGGTGGCCAACACCGCGCGGTACGCCGGGGTCGGCGCGGCGGTCTCGGCGGCGCTGTCCGGGCTCAGCGGCTACCGGAATGCGGGCCAGTGCTCCGGCCTTCAGGCCGGGGGTGAAGGCCCGCGCTGGGAGGGCCGCCAGGGCCCGAGCAGTGCTCTAACCTGGTCCGGTTGCTGCTCGGCCACCTGGCCGGCGACTCACACGCCGCAGTGATCCTGCCGACCGAACTGGTGGTGCGGGGCAGCGCCTGACCCCTGGTGCCCGGATCGGGTCTGCCGGGCGGCATCGGATCTGGCAGGCTGGTAACTGTGCTGACGGTGCCGGTGCGGCAGCTCGGGGAGACCGAGCGTGGGGCGGTGGAGCGGATCCTCGACCTCGACCCCTATGCCGCGCCGCAGGTCGCGGAGCGGATCGCCGCGCGCGGACTGGCCTGGTGGCGCTCGGACGGGCGGGTCTTCGGCTACGGGCCGCGCCGCCAACTCGAGTCGCTGTGCTGGCTCGGCGGGCATTTGACCCCGGTGCACGCTTCGCCGGCTGCGGTCGCGGCGTTTGCCGACCGGCTCGCCATCGAGGAACGGGTCTGCTCGTCGATCGTCGGTCGGGCCGACGCCGTACTCGGGCTGTGGGAGCGGATCGGCGGGCAGTGGGGGCCGGCCCGGGAGATCCGTGCCGACCAGCCGCTGCTGATCGCCGACCGGCCGCCGGCGGTGCCGGCTGACCCGGGGGTACGCCTGGTCCGGCCCGACGAGATCGACCTGCTCTTCCCGGCGGCGGTGGCCATGTACACCGAGGAGGTCGGCGTCTCCCCGGTCGCCGAGGACGCCGGGCGCGGCTACCGGCGGCGGGTCGGCGAGCTGGTCCGGGCCCGTCGCACGTACGCCCGGATCGTCGACGGCACGGTGGTCTTCAAGGCCGAACTGGCCGTCGTCACCCGGCACACCGCGCAGGTCCAAGGGGTCTGGGTCGATCCGATATGGCGCGGCCGTGGGCTGGCCACCCCGGCGATGGCGGCGGTGGTCCGCGACGCGCTGCGCCGGGTCGCGCCGACCGTCAGTCTGTACGTCAACGATCACAACACCGCGGCCCGTCGGGTCTACGACCGGTGCGGTTTCCGCCGGGTCGGCTCCTTCGCCACCGTGCTCTTCTGAGCCCTGCCATCTGCGGCGTCGGCACGGTCCAGCCACTCCTACTCGTCCAGCCAGCCACTCCTACCCGTCCAGCGGCCACGGAACCGCGTCCGACAGCGGTGGTACTTTGTTCGGCGTTCGTCCAGGACGAACGCCCAACAAGGTTGGGGAGGCTGAGCGGGCCGGGGTGTCCGGTCTTGGCGGCGCAGCGCACGCGCGTACCGGCTGGTGCCGGCCAGCCAACCCGCCAGGCAGGTCCATCAGTGAAGGCAACCCGATCGTGGCACACGGTTACCGGGAATTCGTCCGTCGCCAACGGGCCGAGCTGCACGCCGGCAGCACACTGGTCACGACCCGGGCCGGTCTCGTGGAGTACGGGGAGGTCGGCCCACCCGCTGGCCGGGCGGTGCTGCTCTTCGCGGGCGGCGGTGGCGGCTACCGGAATGCGGGCCAGTGCTCCGGCCTTCAGGCCGGGGGTGAAGGCCCGCGCTGGGAGGGCCGCCAGGGCCCGAGCAGTGCCCTAACCTGGACGGTTCTGCTGCTCGATGTGCTGCGTCACGATGCTCGGTGGCGCGCCGGCGCGACCACACGACAAGCCAGGTCCACGTTCCTAGCCGAGTGACACCCGGTAGAGCCGGCCCGTCGTGACACACGGATCCGGGGTCACCCGGGCGGCGGTGGAGAGCAACGAGCGTGGCTCGTCGTGTCGCCGGACGGTCCGCGGATCGGCGTCCGCCGGCAGCGGCAGCAGGTGGAGCTGGTCGACTCCCCAGGTGGCGATCCGGTCGCGCCGTTGCGCGACCGGGATGTCGGCGAAGTTATCCGGGAAGAACGTCGTCCGCCGGCCGGTCAGGGCGCTGTGCCGGCCGACTTCCGTGCTGGTGGCGATGGTCAGCGTCCCGTCGCTGCGGCAGCGCCGCAGCCCCTGCTCCACCACGCCACCGGTGAGGCTGTCCGGGTCCGGCGGCACGGTGGTTAGCTGGTGTCCGAGCGCCCAGCCTGCCGGCAGCGTCAGCAGCAGCACGCCGACGGCATGCCCGGTCCGCCGCCCGGTCAGCCGGGCCGGGACCGGGGCCCGCAGGATCAGCACGACTGCGGTCAGCAGCGTCAGCAGCACGGCCAGGCTGAGATAGCGTCGGCTCAGGTAGCCGGTGCTGAGCTCTGAGAAGGCGACCTGTGCGGTGAATGCGGCCAGCGCGGCCAGGCCGACCAGCAGCCATCGCGGCCCATGGCGCAGCGGTCTGCGGCCGCGGCGGAGCAGCAGGCCGGCGGCGACAGTGGTGGCCACGACGGTGGGTGCCCAGACCGCGGCCTTGGCCGCCTGCAGGACAGCCGCCGGCGCGTTGCCGACGAGCCGGGCCAGCCAGCCGATCGGGTCGTCGGCGGCGGTCGGAAGCTGGTCGACGTCGATCACGTCGGTGACGTACAGTTGCGGCACGGCCAGCGCGATGATGCGGTTGTCCGCCGGGAACGGCGTACCGAAGTGAACCAGCCCGTAGACCGCCCACGGCGACATCACGAGGGTGAAGACCAGGCCGGCTGGCAGCAGCCAGCGCCAGTCCCGGCGGCGGATCACGACCAGCTGCACCGCCAGGAGCAGCACAGCCGGCAGGGTGTCCGGTCGGGGGAGCACCAGGCCGCCGCCGGTGACCCCGACCAGAATCGGCCAGAGCGGACCACAGCCCATCGAGTACGGCTCGGGCGACTGGTAGCTGTGCCGGGAGGCGATCCGGAAGAAGTCGCCGCCGAGGGTCTGGGACAGCTCGTAGTAGCGCCACGAGTCCGGGTTCTACGGCGGGCCGTCCCAGTAGTAGAGCAGCAGGACGGCCAGTACGCCGACGAGCGTCGCCCAGCCGGCGGCGGGCAGCCAGCCGGGCACCGACAGGGTCCGCCGGGCGTCGACCGGGTCGCTGGTCGAGTCCTCGGTCGGTCGCCCGGTGAGCCGGGTGAGCGTGCTCACGCCCCCGCCCCGATCGTCGCCGCAAGGTCGTCCGATGTGGCCGGACGGGCCGATGCGGCCCGGGCGGTCGTCCGGTGCGCCGGTCACCTGATCGTGCAGGTATGGCCCTGGTGGTCCGGCGGTACGCCCTGGTGCCTCGGCCGGCTGGCAGACCACCACGTCGCGGACCGCGTACATCGGCCGGGCCCGTACCTCGACCAGGATCCGCCAGGTACTCGCCGAGCACCCCGAGGATCAGGAACAGGCCGGTGAATCCGCCGGACACCAGGATCGCCAGGGTGGTCCACCCTTCGATGGGGTCGGACTTGACGAGGAACACCGCGACCGCGTACGCGATGCCGGCGAGCGAAAGGGCGCCGAACGTCAGGGACAGTCGGTGTGCCACCCGTGGCCCGAAGTCGGAGAACGACAGCAGGATGTCGAAGGCCAGGCTCGACGTCTCCCGGTCCAGCCGCCGGCGCGCGGCGGTGTCCACCGTGGTCCGGATGTACCGCAGGTGCTCGTGCCGGTGCCCGAGGATCGCGTACAGGGCCTTGCGGTAGCGGACCTTTTCCGCATGGCGAGCATCGGGGCCAGCGTGCGCCGGGAGGTCAGTCTCAGACGCTCGGTACGCAGCGGGGTGTCGAGGTCGCTGTACCGGTTGACCAGGCGGTAGAACACCCGGCGCCGACTACCTGGTCCGGGCGGAGGAGGCGGCGCGGCTGGTGGCCGCCGTCGACTCGCCGGGGCTGCGGCTGCACCTGGACACCGCCTGCATGGCGCTGGCCGGTGACGACGCGGCGGCCAGCGCCGACCGCTTCGCTCCGCTGCTGCGCCACGCCCATCTCAGCGAGCCCGACCTGGCGGCGGTCGGCACCCCGGACCGCGCCCACGCCGACTTCGTCGCCGCGCTGCGGGCCGTCGGGTACGACCGGTACCTGAGTGTCGAGATGCGCCCGACGGACGGCGATCCAGTCGCCGCCGTCGATCGCGCCGCCCGGTACGCCGTGGCACTGTGCCGTGAGCGGCCTTGACCGGCACCCGACAACTCGACCCCCCAGGCGACCAGGTACCAGGCGACCAGGTACCAGCGCCCTCCCGGAGCGACCGGCGGGTACCGCGTTACGACCGACGCGACTTCGCACCCCGGCGCAGCCGGTACGCGGTAGTGGTTCCGGTGATCAACGAGGGTGACCTGCTGCGGGCGCAGCTGAGCCGGATGCACGACCACGGTCACGGCCTTGACGTGCTGATCGCCGACGGGGCAGCACGGACGGCTCCGTCGCCGACGACTTCCTGGCCGGCCACGGCGTACGGTCGGTGCTGGTCAAACGCGGTCCGGGCCGGCTCAGCGCGCAACTGCGGATGGCCTTCGCCGCAGCCCTGGACGACGGCTACCACGGGGTGGTCACCGTGGACGGCAACGGCCAGGACGGCGTCAAGGCGATCGGCCGGTTCCGGGACAGGCTGGACGACGGGTACGACTACGTGCAGGGCTCCCGCTTCGTCCCGGGCGGCGTGGCGGTCAACACGCCCTGGTCCCGGTACCTCGGCATCCGGCTGCTGCACGCACCGTTGCTGTCGGCCGGGGCGCGGACCTGGTACACCGACACCACCAACGGTTTCCGGGGCCACTCGGCCCGGCTGCTCGCCGACCCCCGGGTCAACGTGTTCCGGGACGTGTTCGACGCGCACGAACTGCTGGCGTACCTGCCGGTGCGGGCGGCCCGGCTGGGGCTGCGGGTCTGCGAGGTGCCGGTGACCCGCGCCTACCCGGCGGGAGCGGTGCCGACCAAGATCAAAGGCCTGTCCGGGAACCTGGACCTGCTGGGCGTCGCCGCCCGCGCCGCCACCGGCCGCTACGACCCGGCACCCTGACCGGCCGCTACGACCCGGCACCTGACCAACCCAGCGGCGGATCGCCCGGCGGAGCTCAGCCCAGCAGCAGGGTCAGGGTGAGCGCGACGGCGGTGACGGTGACGGTGGCCACCAGCCCGGTCCAGCGCAGCCACGGCCGGCCGGACCCGGTCACCGGCAGCCGTCGCCAGCGCAGCACGCCGGCCGCCACCCCACCGGCGGCGAGTCCGGCGGCCACCGCCCACCAGCCGGCCCACACGTCGTGCCAGGCACCGGCGAGGTGCCCGATCAGCAGGTAGAGCAGCGCGCTCGACGCCGAGCCGATAACGTTGAGCCGGTCGGTCACCGGCAGCCAGCGCCGCCGGCCGCCGAACGCGGTCGCCGCCGGGGTGGCCGCGACGGCCAGCAGCAACACCACGGTGACGCCGATCAGCAGCGGCCCGGCCCCGGCGGCGTCGCTGTCACCGGCCACCCCGAGCAGCGCCAGCCCGATCGGCTCGACACCCTTGTCGGTGTTGCCGAGCACCACGACGCCGTCGCCGGTGGCCGGGTCGAAGCCGACGTACGACCGGAAACCGCCGGTCCCGCCGTTGTGCCAGGTGATCGCCCGACCGTCGTACGTGGTGGTGAACCAGCCGTAGCCGATCCGGCGGGTGTCGTCGTCGGCGGTGAACCGGGGCTGGGTGGCGTCCGCGCCGGGCGCGGAGCCGTCGAGCAGCGCGGTGACCAGCCGGGCCAGGTCCGGGGCGGTGGACCACAGGCCGATGCCGGCGCCGGCCAGCCCGGAGCCTTGCCACGGATCGGCGGCGCGCCCACCGGCGGTGGATCCGGTCGTCGCACCGGCCGGCAGGTCGGCCCCGTCGAGGGAGTAGCCGGTGTCGCTCATGCCGAGCGGGCCGATCAGCCGTCGCTCGACCAGCGCCGGGTAGGAGCCGGCGTCGGCCTCTCCAACACTCCCGGTCTGCTCAGCCTGGTCAGTCTGCTCGGCCAGCGCGATGCCGAGCAGCGCCGCGCCGAAGTTGGAGTAGTGCACCTCGCCCCGACCGTCACCGACCCGGGCGCGGGTCAGCGCTGCGCGGATCCGGTCGACGTCCAGACCGGCGTACGGGTCGGTGCCGCGCAGCGCCCCCAGCGTCATGGTGAGCGTCGCGGTTGCGCCGACCGTCGGCAGCCGGGGCAGCCCGGACCGGTGGCTGGCCAGCTCAGCCAGGGTGATTTCACCGACCGTCGGGTCGGCGAACTCCTGACCGGGCAGCGCCTCGGCGAGCGTCGTGTCGCCGTCGACCTGCCCGGCGGCGATCTGGTCGGCCAGCAGCATCCCGGTCAGCGTCTTGCCGATCGAGCCGATCTCGAACGGGGTGTCCGGCCGTACCGGCTCGCTGGCGCGGCCGACGGTGCCCGGAGCGCGGTCACCGAGTCCGGCGACCCGTACCTGCCCGTCGGCGATCCGCGCCACCGCCAGACCCCGGTAGCCACCGGGGTCGTCGATCACCGCGCGGACCTCGTCGGCGAGCGCGAGGTCACCGGTGGCGGCGTCGCCGAGGCGGGCCGGCCAGGGCGCGATCAGCGCGGCGAGCAGCCCGCCGACGACGGCGACAGCCGCCGCGACGATCAGAGCGCGGGTACGCGTCGGGGTCATCGGTGTGCTCCGGACAGGACGATCAGCAGGGGGACGACCCGTTCCGGCGGTACGGCGTACTGCCCCCGGGTCGACGTGCGCAGCCAGCCGGCGCTGACCAGTTGCCGCAGGTGGTGGTAGAGCTGACCGGTGGTGCCGAGCCCGTCGATCTCGGCCAGGGCGGCGACGGTCCGGGTGCCGGCCAGGATGTGCCGGACCAGCAGCAGCCGCACCGGGTGGGCGAGCGCGGTGAGGGTGTCGGCGTACCCGGTCCAGTCGGCGTCGAGCAGGTCGTCGACGGTGTGCCCGTACTGCCAGTCGTAGTGTTCGCCGGTCGGCAGGGTGACCGTGCCGGTGTAGAGCACCGCGCCGGAGGTGCCGCCGACCTGGTCCTTGAGTCCGTCGAGCGCCCAGAACGGGTTGCCGGTGTCCGGTCCGACGGCGTTCGGTCCGGTCGACGCGTCGCCGACGGCTCGGTCGGCGTCAACGGCTCGGTCGGCGTCGAGACGCGCGACGAGGTCCTGCACGGTCCGTTCCAGGGCGGTGACCCGCTCGGTCAACTCCGGCTCAGTCATCACCCCATTATTACGTAGTTACGTAATTTCTGCAATCGGAGTGGGTCGGGTCGCGGGCCACCTGCCCCGCCGTCGCCACGCACCACACCACGATCAGCAGCAACAGCAGCCGCTCCAACGTGCCGACCAGCAGCCCGCCGCCGACCAGCAGCATGCCCAGCCCGACTGCGGCGGACAGCGGCAGCGCGGCGGCGGCCCCGAGCAGCGCCAGCCGGCGCAGCGGACAGGTCGACACCGGCGACCAGAACACGGCGATCATCGCGAAGACGCAGCAGGCGACGGCGACGATGCTGGCCCCGCCGTGCACCAGGTCGGTGGCGGTGACCGGGTCGTGTGGCGGCAACGGGCAGCCGTCCCGGCAGGAGACGGTCGCCGAGACCGTCGTCGCGCCGGCCGCCGCGACCAGCAGCCAGGCGGCGGCGCGGACCGGGCGCAGCGCCCCGGCGAGCAGCAGCAGGCTCACCGCCAGGGCGAGCAGCCCCGACTGGTACGCCACCACGGAGCCGCCGTCGCCGACCCCGGACTCGCTGACGTACCCGCGCAGTCCCGGACCGGGACCGGCGACCACCGCGACCGTCACGGTCACCGCCCCGCCGACCGCGCCGACCGCCGCCCCGACCGCCCACCACCTGGTACGCCTCACCCGCCTACGGTGTCACGTGGTCCCGGCTCACGTGGCTGCGGTGTCACGTGCGCCAGCCCGGGTCGGTGTCCCCACCTGCCGGGTGTGCCGGTGGCGCCGGCCGGTGGTGCCGGACCGGCCGGATCACGGCGCCCGGCCGCAGCAGCGCCACCAGCCGGGCCTGGATGTGTCGGGTGACGCCGTCCCGGCCGTCGAAATTGATCTGCGCGCCAATCAGTTGCACCCATCGGATCCCGTCTTCGATCGACACGTCGCCCACGTGCTGCACCCGCAGTCGGAGCGCGCCGATGCCGTACCGGTAATCGGTTTCCGACATCTTGATCACGTCGCCGACCTCTACCGGAAGATCACTGTTGCTCATTGTCGTCCATCCTTTCCGGGACCATTTCCGGTGGTTGCAGGCCGTGTAGTTGCAGTACCGCGCGGACTCTTCTGGCCGCCGGATCCCGGTGCCGGTCGAGGTAGGCCAGCGCCTTGCGGAACGGCCGGCAGTACACCTGCCCGCACGGCAGGCAGCCGTCGTTGCGGCGGGGCATGTGCCGGGTGACCAGCCGTCGGGCGTGGGTGATCACGTCATCGTGTGCGGTGGTGTGCTGCGGGCCGGCGTTGCCGGGCAGCCGGCGTAGTTGTCGCGGTAGTCCGCCGATCCCGTCGTTTCTCGACATCCGTTCACCTCCCTGGTGGAGTGTCGAGCCGAATTTCCATCCACTCCACCCTGGACTTCTCCAGCCGGTCAGCGGAAGATAGGTCAGCGGCAATCCGCACCCATCTACCGGACAATCACCTGTATCCGAAAGGTGTGCACTGTGAATACACTTCCGGAAATCCTCCGTCAGCTGCGCAGCGAGCGCTCCGTCACCCAGGATCAGGTCGGTGAGGCGATCCTGGTCTCCGGCTCACTGATCGCAGCCTTCGAGCAGGGCCGGCTGGTCCCGCAACCGGACACCGCCGCGCGACTGGACGAGTTCTTCGGCTCGGGTGACCGGGTCCGCAAGTCGGCGGCCGAGGCGGCCGAGGCCCGTGAGCTGGAGCGGGAGCGGCGTCGGATGGCCCAGGCGGTCTGGTTCCGCCCGTGGGTCCAGCTGGAGGAGTCCGCCACCACCCTGCGGTACTACCAGGCGTCACTCATCCCCGGCCTGCTGCAGACCGAGGAGTACGCCCGGTCGGTGCTGGACAGCGGCCTGCGCAGTCAGCGCGAGGTCGACGAGCTGCTCGCCGTCCGGATGGAGCGCCAGTCCGTCGTGCTGGGCCGCGAGGACCCGGCGATCTGCGTGTTCATGATGGACATGGCGGCGCTGCGCTCGGCGCACCCGGCGATGGCCAAGGCGCAGCTGGAGCGGCTGCTGGCCGAGTCGGAGCGCCACCGGACCTTCGTGCACGTGGTGCCGGACGGGGTCGGCATGCACATCGGCCGGTCGGTGTCGTTCGTGCTCGCCTCGCTCGACAACGGCGCACTCGCTGGATACATGGAGGATATTTTCGAGGGCCGGCTTGTCACGGAGCCGGCGCGGGTGACCGGGCTCGATCGGGCGTGGCACACTGTCAACGCGCTCGCCCTGAACGCGGCCCAGTCCCGGGATCTGATCCGGCAGATGGTGAGGGAGCTATGACCACCGAGCCGATGTGGCGCACGTCCCGCCGCTCGAACGCCTCCGGCGGTGACTGTGTCGAGGTCGCCGACAACCTGCCCGGCCGGGTGCTGGTCCGCGACTCCAAGGACCGCACCGGCGGCACCCTGGCCTTCGACCCGCCCGCCTGGTCCGCCTTCGTCGCCACCGTCAAACGCTGAGCCGCATCAGTCGCTGTAGTGGTACCGGGCGTACCTCCGAGCCCGCCGCCGTTCTCCGGTTACCAGGGAGCAGGCCGGGCTGGGGTGGGCTATGAGCGGTCTCCCTGTTGGGGAATCCAGCCCGAGCCGTTGGCAATGGAAGCCACGGACCGGTGCAGCCGGCGGCGGGCGCGCGGGTCGAGGTGGTCGCCGTCGAGCGTCTGGAGCGCGTCGCGGGCGGTGCGCTGGTGTGAACGCGCCGTCTTGGCCAGGGCTTCGGCCGCCCATCGCCGGTGATTCAACGGGCTTCCGGCGTCGGTGATCACCGCGAGCAGGCGGCGTGCGCATGTGCCCGCTTCCGCGAAGTCCATCTCGGGGATCGCGGCCAGCGCCATGAACCGCACGTACGGATGCGTTGCCGGGTTGTCGGCCAGTTGGCGCATCGTCGTCGCGGCGGCTGCGCGGTCCGCCCAGACTCCCGTGCCGCCGAGTGCCCGCGCGGCGGTCAGGATCGTGTACGGCTTGGCGCCCGGCAGTGCCAGCAGCTCTCGCATGCGCATGGACGCCGACGGCTCCCGTGGGCATAGGCGAACGGCCGGCTCCGGACCGTCGGTGCGTAGCACCGCGACAGCTGCTGCCAGGCGATCGTCCGGGGCGGCGTCCAGTACCAGAAGGCGTGCCCGAGTCTCCGCGCGCCGTGGTCCGGGCGCGTCGAGCAAGGTCTGACCGGCGAGCACCCGGAGGTAGCCGGGCGTGCCTGGGTTGTCCAGCAGGTCGTGGAGCACGTCGTGTGCCGGCCGCGCGGCGGCGCCCGATCCGAGGCCTAGCAGGATGGTGGCCGCTCGGATTCGGACGAACGGTGGCAGGTCGGGGTCGGTGGCGATGCTGGTCGCCTCGGTCACCACTCTGTGTACGGTGCCCGGAAGCATCCGAGCCAGTAGGGCGAGCAGCGCGGCCCGGCGCGCCGGGGTGAGCTCCGAACGTTCGAGGATCTCCTCCATCGCCAGGCCAGCGCGAAGTCGCTGAACGGGCGTGCCCGCAGCCAGCGTTTGCACGATCTCGATGACGGTGCCGAAGGGGGTGTCGCTGGCGGTCAGCAGCGCGAGGAGTTCGGTGAGGGGCTCGTCCTGCTCAGGATCGACAGTCACCATGGCCAGTTGGACGGTGGTCCGGGCGGTCCTGTTGTCAGCGGCGGTCAGCATGCTGCGAAGCCGGTCAAGGGTGTCGGCCAGGGTGCCCGGCACCTCGCCTGCTCGCCGCACCAGGGCGGCGCAGCGGTCAGCCAACGACAGCCGCTCGTCACACGACTCCGCGAGGAACGACAGGTCGGCGTGCCGGAGCCCGTGCGGACCGCCGTCTTTGGCCAGGATGGCTCGGGCCTCGCGGCGGCGGCGCCAGGTCTCCTTGTTGTCACCGGTGGCCGTCGCGAGCGCCGCGCCGGCCTCGGCTCTGCTGTGGACGACCTGGTAGAGCAACCGGGCGGCGTCGACCGGGTCGATCGGTGGCGGCACCAGGTCGTCGCCGGGCGGGCGCAGCGCGGCGTGAAGGATCTCTATGGCGGGTATGCGGTGCGCTGGCGACAGGTCGAGTTGCAGTTCCAGAACCTGGGCTCGGTCCTCTGGCGTGGCGGCGGGCTCGTCCAGGATCCGCTGGATGCCGGTCAGCGCTGCGGATTCCTCCTCCGGGAAGGCCATGACGGCGGTGGTGACCGCCGCCGTTGTCGGCGGCCGGGCAGCCAGGGCGGCGCGGACCGCCGTTTCGGCACCGTCGATGCGGGCCAGTCGACGGACGGTCTCGGGCGAGACATAGCCGCCGAGGGGATATCGCCGCGTCAGCGATCGAAGAAGTAGGTCACCGATCGCCCGTTGCACGGCCGTGTCGCGCCCCCACTGCGTGCGGAACAGAATT
This sequence comes from Solwaraspora sp. WMMA2065, assembly GCF_030345075.1. Classification (NCBI taxonomy): domain Bacteria; kingdom Bacillati; phylum Actinomycetota; class Actinomycetes; order Micromonosporales; family Micromonosporaceae; genus Solwaraspora; species Solwaraspora sp. WMMA2065. The sequence continues at coordinate 287,717 of NZ_CP128361.1, forward strand.
TCGGCTGTGCGTTGGGCGTCGTAGACGGAAGGAACTTTGGTCCACAGCAGATCGTCTGCCAGCTGCAGTGGGGGAACGTGCCGGTCGTCCCCGTGGCGCAGGAGCACCTGGAGCGCCTGTACCCGGTACTCAATCGGCTCGTACCTGTCGGAGAAGAACGACAGCAGCCCAGCATCGTACCGGCTGGTTCCATTCGTCTCGGTCTGCGCCAACCAGGCAAGAGCGTTGACGCGTTCCACGTTCGGGGCGTAAACGTCGGATGCGGCCAGCTCCAACACCTGAACGGCATCGGCCACCGCCCGGTTCTCCGCCAGCCTGATCGCGATCGAGCGACGATCTTGGAGGTCGTTGGTCCGCTCCGCCAGCATGTCCCGCAACAGTGCCAGCCACTCCGCCGCCCGCTGTGGCGCCCGGTCGATGAGTAGTGGGATCACATCAACCCGGTATGCCGTCTCTATGTGCGGATCTCGTGCATAGGTCTCCAGGACCCCGAGGGCGGAAGCGTGCCGGCTGACCAGACCGCTGTATGCATTGAACAGCTGCCACCGCTGCCAGGGCGGGACATGAACATCGAGAATAGCTTTCGTCGCTGCGGCGCTGTGCAAGGGGTTGTCCATGAGGGCAAGCGCCGCATCGATACGTGCTTGCGCCCGTGTCGACGACCCGATCATCAATCCTTGGAGCAACGACTCGACAACAGGGTCGGGACGATACGCGTGTATGGAGCGCGCCGTGGCGCGCACGGTCTCATCGGGCAGATCGACCTCAGGGCTCGCAAGAAGCTGTTTCAACTGCCGATCGAACTCGGCGGCGACTGGGAGAGAACAGTCGCTGGACAGTGCGATGAGGCTTGTTGTCTCCTTGACGGCCCATGAGCAGCCGGCGGCAGCTCGCAGGACGTCGTCCGCATCGGGCTGAAAACGAGGGTCGAGGTCGACGGCTGAAGCTCGGATGCGGGACACCTCGGCGGTGTCGAGCGTTGATTCGCCGGTCAGCGTTTCGATCGCATCCGCGATCCGATCCCGCAGGTCACGTTCGATCTTCCGCAAAAGCCAATATGGCACGAAACCTCGGGTCGACCTGCCGCTGTCATACAGTGCACGACATATCGCTTCGACCACCTCGGGCCAGTGTTCCTCGCCCACTCGTGCCAGGCTTACGGCAGCCTGCGTGCGAATGTAAGGAATGACGTCGTCACCGGATGACAGGTGGCGCAGGCACCGGATCCCGTCCGGGCGATACTCCGGCCCCAGTTCGGTCAACAGCCGCGCGGCCTGAATGCGATTGTCGTCCTCGATATTCATCTCGGACAGGAAGTACGCGCAGCGACCAGCGATTTCGGCCCGGCAGGTCTGGTCGACGGCGAGCATGGTCTCCGCTGTGTCGGTCAGCTCGTAGACGTTGAGATCCGGTTTGTCGAGGGTGAAGCGAAGCTCGGCGAGGATCAGCTGACGGGATGCGTCGTCCCACTCGGCCAGGGCCTCCGCCGCCACCCGTCGTTCGGATGGTTGCGCGGCGACATCGCCGAGGGTTTCCCGCATGACCTGGAGCGCCCGGTCCCTCGGGTCGCCTTCCCGGTCGATGAGGTGGCTCGCGACGTCGACCCGCTGCGAAATGGTGCCGCTGGCCGTCGTCAGTGCGTCCGCGAGCAGCCCGGCGAGCTCCGCCTCCTGGGTTGAGCCGATGTTCTCCAGGGCGATCACCGAGGTTAGCCGCGCGGTCAGCGAATCGCCCCCGCCTGCCTGGGCCAACAGTTCTGCCTCCAGGGCCGGCCGTCGTGAGCGATCCCGGTCGGCGAGCAGGGCGGCTAGCGCGGCCCACGCCGCCGAGCCAGGCTCCGCGAACTCGAGGTATCGGGCGAGCCAGCCGACGAGGACCGGCGTGACCGGAAATCGGCGTAGTGGGGCGACCAGTTCGACCGCCCCGGGCGGTGAAGCCCCCCACAGCTGGTCGGAAAGCGAGTCCAGGCAGGCGGCGAGCTGCCGGTCGGTGGCCGCAGCACCCTCGGCGACCAGCCGCACCGCGGCGGCCCGGTGGGCGGCCCCGCCGCTGAGCAGCCAGCTCAGCAGGTCCCCGTCCTCTGGATGGAACCTGGTCCACCTGATCAGCACCGCCATCGCGCCCGGCTCGTTGCGGACGGCGAGGTGCAGCGCGCGGCGCCATCCCGTGTCGTCCGCGTCGAAACGGTCCGGCAATTCGGCGGCGAACCGCCGGGCGGCGAAGTGCTCGGCGAACGTCAGGTGGATGAAGTCCGGTCCTGCGTCCCGGCGGCTGAGCAGTCCCGTGCTGAACAGCACCTCGGAGACGAGTTCCGCCATGTCCTCGGGCGGTCTGCCGCTGACCGGACCGGCCTCGCGGCGCAGCCACTCCATCGCGGTCAGGACCAGCGAGCGGCGGCTGCGCACCCGTACCACCGCGAGTTCTTCGACCAGATCGTCCGTGCGGTCGCAGAGCGCGGCGACCAGTTCGGAGTTGTTGCGGTCACCGTCCAGTGCGGCGGTCAGCGCGGTGCGGGCCGAGTTGCGGCGGGCCGCGTTGTGCTGCCGGAGCCAGTGCAGGCAACGCTCGTAGAGGTCGTGGCGGTTGCGCGGCAGGCGGGAGTCGGGATCGTCCGCGTACACGTTGATCGCGATGGTCGCCATCAACGGCACCGCCGCCATTTCGTGCAGGCCGGCTGACGCGACCTGAGACAGGAAGCCAGCGGCCTGGTCGGCGCCCTCCGGCGACGGACCGAACCAGCGGTGGGCGAACTCGGCGAGCATCCGTCGGTCGAACGGCAGCAGTGTGTAGTGGCCGATCGCTCCGGCGCCGAGCATCGCCGTGGCGTGCCCGACCAGCGGCCGGGTCGTGATCAGCAGACGCCACGGCCGATCGGCGGCGGCCGTCCATCCGGACAGCACCGCCATGAAGGTCTCCCGCTCATCGCTCGGGACCTCGTCCAAACCGTCGATCACTATCAGCCACTCGGTGCCGTCGACCGGACCGGCGAGCAGCGCCGGATCGACCGAGTCGCGGGCGGCCATGCCGAGGCCCTGTGACGCGGCCGCCGCCAGTGCTTCCGGCCACTTCCGGCCAGCGTGGGCGGCCAGCGACCGCGCCGTGACCAGCAGTGGCAGTAAAGGCTTAGCGGTCAGCCGACGCCCGTGTTCGTCGGCGTGCAGCCAGGCCCTGGCCAGCTGACGACAGATCTGCGCCGCCGTGGTCGACTTGCCGGTGCCGGGGCCGCCCTCGATCAGCAGATGACGGTGCTGGTCGAAGACCTTTTCCAGCGGCCGGCGCACCGGGATCACCCGGGGGCGCTCGTCGAACGGAAGGAACAGCCGCTCGTCGGCGAAACGGCTCAGCCGACGCCGCCGTTCGTCGGCGCGGCTCTCGGCGGACTGTGGCTGTTCCACCCGCTGCTGAACGTAGACGGTGGACACCTCGTTCCGCCGGTTGCGCAACAGCCGGCTCGGTGACAGGTCGGCGGCGGCCTCGATGTCCTGGAGCAGCCGCCATACGTCGTCGCGCAGCGGACGGCGGCCCCAGGCGGTCCGGTGTCGCCGGGTCCGCACCGGTGACGTAACCGTCCGGCCCTGACGCACAGCGATCACGGCCGCGCCAAAGGCGAGGACCCCGATGAACATCGCGACGACGCTCGCGAGCTGATCGGCGCGCTCCAGGCCGAGGCGGCTGAGGATTACGGCGAGGCCGCCCAGGAAGAGTGCGGTGAGGGCCAGGATCCCGGCGGCGATGAGTCGTCCGGACGAGGGGGTTCGCACTCGGTCATCATCCCAAGCGAACGCACCCATCAGTGTCCGTCACTGAGCAGCAGCGCGGACCGTACGAATGATCCACTCCATCAGCCGTATAGCGGCGGCGGCGATCAGCGACCTTTGTCCTGGCGGCTGCGCGCCAGGAGGTAGCCGGCGTAGGCCGCCAGCGCCACGGCTGCCAACGCCGCAGGCGGGCCGATCAGCGCGCCGGCCCGCTCACGGGAGCCCATCACGGCTCCGAAGGAACGGTCAGCCATCACCGACCAGCGGGACCGCCAGGACAGGGCCGACCCGATCGAGAGCGCGGAGCCGACGGACAGCACCGATCCTGCGGAGCCGACGCTGCCGACGGAGGCGATCGAGCCGACGCTGCCGATGGACAGCACCGAGCCATGGGATCCGATCGACAACAGCGAGTCGGTGGACCACAACGACAGCCATGACGAGCCGGTAGCTTTCATGGGGAGAGTATGCGCCCCCTGCTTTCACAGGTCGTCGGGCAGGACCCGGAACGCCGTGTGCCCGCTCAATGGACGGATGGCCCGAAAATCCCGCCGATCCAGTGTCAACACCGCATCCGTCTCGTACTGCTCGGCAACCACGACATTCACGGCGTCCGTGAGATCCAGGCGCAGTGCCCACGTACCGTGACTGGACGGTGCGGGCTCCGCGCAGCACGGTCGCGGTCACTTCCGGGACCAGGACCCGCAGGTTTCGCTCCTGCCCCAGCAGCCAGTCCTGCACAGCGTGGGCCGTCTCGCGGTCCACGTGCCGAGTGGCTGTGTTGGCCGACGGCTGACGCTGACGGTGACGACGGAACCCCGGCTCCCCCGGGGTTCCGTCGAGCCCTGTCGCGTCGGGAGGTGTGGGCTCACCCGCGACGACATCCGCACCATCAACAGGTGCTGGAGGCTGCCGTCAGCGCGCAATGCCCGGCTGGGGCGAGACCGGTCAGTCGCTGTAGTGGTACCGGGCCTTAATGATCTTCACTTCCTTCTCGTCGGCCCGGTACACGAGGCGGTGTTCGTCATCGATCCGCCGCGACCAGTAGCCGGTCAGGTCGCCTTTCAGTGGCTCCGGCTTGCCGACGCCGGCGAACGGGTCACGCTGGATCTCGCCGATCAGACGGGTGATCCGGCGCGCCTTCTTCCGATCCGAGGCGAGCCAGAAGAGCAGGTCCTCCCATGCGTCGGGATCAAAGTTGACCCCCCTCACTCCTCGCCCCCGGCCATCTCCCGTAGCTCATCCATGGTCCTGGCGATCGAGGGGCCGCCCGCTCGGTCCCGGGCGACGGCCTCCATGAGCCGCCTCGCGTTCGCGGGAGACCGGAGCAGGTACACGGTCTCTTGCCAGGCGTCGTAGTCCTCCGCCGACATGAGCACCACGTCCCCGCTGCGCGAGCTGATGCGTACCGGGTCGTGGTCGTCGTTGACCCGCTCGATGAGGGGGAACAGGCGCTGCCGCGCTTCGCTTGCGCTGATGGACATGGTTGCGCTCCTTCCAGCCAGTACAGGAATACCGTACCATTGTCGTACCTAAAACCTGTACGACTTTGGTCGCTGAATGGCGAAGCGCGCGGCGGATGCCGGGCTGGCGTCGAGGATGCGTACGAGGCGGCGCTTCAGGCACCAAACCCGGCGATAGCGCAGCGTGACGGTTAGCCAACCGGGCGACGTGCTTGCGTCGTCGAGGGTCAGTTGCCGGTGCCGAGGTTGGCCATCATCGCGGCCGGGTAGCGGTCGCCCCGTGCCGAGCCGGCCGGCACGGCCTTCTCGATCTCGGCCAGGTCGTCCGCGGAAAGCACCAGGTGGGCGGCGGGCAGGGCCTCGGTCAATCGATTGCGGGTACGGGCGCCGACGAGCGGGACGATGTCGCCGCCCTGAGCCGCCACCCACGCGATCGCCAGCTGAGCCACGGTGCAGCCCTTCGCCTCGGCCACCCGCCGCAGCGCCTCCACCAGGGCCAGGTTGTGTTCGACGTTGTCACCCGAGAACCGTGGCATCCGGCGGCGGTGGTCACCCGGTCGCGCTTCGACATTCTGCCAGTGGCCCGAGATCAGGCCTCGGCTCAGGACGCCGTACGCGGTCATCCCGACGCCCAGCTCCCGCAGCGTCGGCAGCACATCGGCCTCCACCCCGCGCGAGATCAGCGAGTACTCGATCTGCAGGTCGGCGACCGGGTGCACGGCGTGCGCCCGGCGGATCGTCTCAGCGCCCACCTCGGAAAGTCCCACGTGTCGTACGTACCCGGCTTCGATCATGTCTTTGATCGCACCCATCGTGTCCTCGATCGGCACCTCCGGGTCCAGTCGCGCCGGCCGGTAGATGTTGACGTAGTCGACACCCAGCCGGGTCATCGCGTTGACGAAGACGAGGAGCATGATCCTGATCGGCTGCGAGAAGTCGCGCGGCCGGGTAGGACCCGCGAAGCAGGCGCCAGATGACCCGGCCGGCAGGGCCGCACGAGGTCTGTCTGCAGCCCGACCAGCCTCGATCAGTAGATCAGTTGAGAGGTTTGAATGTATCGATAACTGCCGGTAAGGTCGTGCTTGCATGTCGTTACCGAGATGGGAGCATCTGTGAGCAAGATCAGAAGCATCTTGGTAGGGGGCATCATCGTCGCGTTGGTCGCAGCCGTGCCTGCGCCAGCCTCGGCAGAGCCTGGGAAGTCGGAGGTGTCTGACATCGCGCCGGCGATAGAACCGGCCACAGACGAAGCGCACAAGTACGCCCAGCTCTTCGCTCGCCAGGAGAAACTCAACGATGCGGCTGACGCCATCCGGGTGGCAGCCGGCGACCTGGCTCTGTCGGGTTTCGCTGGTGACCGAGTTGATCCCGCCGCCAACACCCTGACTGTTTACTGGCACGGTGAGCTGACAACGGCGGTCGAGATCGTTATCGCGAAGGTGCGCCGGGCTGGAATTGACGTCGAGGTGCGGGCCGCAGCCTACTCGCTGCACATCCTCGAAAAGGAGGCTGACCGTCTCGCGGGACAACAATTCTCGTCTGGCCGCGTCGTGCTCGTCGGCCCGGCCCCGGACGGCAACAGCCTTGAAGTCGGTGTCACACTGGCCGACGGCGACAGGCGCGCATCTACCGATCTGCGCCAGGTGTCTGACGAGCTAACCGGTAGCGTGAAACTGGACGTGTCGCTCGAGTCGCCCGCCGAATTTACGACCCGGTTCGCGGACACCCAGCCCTACTGGGGTGGCGCGCTCATCCTGAATGGCGGTGCCTGTACCTCAGGCTTCGGTGTACGGGGCAACAACGGCGCAGCCCGCTACCTGCTCACTGCGGCGCATTGCGGTGCTGGGCAATGGCGAACGGGCAACGGCACCGTGATCGGCAACACCCTCTCCAACACGACGGTCGAGTACGACGGCATGCTGATCCTCACCAACGCTGGCTACAGCGTGTACGAGGGCCCATCCTTCGCCAGCGGCGACACCAACACGGGTCGCAACATCAGCGCTGCGTCCACCAACCACGTCGGCAACCTCGTCTGCTCCGGTGGATCCTTCTCCGGCTCCGCCTGCGGCTGGACCGTCCAAGCGCTCAACCAGACCCTCACGCCCATCGGCGGACCCACGATTCGAGGCTTGGTCCGAGCTGAGGGCGCGAACCGCGTCGCCGCTGTCGGCAACGGCGACAGCGGCGGCCCGGTCTATGTGCAGTCCGGCAACAGCGGCACGGCCCGCGGCATCATCAGCCTACGCTCGGCGAACCGCGACGAAATTGTGCCCTGCAGCGGAGTACCCAGCGGAGACATCAACGATCCCAACTCCCGGCAATGCTCGTGGAAGTGGTGGTACGTCGACATCAACGAGCAACTTTCCCGGCTCAGTGTGAACTTCCTCACCCCCTGACATTATCGTTCAGCTACTGGTCGGTCCGGACGGAATTCCGTCCGGACCGACCGAGAAAGGCGCGAACTCAGCCGAGCCCCGTTCCACCACGATTGGCTTCCGATAATGGTCAGATAGTCTCTCCGCCTCACCTGCTGCCCCATCCACCGTCATCACCAGCACAGCTGAGCCGTCGGGCGACGGACCCGCGCCAGAAACAGCGATACCTTCGCTGCGCCAGTACTCCACATCGGCCATGACCTGCTCGGTCAACACCAGCATCTCCTGCTCCGAGAGCCGGGCGTCCGCGAATCGGATGTCGACGTTGGCGAACCGATTCCGGACCACCACGTCGAGATCGCTGCCCGGCTTACGATAGACGGTCATCGTCCCGGCGGGCTCATCCAATATGATACCCGCATACCATCGTGCGTACCTCGTGCGCAGCAAATCCTCTACCTGCTCCGCAGCTTGGTCAGGCCTGGCCCCACCAACGTCGTCTCCCACGGCGCACCCAGTAGCGGCCAGCACCACGGCGACAACCAAGGCCAAGATTCTAGTCTTGCTGGGCACTACGCTTCTCCTCACTACACGAGTACTACCTCTCGCATTCGACGCTGCACGGGCTGCCCGGGTTCCCGTCCTGCTGCATCCCATGGGTCCTCGCATGGGGACGGTGAGCGCGCGGTGGGTCGGCGGATTGAAGCAGGCACAGATTGTCTTTGTCGACCATCACGGTTGGCGCCACGTCGTCGGACACACCCTGGGCTCCCGGGAGCCGGCACGGACACTTCGCTGACGGCCTGAGCCGTCCGGCCGGCGATCGACGTCACCGCAGATCGAGCCGCATGAGCACCCGCGCGAACCCGGCGAGTACCGAGGCGGTGTCGGCTACCTTCACGAAACCGGCGTGCTCGAAGGCCGCGCGGGTACCGACATAGGCCATCGTGAGGTCCACCTTTTCGCCACTGTTGTCGACGGGGTAACCCTCGATCGCTGGCGCGCCGCGCTCGCGGGCGAAGGCGACGGCACCGGCGAGCAGGTGGTGCACGACACCCCGCTTGCGGTGGCCCGGCCGAACCCGGAAGCACCACACGCTCCACACATCGAGATCGTCGATGTGCGGGATCCGCCTGTTGCGCGCGAAGCTCGTTGCGGCTCGCGGGTGCACCGCCGCCCAGCCGACGACCTCGTCGCCGTCGTAGGCGAGTACTCCGGGAGGTGGATCGAGTCCGACGAGTTCGCGCACCCGCTCACCGCGCATCGGTCCGCGCAGCAGCAGGTTTTCCTTCGAGCCGATGCGGTAGCTCAGGCACCAGCACACGTTCGCGTCCGGTCGCTTCGGGCCGACGACAGTCGCGACGTCCTCGAACACCGTCGCCGGGCGGACTTCGATCGTCATGACGCCTACCCTGCCACCGTCCACCGACACACGGCGGTCAGCTGCGGCGCGGTGTCGCTCGGCGGCGCGGCTGCGGCACCGGCGGCACCGGGACGCCGGCGGCCTCCAGCGCCTCCCGCTGACCGCGAGCGGCGAGCCGGTCGGCGCGCTCGTTCTCCACGTGACCGGCGTGGCCCTTCACCCAGTGCCAGACGACCTCGTGGTGACGGGCGACGGCGGCGTCGAGCTCCCGCCACAAATCCTCGTTCTTGACCGGCTCGCCGGCTTTCGTACGCCAGCCGTTGCGTTTCCAGTTCGCCATCCACGACAGGACACCGTTACGGACGTACGTGCTGTCGGTGTACAGGTCGACGGTGGACGCCCGGGTCAGCGCGGCCAGCGCCCGGATCGGGGCGGTGAGTTCCATCCGGTTGTTCGTCGTCGCGCCGGCCTCACCGCCGCACAGTTCCTTCTCGGCCTCGCCGTAGCGCAGCAGGGCGCCCCAACCGCCCGGCCCCGGATTGCCGCTGCACGCGCCGTCGGTCCAGATCTGCACCCGCGTCGTCCTCAGCCCTGCCACCCGGACAACCTACTGGTCGGCTTGACCGCGGTCGTCCCGGCACGGCCGTTCACTCCGGTACCCACCGTTTCGCGACAGCAGGCGGAAGGGCGGAGCGGTACGTCGAGTCGTCAACTCCGTGTCGGCAACCTCAACCCTGCACGTCGAGGTCACGCAGCGCGTACCGCAGGTGCGACCACTCCTCGTCGAGGATCACGTGAAGGCAGTGCAGGACGGACACGTCGTGCTCGGGTGACCACGCGCTCGGTCGGGGCTCGGCGAGCAGGTCCGCCGTGACGGTGGTGAGGAACTCCCGGACCATGGCCTGCCGCTCGGCACGTAGCTGGAGCACCACCGTGAGGGCCGGCTTCTCCGTCGCGAAGATCGACATGTCGAAGCCGTCCAACTCGTACTCGGCGTGGGGCTGGCCGAGCGGGTGGAAGGGCTGAGGCAGGCGCAGGATCGCCTTGCCGAGCCAGGCGTCGGTGGCGAACACGAGGTGGCGAAGCGTCTGCGCGAAGGACCACTCACCGTCGACCGAGACGTCGACGGCACCCTCGGGCAAGGACGGAATACGGTCAACCGCGGCCGCCCACGCCAGTTCGAGTGCCCTCCACGCCGTGCGCAGACCGTCCGGATCCTCGGCCCGCATCAGCTCACGCCCGGGGAACCGCCGGTTGAGTTCGGCCTCGACGAGCGGCACGACGTCGACCCCGTTGACCAGCAGCGCGCCGTCGGCAAGCCACGGCGCGTCGATGTCCAGCCCGCGCACGTCGACGCCGCGCATCACCGCGCCGGCCAGCGTCGACCGGTTGAACCGGGCACCCCGCAGGTCCCGGTCGACGAAGCTTGTGACGTCCTCCCGAGTCATCGCACTCCTCCTGTCCTCTCGGCTCCGGTCCCCCCGGCTCCCGCCGTCGGCGACCGCAGCGAGGCTACCGCCCGGGTACGACGCGGGCTGGCGTCTCTGCGGCGCCGACCGTTGGGCGCAGCGGCAGTCGGAGTGCGAGGCCGACAACGGCCAGGCCGTACCCGAGGAAGACGGGTTGGAGCCAGGAGACCGGACCGATGACGGCGACCTGGACGACGATCCACAGGACCAGTGCGGCCCCGACGACGAGGTGGCCGAGCGGTGCCCACGACCGCCGGCTGACCGCGGCGACCACCACGACGCCGGGCAGGACCCCGTTGACCGCCGCCAGGGCGGCGCCGGCCAGCACCGGAGAGGCAAACGGCAGGTCAGCGGTGACGGGCCCGAGGTCCATGCCGCCGGTGGTCAGCCCAACGGCACCGCCGACCGCGCTGACGGCGAGGAACGTTTCGAGCCCGATGAGAACCCGCTCCCGGCGGAGCAGTCGCCGCCGGTCGGGGAGTCCACGCTCCGGCGCGGCCTGCCCTACCTGCTGACCGGGCGCGACGTCGCGGTCCGGGGTCAGCGCCAGCGAGCGCCGCAGCGACGCGGTCGAGCACAGCCCGACGAGCCCGGCCGCCAGGATGCCGTAGAGCGCCTCGATGATCGACCGCTGCGGCAGCAGGACGACCTCCAGCAGGATCCATCCGCCGAGCGCGATCCCCGACACCCCGGTGGCGGCCCACGACCAGTGCCGGCCGGTCACCCGTTGCACCGGGGCGAGCCAGCGCCACCGTGGTCTGCGCAGCAGCCCGAACGCGCTGACCAGCGAGCCGAGACCGAGACCGGCCCCCAGCACCAGCCCGGGTAGCCGCCAGGTGTCGATCAACGGCAGGTCACGGAGCCATTCCGTACGCACGAATTCGTTGCCGTACGGGTACAGCCACATCTCCACGCCGCCGCCGACCGCCGTGACGCCGACGAAGATCAGCAGGCCGGCCGCCACCCGTACCGTCCACGGGCGGGACCGGATCGGCTCGGGAAGCCCGGTGGTTGAGCCCATACCTCAACAGTGGCCGCCCGGCGCTGCGCCGGCATTGGGCCGAAGGTCCCGGACGGGCCGTTTCGACCGGGTCCCCGGCCCCGGTCCGGCCCGGTCACCGGTTCGGCGGGTACGGCGGGTGCGGCGCGGTCAGGCGCCGGGCAGCCGGGTGGCCCGACCCGGCGCGGCGATCCGCAGATCGGCCTCGATCTTGGCGGCGGTGGCCAGCAGGTGCGGCAGCAGTTCGCGGCGGATCGACTCGACGGTGTTGCGGCTGGCGTGCACCGAGATGTTCACCGCAGCGACCACTTTGCCGGCCCGGTCCCGGATCGGTGCCGCCACCGACCGCAGACCTTCCTCCAACTCCTGGTCGACGATGGCGTAGCCCTGGGCGCGGACCCGGTCCAGCTCCGCCCGCAATGCCGCCATGGTGTGGGCGGTACGGGAGGTGAGCCGGTCCAGCCGGCTGCGCTCCAGCCGGGCGAGCACCTCCTCCTCCGGCAGGTGCGCCAGCAGCACCCGGCCGACCGAGGTGGCGTACGCCGGGAACCGGGTCCCTACGTTGATCGACACCGTCATGATCCGCGAGGTCGGCACCCGGGACACGTAGACGATCGAGTCGCCGTCCAGCACGCACACCGACGACGACTCGTGCACCTGGGCGACCAGCCGTTCCAGGTGCGGCTCGGCCACCTCGGGCAGCGAGATGGCCGACAGGTAGGCGTAGCCCAGCTCCAGCACCCGGGGAGTGAGCGAGAACATCCGTCCGTCGGTGCGGACGTAGCCGAGGTCGACCAGGGTGAGCAGGAACCGGCGGGCGGCGGCGCGGGTCAGGTCGCAGATCCGGGCCACCTCGCTGAGTGTCAACTCAGGATGCTGGGCGTCGAAGGCGCGGATCACGGCCAGGCCGCGTTCCAACGACTGCACGAAGTGAGCTTCCCGCCCGTGCTCGCTCATGGCTCTCCTGTGGTGATGGTCGCAGAACCCTAACCGGGTTCCACCGTGCCCGGATCCACCGGTGGCCCTGCTTCGCTGTCGGAGATCCGACCACCCGGTCCCGGGTTCTCGGCCAGCACCCGCTGGGCCACCGCGTACGCGCTGTTCGCGGCCGGTACGCCCGCGTAGACCGCCGTGTGCAGCAGCACCTCGCTGATCTCCTGTGCGGTCAACCCGTTGCGCAGCGCGGCCCGCACGTGCATCGCCAGCTCGTCGGTGCAGTGCAGGGCGGTCAGTACGGCGAGCGTGACGCAGCTGCGGGTCCGCCGGTCCAGCCCGTCGCGGGTCCAGACGCTGCCCCACGCGTACCGGGTGATGAAGTCCTGGAAGTCGGCGGTGAACTCGGTCGTGTTGGCCACCGCCCGGTCCACGTGCGCGTCGCCGAGGACCGCCCGGCGTACCGCCATCCCGGCGTCATACCTCGGATCCGACGACGACGGTGCGGCCCGAGGGCCGGGCGACGGAGTCGTGGCGTCAACCGGCGGATCGGTCGGCATCGCCGGTCACCTCCTGTCCGGTGAGATGCGTCAGGATCAACTCGGACACCTGATCGGCCTGCTCGACGCTGGCCAGGTGCGCGGCGTCGGCGACGATCTGCAGGGTGGCGTCGGGGATGCCGGCGACGATCGTCTCGCTGTGCGACGGCGGGGTGGCCGGGTCGTCGGCGCCGGCGATCACCAGGGTCGGCGCGGTGATCCTCGGCAGCAGCCCGGTCAAATCCATCTGTCCGATCGCGACGCAGCAGCCGGCGTACCCCTCGGCCGGGGTGGCCGCGATCATCGCGCGGGCGGCGGCGAAGACGTCGGGTCGCCGGGCGGCGAACCCGGGGGTGAACCAGCGGGCCGCGACCGTGTCGGCCACCACGCCGGTGCCTTCGGCCCGCACCGTGGCCGCCCGGTCGGCCCATGCCTGGGCCGGGCCGAGCAGCGCGGAGGTGCAGCAGAGCACCAGCCGGTCGACCCGGGCGGCGGCGTGTCCGGCCAGCCACATCCCGGTCATCCCGCCGAGGGACACCCCGGCCACGTGGACCCGGTCCAGCTCCAGCCGGTCGAGCAGGGCGAGCACGTCGGCCCCGAGATCGTCCAGACTGTACGGACCGGGCGGTACGGGGGAGCGGCCGTGCCCCCGGGTGTCGTAGCGCAGCACCCGCAGCCCGGCACCGGTGAGCACCGGCACCTGCGGATCCCACATCGCCCGGGTGCTGCCCAGCGAGTTGGCCAGCAGCACCACCGGCGCGCCGTCGGGTCCGACGATCTCGTGGTCGACCTCCACCGGGTGGCGGTCGGTGGTCATCAGCGGTCCTCCTGAGTCAGTCGGCTGCGGTGGGCGCGCAGCGCCCGGTCGATCAGTTCGCGGTACGCACCGAGGTAGCCGGCCGGGTCGAGCAACTCGTCCAGCTGGGCCCGGGTGAGCACCGCGCTGACCTGTGGGTCGGCGGCCAGCCGTTCGGCCAGCCCGGCGGCGGGACCGCCGGTGACCGCTACCTTGACGATCTCGTTGGCCCGGTGCCGGCCGAGCTGCCCGGCGAGTGCGCCGCTGACCCGTTCGGCGAGCAGCCCACCGCCGGTCAGGTCGAGGTTGGCCCGCATCCGCACGGCATCGACCCGTAACCCTTCCAGGCAGGTACGTAGCCAGTAGGCGGCCGAGCCGACCGACTCCAGCAGGCTGCGCAGCGCCCGCCACTCGGCGTGCCAGCCGCCGGCCGCCCGTTGGTGCTCCTGGGCCATCGCGGCAAGCAGGGTGGCGACCAGGCCGGGCGCCTGGTCGGCGCAGGCGACGGCGGTGACGGCCGCGACCGGGTTGCGTTTGTGCGGCAGGGTCGACGATCCGCCGGGGCGTTCCTCGGCCAGCTCGGCGACCTCGGTCTGGGCGTGCAGCGTGACGTCGCGGGCGATCTTGCTGATGCTGCCGGCGGTGCCGCCGAGCACGCCGGCCAGCTCGGCCAGCCGGCTCCGGTCGGTGTGCCAGGGCAGCTGCGGGGCGGCCAGGTCGAGCTCGACGGCGAGCCGATTGACCAGAGCCGGGCCGTCGGTGCCGAACGCGGCGAGGGTGCCTGCGGCGCCGCCGAGCTGAACGGCGGGGACCTCGTCCCGGACGGTGCCCAGCCGGCGGGCGGCGGTGTCCAACGCGGTCAGCCAGCCGGCGGCGACCAGTCCGAAGGTGGTCGGCAGTGCCTGCTGCAGCAGGGTCCGGGCGGGCAGCAGGGTGTCCCGGTGTGTGGCGGCCAGCCGGGCGGCGGCCGAGGCGGTCCGCCGTACGTCGTCCAGCATCGGACCCAGCGCCCGGCGGACCACCAGCATTGCGGCCGTGTCCAGGATGTCCTGGCTGGTGGCCCCGGCGTGCACGTACCGGGCGCTGTCCGGCCCGACGGCGGCGCGCAACGCGGCGACCAGCGGCACCACCGGGTTGCCGGCGCCGGTCGCACCCGCGCCGATCGCCGCCGGGTCGAACCGGTGGTCGCGGGCGGTGGCGGTGATCGCCTCGGCGGCGGCCGACGGCACCGACCCGCCGGCCGCCTGGGCGCGGGCCAACGCCGCTTCGGCGTCGAGCATGGCGCGCAGCCAGGCCCGGTCGTCGACGGCGGCCCGGACCCCGCCGGCGGCGAGCAACGGGTCGAACAGACCGACCGGCTCGGGATCGTCGATGGTGGACTCCGGGTCAGACGGCGAAGAAAACGGTTTCATGCTCGCCCTGCAGTCGGATGTCGAACCGGTAGCCGTCCGGCTCGGCGGCCGCGATCACCGTGCCGCGTCGGGCCTGCGGCAGCCCGGCCAGCACCGGGTCGGCGGCGTTCGCGTCGGCCTCGTCCGGGAAGTAGATCCGGGTGACGACGCGGTGCAGCAACCCCCGGGCGAACACCGACACGGCGATGTGCGGGGCCTGCGGCTGTCCGTCCAATCCAGGTACCGGCCCCGGTTTGCGGGTGCGTACCGCCCACCCGCCGGTCCCGTCGGTGGGGCAGCGGCCGAAGCCGCGGAACCCGGCCACCGCGCCGCGCGGATCGTCCGGGTGGTCGAACCGGCCCTGCGGGTCAGCCTGCCAGGTCTCGATCAGACCGTCCGGCACCGGTTCGCCGGCGCCGTCGAGGAGCCGGCCACGCAGCCAGATCGCCGCCGGGTCGGTCTCGTCGACCACGAACGGCCCGTCCGGCCAGGGCAGGCCGATCCCCAGGTACGGTCCGACGGTCTGCGCCGGGGTCAGCCCGGTCTGCTGGTCCCAGTCCGACGCGGTCACGCTGATGGTCATGATTCCTCCATCGGGGTCGCCTCGGTGCCGCGCAGCACGATGTCGAACCGGAAGCCGAGCGCCCATTCCTCGACCGTGTTGGCCAGGTCGAAGCTGGCGATCAGCCGTTGCCGGGCGGCCGGGTCGGGGATCGAGTTGAAGACCGGATCGTAGGGGAACAGCGGGTCGTCGGGGAAGTACATCTGGGTGACCAGTCGCTGGGTGAAGGCCCGGCCGAACAGCGAGAAGTGGATGTGCGCCGGCCGCCACGCGTTGGAGTGGTTGCGCCACGGGTAGGCGCCGGGCTTGATGGTGACGAACCGGTAGCGGCCCATCGAGTCGGTCATCGCCCGGCCGACGCCGGTGAAGTGCGGATCGAGCGGTACGTCGTGCTGGTCGAGCTTGTGCAGGTAGCGCCCGCCGGCGTTGGCCTGCCAGACCTCCACCAGGGTGTCCGGCACCGGTCGGCCGTCGCTGTCGCGGACCTGGCCGTGCACGATGATCCGTTGCCCCTGGGCTTCGCCGTCGCCGCTGCGGCTCAGGTCGGCGTCGGTCGCGCTGACCCGGCCCTCGCCGAGCAGCGGGCCGGTGATCTCGGTGAGCGTCTGCGGGAGCAGCACCGGCGACTGGGCGGGGGCACGCAGCACGGTGGACTTGTAGTCGGGGGAGAGCAGCGGCGGGTGCACGGCGGTGTCGTCGCGTCGGTAGCGCGGCAGGAGCAGCTCGCCGGGGCGGTCGGCCCGTACGGGCGTGGTGTCGGGCATGGCGGTGCCTCCTTGGTCAGCTGTCCCCGCCGGGGTCAGGGGTTCAGCAGCTGGCGCAGGGCGGCCAGCTCCTGCGGGGTGGGTTCGTCGGTGGTCGTCAGGTCGGCGGCGACCTTCAGCGGCCAGCCGGTGGCCGCCACGGCCTGCTCGACACCCACTCCGGGGTGCAGCTGGGTGAGGGTCAGCTCGCAGGTGTCCGGGTCCGGGCGCAGCATGCCGAGGTCGGTGATGACCAGGGTGGGACCCCGGCCGCGCAGGCCGAGGCGTTGCCGGTCGCCGGGGCCCGCGCCGAAGCCGACCGAGGTGACGAAGTCGACCCGGTCGACGAACGTACGCCGACTCTGCGGCACGATGACGATCACCTCGCCGCACGAGGCGGCGATTTCCGGTGCTCCGCCCGCGCCGGGCAGCCGTACCAACGGGTCGGTGTAGTCGTCGCCGATCACCGTGGTGTTGATGTTGGCGTACCGGTCTATCTGCGCGGCACCGAGGAAGCCGACGTCGATCCGGCCGGGCTGCAGCCAGTAGTTGAAGATCTCCGGCACCGACACGACCGTGTCGGCGGTCTCGGCGAGCACCCCGTCGCCGATGGACAGCGGCAGCCGGCCGGGCTTGGCGCCGATGGTGCCGGACTCGTAGACCAGCACCAGGTCGGGGGAGTGGGTCCGCCGGGCCAGGTTGGCTGCGGTGCTGGGCCGGCCGATGCCGACGAAGCAGCGGGCGTCGTCGCGCAGCGCCCGGGCGGCGGCGACGGTCATCATCTCGTCGCGGGTGAACCCCTCGACGGCTTGCGGCTCGTTCATTCCGCACCACCGTACGTCGCGTCGGTCCCCGCCGCGGCCAGGACGTGTTCGTCGAGCCAGCGGGTGAAGGTGTCCCGGTCCCGGCTGATCTCGTCCCACTCCTGGTAGTAGTCGTTGGCCCGGTCGCTGTAGTCCATCGCGTACGACGGGTGCGCCCCGCCGGGCACCTCGGCGACCCGGGTGACCGCCCAGCCGGGCAGCACCACGGCGCCGGGTCGGGGGGTCAGCTCGTCGACGATCTCCTCGACGGTGACCAGGGACCGTGCGGACGCCAGTACGACCTCCTTGTGGACCCCGGTGATGCCCCAGATCTGCACGTTGCCGTGCCGGTCGGCGCGTTGGGCGTGCACGATGCCGACGTCGGGGTTGAGCGCCGGTACGGCGGTGAGCACTTCGCCGGTGAACGGACAGGTGATGGGCGCGATGGTCGGGGTGCGGTCGGCGAGGTCGGTGCCGACGTAGCCGCGGAGTACGGCGAACGGCAGGCCGGCGGCGCCGGCGACGTACCGGTTGGCCATCCCGGCGTGGCTGTGCTCCTCGATCTCCAGCGGACGGGGCCAGCCGCGCTGTACCGCGTCGCGGAACCGGTGCAGCGAACCGACCCCGGGGTTGCCGGCCCAGCTGAAGATCAGCTTTTTGGCGCAGCCGGCGCCGATCAGCTGGTCGTAGACGACGTCCGGGGTCATCCGGATCAGCGTGAGGTCGCGTCGGCCCTGCCGGATGATCTCCTGCCCGGCCGCGGTCGGGATCAGGTGGGTGAATCCCTCCAGGGCGACGCTGTCGCCGTCGTGGACCAGGTCGGCGACACCGTCCGCCAGCGAGGAAATTTCAGCCATGCATCATCCCCGGTGCGTGTGATGAACAAAAGTTCGCTAAGCGAACGGTACGGTCGGGGTCACCGGCGTGTCAACGCGGCTGCTCCAGTCCAGCGGTAGTCCCACGTAGTTCTCCGCCAGGGTGGTCGCCGCCGCGGTGGAGGTCGTCACGTACTCCAACTGGGCCACCTGGAGCCGGTGACTGAACTCGTCGGCGTCGGCGGGCCGGTGCAGCAGCCCGGTCATCCAGGAGGAGAAGTGCTGGACCCGCCAGATCCGGCGTAGGCACCGGGCCGAGTACTCGTCCAGCCCGGTCCCGCGTCCCTGACGGAACCAGGTGGTCAGCGCCTCGGCCAGGAAGCGGACGTCGGCGACCGCCAGGTTCAGCCCTTTCGCGCCGGTCGGCGGTACGATGTGCGCCGCGTCGCCGGCCAGGAACAGCTGGCCGTAGCGCATCGGTTCGGTAACGAAGCTTCGCATCGGGGTCACCCCCTGCTCCAGGATCGGGCCCTCCTGCAGGGTGAAGCCGTCGTTGGTCGCCAGCCGGGTGTGCAGCTCGTCCCAGATCCGCGCGGTCGGCCAGTCGCTCGATTCGGTCCGGTTGGGCACCTGGAGGTAGAGCCGGGTCACCTCGGGGCTGCGCATGCTGTGCAGGGCGAAGCCGCGTTCGTGCTGGGCGTAGATCAGCTCGTGCGCCGAGGGGGCGGCCTGGGCCAGCACCCCGAGCCAGCTGAACGGGTACGTGTGCTCGACGGTGCGT